>CAXBKL010000090.1:0-14844 GCA_963976125.1 uncultured Sulfitobacter sp. | reverse complement strand
TTACCGATGGCTGCATCGGTGACTGGGCCGAAGACACAGCCGAAGCGGTCGCTTCATTGACTGACGGTCCGATAGTGCCGGTGGGATCGTCAATGGGCGGCTGGCAGGCGCTGCTGCTGGCCCGTGCGATGCCTGAGCGGATTGTCGGGCTGGTGACAATTGCCGCGGCCCCGGATTTTACCGAAGACAGCTATTGGGCGGGGTTTACGGATACCCAAAAACGGGCGTTGGACGCGGTTGGGCATGTTGAATTGCCCTCTGACTACATGGAGCCCTACATCATTACCAAACGCATGATAGAAGATGGCCGCCGCCAACTGGTTCTGCGCGATGCGCTGCATCTGCCGTTTCCGGTGCGTTTCCTGCAAGGGACGGCGGATACGGCGGTGAGTGTTGATCTGGCGGTGCGATTGCTGGACCATGCGAGCGGCCCGGACATGCAACTGAGCCTGGTCAAGGATGCCGATCATCGGTTTTCCGATGATCGTTGTCTGGCGCTTATACTCGATGCGATACATCAGGTTGGTCAGGCATCCGATTGAAAAAAAACATTAATGGAGAATGCAAATGATGGAGCAACGCCTATCGCTCATCACCCTCGGCGCAAGAGATCCAGATGCTCTGGCGGCCTTCTATCATGCATTGGGGTGGCAACGTGTCGAAACGCAGGATGGCATCGTGGCCTATGATCTGATTGGGCAGACCCTTGGCATATATCCGCTTGAGAAGCTGGCCGAGGACATTGGTATCGACATCGACCTGCTTGGTCGTGGGGCGATGACACTTGGCTACAATGTCCGTGAAAAGGGCCAGGTGTCGGACGTCCTTGGCAAGGTCGAGGCGGCGGGCGGGCGTATCTTGAAACCCGCAGGGGACGTGTTCTGGGGCGGGCATCACGGCTATTTTGAGGATCCGGAAGGGCACATCTGGGAAGTGGCCCATAATCCCTTTTCCCCGCTGCGCGATGACGGGGCATTCCGGTGGAACGGATACCGTTGATGCGCAAACCGGCCAGCATGTGGAGCCTTGAAACCTTTGGCAGGCAGCGGCTGTCCAGATATTTCTTCATGCGCGATTTCATGTATTCCGAGATTTCAGGGTTCCATGGTCGCCCCAACGTGCCGGAAAACCCGGATCTGGCCCTGGCCAATGGCCGGGCGTTCTGTACTACATTGATGGACCCGCTGGAGGAAACATTTGGCCGGATTGCGGTGCGCTCGGGATACCGTTCACCGGACCTCAACCGCTATGGCAATGAAAACAAGCTGAATTGTGCACGCAATGAGCATCCCCTTGAATGCCACATCTGGGACCGCGACGCAGGGCGGGATGCGATAGCAGGTGCCTCCGTTGTCGTGCCCTGGTTTGCCGATCAGTATGAGTGCGGGCGTGATTGGCGCGACCTTGCGTGGTGGATACACGATCATCTGGCGTATTCCGAGATGTGGTTCTTTCCCAAGCTGGCGGCCTTGAACCTTGTCTGGCGGCCAAACCCCTGGCGCAGCATTTCCAGCTATATCGATCCGCGCGGCACGTTGCTGCGAAAAGGCGCGGAACCGTCTGAAACGCTGGCACAGCGCAGGCAGAGATATTCGGATTTTCCACCCTTTCGCGGGCTGACCCTGCCAATTGCGCCGGACTATGTTGCCGATGTTTGAACCCGTGTTATAGATAGGCGAATGGGGCAGGGGTGGAACTCGTGAAGTCTAATATTTTCAATGCAGTAGGGCGGAATGGCTGAACCTTTGGTGTTCTTGCCCGGCATGATGTGCGATGCCCGTCTTTTTGGACCTCAGATTGCTGAATTGTCTTCAGAGATGGCCGTAACGGTCGCGCCGATCACGCTGGGCGAGCGGATCGAGGAAATTGCATCAGGCCTGCTCGATCAATTGCCCAAACGCTTTGCACTTGCCGGGTTGAGCATGGGCGGCATCGTGGCGATGGAGATTTTGCGCCGCGCCCCGGACAGGATCACGCGCATTGCGCTGATCGACACAAACCCGCTTGCTGAAACCCCGGTAGTTGCCGCAAATCGCGAACCACAGATCGTCAAGGTGCGCTCCGGTCGCCTGCTGGAGGTCATGCGCGACGAGATGAAGCCCAATTACCTGGCCCCCGGACCGCACCGCAGCGACGTACTGGATCTGGTGATGGATATGGCCCAGGCGCTGGGGCCAGAGGTGTTCATTCGCCAGTCCCGCGCCCTGCAACGCCGCCGCGACCAGCAAGCGGTGCTGCGCAAATGCCGCACACCGACACTTGTTCTGTGCGGCGCCCATGACCAGCTTTGCCCCGTCAAAAGGCACGAGTTCATGGCCGAATTGATCCCGTTTGCGCAATTGGTGGTGTTGGAACATTCGGGCCATTTGCCGACGCTGGAACAACCCGCCGAAACCACTGCGGCGCTGCGTGAATGGATGCAGCAACCGCTTGTTCTGCGGTAAGATCAGCCCAAACCGCCACGGTCGCCACCTCAGCGCGCCAAAAGGGCGCGTCTGTCTTCCTTGCTGATTAGGGTAACTGCAACGGTGGGTTCGAGGGACACACTGTCGAAAAACGGTGTTTCTTTCCATCTTCCGGTAAATCGAGCGCGCACAACTCGGGCGACGGTGCCGATAAATGCCGGGATATTCTCGTGCTTTGTCTTGCCGTTTGGCTGTGGGACAAAGGCTCTTGATCTGACCGGGCCAATCGCCGCCGGATCTGTCAAACGTGCCGTGGAAATGGATGTCATCGCCATCTTGGGGTTGGCCGGTGTTGAAAACATCTGCACCCCGCAGCATTTTGCCTGCCACCGGATGATGTTCTTCGCGCCAAAGGAAAACGGCGCTAGCTGGTCAAAGCCGGACGTGATCGTGATCCGGTCCGGAGTGGTCAGGAACAGGGCCAACCCACCCTCAGCAAGCTCGGGAGTCTTGCAATAAACGGCGCCCGCGCGGCAACTGTCGCAAAGGCATTTGCAGTGGTTGCCGCCTGATGGCGTTGCCCGGCTCAGGGTGCCGTTCAGCTTGCCGCAAGCGCAGCTGAACGGCACCTCGGTCATGGATCAGGCCGCCTTGTTCTTGTTGGCTGGCTTGCGCGTTTTGGGCGGTACGTCGCCCTCGTTTGCGTCAATGAAATCAAGCACCAGGGGCCGGATGTTGTTGCGCCAGCTCTTGCCTGCAAAGATGCCGTAGTGGCCCGCGCCCTCTTCGAGGTGGCTGGCCTTCTTGTCGTCGGGCAGGCCGGTCAAAAGACCAAGTGCCGCAATACATTGGCCCGGTGCCGAAATGTCGTCATGGGTACCTTCGACGGTTTTGACAGCAACGGTTGTGATCTTGCCGATGTCGACCTTTTTGCCGGCCACCACAAATTCATTCTTGGCGATCTCGCCGCCCTTGAACACGCGTTCGACCGTCGACAGGTAGAATTCGGCCGTCATGTCCATCACCGCAAGGTATTCGTCGTAGAATTTGTTGTGCTTGTCATGCTCGTGCGCGTCGCCCTTGACCACGCGGGCAATCTGATCCTGAAAGGCCTTGGAGTGGGTTTCGTTGTTCATCGAAATGAATGAGGCCAATTGCAGCAGACCCGGATAAACCATCCGACCGACGCCGGCGTATTTGAAGCCGACACGCTGGATCATCAGTTCTTCCAACTGGCCCATGGTCACACGCCGGCCAAAGTCGGTGACTTCGGTTGGGGCCGCATCGGGATCAATAGGGCCGCCGATCAGGGTCAGGGAACGCGGCTGCGCGTCGGGGTCTTCTTCGGCCAGATAGGCCGTCGCCGCGAGGGTCAGCGGTGCGGGCTGGCAGACCGCGATCACATGGGTATCAGGGCCAAGATGGCGCATGAAATCAACCAGATAGAGGGTATAATCCTCAATATCGAATTTGCCCGCGCTCACCGGAATATCACGCGCATTGTGCCAATCGGTAATATAGACGTCACAATCCGGCAGCAGGCTGATGACGGTGGACCGCAGCAAGGTCGCGTAGTGGCCCGACATCGGGGCAACCAAAAGTACCTTGCGTTTCTTGTCGGTGCGGCCCTGAACACGGAAATGGAGCAGGTCGCCAAAATCACGTTCGATGACCTTTTCCTCTGTCACCAGACGATCCCGGCCTGAGGCGCCGACAAACGGCGGAATATTCCAGTCCGGCTTGAGAACCATGCGCGAAAATGTCCGTTCGGTCACTTCGCCCCACGCGGCCATCCACCCCAGAGCAGGGTTTGGAAACATTGCCAAAGCAGGATAAGATGCCATAGCAAGCGCTGACGCGCCGAGCCATTGATTTGTATTCCTTACGGTTTCCATAAGGTCGTAAGTTGCCATATAGCGCACGCAGGGTCTCCTTTTGGTAGGCCCGAAATTGGGCACCTCGCCGATCCCCCCCTGAATTGGGTGGCGATTATGCTGCAGGTGCAAAGATAGGAGAAAAAGGTTAAGATGACAACTGATACCACTGATGATGATGCGATAACGCAGGCGTCGATGTCACGGATGGCTGAAAATCTTAAGAAAGTCGAAGAATTGACGGAGCGCTTCACGCAGGTGATGGCCACCCGGAAAACGCATCAAGCGGCGCTCGACGGACCGAATCAACAGCTGTTTACCAAAGCTGCGCAGTCCTATCTGACGGAGGCCGTGAACAACCCCGCCAAGCTGATGGAACAGCAGATCGGGTATTGGACAAAAACCATGACGCATTTTGTCGAAGCCCAGCAGGCGCTTTCCCAGATGCCGGCCGCCGCGCCCAAGGACCGGACAGACAAGGACCGTCGCTTTTCCAACCCGCTTTGGGACTCGAACCCCTATTTCAATTTCGTCAAGCAGCAGTATCTGATTAATTCCGCCGCTCTCAAGCAGGCGGTGGACGATGTTGCCCATCTGGACCCTCACGAAAAAAACCGGCTCGGCTATTTCAGTCAGCAGATCATCGACCTGATGAGCCCGACAAATTTTCTGGCGACCAACCCCGATGCGCTGGAACGTGCAATGGAGACCGAGGGCGAAAGCCTGATTAAGGGGCTGGAGAACCTGATCTCCGATCTGGAGGCAAATGATGGCGAATTGATTGTCAGGCTTGCGGATGAAACCGCGTTCGAGTTGGGCCGCAACATTGCAACAACGCCGGGCAAGGTGGTGTTCCGTAACCGGATGTTTGAACTGATCCAATATGCGCCGGCTACGGAGAAGGTGCATGCGACACCTTTGTTGGTTTTCCCGCCGTGGATCAACAAATTCTACATTCTCGATCTCAAGGAACAGAACAGCCTGGTGAAATGGGTCGTTGGTCAGGGCTACACGCTATTTATGGTGTCCTGGGTCAACCCCGACCCAAGCTATAGCGACACCGGGATGGATGACTATGTAACCGACGGGTATTTGGCCGCGATTGAAGAGGTCAAGAAGATCAGTGGCGAGGCACAAATCAACGCGGTCGGGTATTGCATCGCGGGTACGACCCTTTCCATGACGCTGTCGCTGTTGAAGCAGCGCGGCGATACTTCGATCAAATCCGCAACTTTCTTCACCGCGCTGACCGATTTCTCGGATCAGGGTGAATTTCAACCCTTTCTCACCGATGATTTCATCGACGGGATCGAGGCCGAGACCAAGGACAAGGGGATGCTGCCTTCAGTCATCATGGCGCGCACGTTCTCGTTCTTGCGGTCCAATGATCTTGTCTATGGACCGGCTGTCAAAAGCTACATGATGGGCGAGACGCCACCTGCATTCGACCTGCTCTACTGGAACGGGGACGGGGCCAACCTGCCGGCCAGAATGGCGATGCAATATCTGCGCGGCCTGTGCCAGCGCAATGAATTGGCCGACGGGGGATTCGATCTGTGCGATTGCCATCTTGAGCTGGGCGATGTCGATGTCCCGCTCTGCGCGATTGCCTGCGAAACGGACCATATTGCCCCTTGGAAAGACAGCTATCGCGGCATTCAGAAGATGGGGTCAAAAGACAAGACCTTCATCATGACCCAGTCGGGTCATATCGCGGGGATCGTGAATCCGCCCTCCAAAAAGAAATATGGGCATTATGTGAATTCCGACATGACCCTGGATCACGAGGCCTGGCTTGAGGGGGCAGATTTCCATGAGGGTTCCTGGTGGCCCAGGTGGGAAAAGTGGCTGGCCAAGAGGTCGGGAAAAATGATTCCCGCCCGCCATCCTGGCGACGATGGGCATCAAATCATCAGCGATGCGCCCGGTGAATACGTTGCCAAAAAAGCAAACCGCTGAACTTTCAGGCATTTTACGCCGGGTCAACTTTTTATGCTGCAGTGCGGAATAATCCTTGAAATGCCGCGCTGCAGCATGTATATCTTTTTGCAGGTGCAGAAACGCAGACTGATCTGCGAAAGCAGTAAAAGGATAGAGACATGAATAACCCAACTGACATGACCGCAATGTTCAAAGACATGATGGGCGCATTCCCCGTTGACACGTCTTCCATGGATGACGCGTTCAAGACAACCGCGACACTGAACGAAAAACTGTCCGGCGTTGCCCTGACAGCGGTTGAGCAGACAACCGAAGTATCCAACAAATGGACCAAGGACACGCTGGCAAAGATGGCTGAGTTGACCAAAGCCAAAGCCGATCCAGCCGACTATGCAAAAGCGATGACCGATTTCGCATCTGCTTCCGCAGAATCCGCGTCCGAGCACATGGCCGCTTTTGCTGAAATCGCCAAGAAAGTTCAGATGGACACAGTTGAGCTGCTGATGGCCGCTGGCAAAGACGTGCAGACGGAAGCCGCGACTGCAGTTCAGAAAGCAACTGACGATGTGAAAGCTGCGGCCAAGAAAGCCACAGTCAAGTAACTGATTTTCAGATACTGCGGCTGACCCCTGAAGTCGGCCTCAGGACGGACAAGGCGGATCCACTCGGGTCCGCCTTTTCTTATTGTTATGCCGGGGACACGATCTTGGACAGGCTTTCCCTGAGGGCGTCATAGATCCGGCGCACCCGCGGTGTGGTCCGGAGTTCGGGATGCGCGGTCAGCCAGAGCGGCATGCTTGCCACCGCGCCGCCGTCAAAAAGCCGACACACCTTGTCATCCGCATCACCGATGATCTTTTGGTTGAAGCCGATGCCATACCCCGCCCGGACCATTTGCCAGCAGACAACCTGATCGTCACTGCGAAATTTGAAAAAGTCGCGCCCCACAGTGATGCCAAATGCCTTCAGCCCATCAATAATCAACGTGCTTCGGTCATACCCGATGACATCGTGGGTCAGAATGTCCGCCGCTTCGTTCAACGGCCCATTCCGAGCCAGGTAGGAGGGGGCCGCATAGGCCGCAACCTCAAGATACCCGACAAGTTGTGATATGACGTCGCCTTGGGTCGGGCGGTACATCCGCAGTGCTATGTCGGCCTCTCTGCGCAACAGGTTGTTGGTGTCGTCGGACGCGACAACCTCGATGACGACGGTCGGATAGGTGGTGTGTATCGTGGTCAGAATATCAGGCAGCAGATGGGTGGCGACGACCTGGCTGGCGGTGATGCGCACCGTTCCATCCATCGGTTCGCCCTGACCGCCCTGCAAGACCGACAACCGTCCCGCCGCATCGGCCATGGCCTTGGCATGCGCAAGCACATCCCCCCCTTTTTCAGTCAGCGAAACGCCTGCCCTGGTCCGGTCAAAAAGCCGTGCACCCAGTGCCGTTTCAAGCAGGGCGATGTGTCGGCTCAACGTCGGTTGACTGCCGCCCGTCGCACGGGCCGCCGCAGAAAGCGATCCGTGCTCCGCAACAGCGACAAATGATTGCAGGTGGGACCAATCCAGTTGGGGCAACATCCATTCAAATCCAGATAGCATAATTCATTTTTGGCCGAATGATATTGATAAATGAATGATTTATGCAAGAGCCATAGGGTTATCAGGAAAGGAATACACATGGCACAGGTCATCGTTTTAGGAGCAAAGGGCCGATTTGGACGCGCAGCGGCATCCGCATTCGCGGATGCGGGGTGGTCTGTCACCGCATTTGGCCGAAACTGGGAGGCGTCAAGCCAAATGGATGCGACGCGGGTGGACGGGGATGCAAAAGATCACGCGGCTTTGGCGGCGGCGTGTCAGGGGCATGATGTGATCGTGAATGCGATCAACCCGCCCTATGAACATTGGGCAAAGGAATTGCCCGGTCTGACCGCGTCGGTGATCCACGCGGCCCGGACATCCGGGGCAACCGTCATGATTCCGGGCAATGTCTACAACTACGGGGCAGGGATGCCGGAAGTCTTGCGCGAAGACACGCCATGGCAGCCCACAACGCGCAAGGGCACGCTGCGCGTCGAGATGGAACATGCCTTCAAGGCGTCATCCGTGCCAACAATTGTGTTGCGTGCAGGGGACTTCATGGAGCGAGAGAAGACCGGAAACTGGTTTGACAGCTATATCGCGGCGAAGGCGCAGGCAGGCAAAATCACCTATCCCGGCCCAATGGATCAAATTCATGCATGGGCCTATTTGCCGGATATGGCGCGGGCGATGGTGCATCTGGCAGAGCGGCGCGCCACCTTTGGCCCGTTCGAGGAGTTCGGATTTGAAGGCTATACCCTTACAGGAACCGAACTGGTGGCGTTGATCTCCCAGACAATAGGTATGCGGCAAAAGGTGTCGGGCATGCCCTGGTGGCTGTTGCGGCTGATCGGGTTGGTGTCACCGCAAATCCGCGAAGTGATGGAAATGCGCTATTTGTGGCAGGTGCCTCATGGCATTGACGGTGCCAGATTTCGCAAGACGGTGCCCGAATTTGTACCCACACCCGTCCCCGCAGCGTTCAAGGCGATGTTGGGTCCGCAAAATGTGGCCCAGGGTCGGGAGTCGCTTTCTTTTTCCGCTCACTCCGCCTAAGCTGCGTTGCAGCGCGCAATCGTGGAGAAACACCGTGGCGGACACATCAAAGCCTTTACTGATAAAACGTTACGCCTCACGGCGGCTCTATAACACCGAAACCAGCGACTATGTGACCCTGGAAGACATCGCTGGTTTCATCCGCGACGGCCGCGAGGTGCAGATTGTCGATCTCAAGTCCGGGGATGACCTGACGCGTCAGTATCTGCTTCAAATCATTGCCGAACATGAAAGCCGTGGCGAATCGGTGCTGCCGGTTGAAGTGTTGAACGATCTGGTGCGCAGCTACATGTCCGGCAATGTCTCGGTTGTTCCCCAATTCCTCAAGGCGTCCTTCGACATGCTGCGCGACGGGCAATCGCGGATGATGGAAAACATGACCTCGCTGAACCCGATGGGTAAGATGCCGGGCATGGAGGTGATGCAGGCGCAGCAAGAAGCGTTCATGCATGCCATGACCCGTGGCTGGGGCAACAAAGATGGACAAACCACCGCGCCTGAACCTGAGGAGGCACCTGAACAGGGCGAGGATCTGGATGCAATCAAACAGCAATTGGCTGAATTGCAGGAAAAGCTGTCCAAGCTGAAATAAGCGCCGTCAGACCCCCAGACGGTCGCGCATCGAATACCAGGTCATTGCAAGGATCAAGAGCGGATTGCGCAATGCCGCACCTCCCGGAAAGGGCGATGTCGGCACGTCTGCCATTGTGTCAAACCCATCGCCGTCGCCCTGAATTGCCCGTGCCATCAGTACCCCGGCCTGCGTCGCATTGCCGAACCCATGGCCGGAATACCCGGATGCAGAAAGAATATTTGGTGCCACCCGCGCCAGATAGGGCAGACGTTTCATGGTGATGCCCAGCGTCCCACCCCACGCATAGTCGATCCGGACATCGCGCAGATGTGGGAAAATGACACGCATTGGCTTGCGCACTTTGGCGGCAATATCCTTGGGAAATTTGTACCCATAGCTTTCGCCACCCCCAAAGAGCAACCGGCCGTCGTGGGACAGTCGAAAATAGTTCACCACAAAACGGCTGTCTGCGACGGCAACATCGCGCGGCAGGACGTCCTTGATGCCGTCGCCCAGGGGTTCGGTGGCGGCGATGAAGTTGTTGATGGGCATGACCCGCGCCGCAACTTTCCGGTTCAGCGTACCCAGATAACCGTTACAGGCCAGAATGACATGATCGGCCATGACATGGCCGGCGTCGGTCTGGACCTTGACCCTGGCACCTTCTTCGATGTGATGGGCCGGGCTGCCTTCAAATATCCGAACCCCGGCGGCCTGCGCAGCAAGGGCCAGTCCAAGGGCGAAATTCAACGGGTGCAGATGCGCCGCCCCCATGTCCAGCGTCCCGCCCCGGTAGTCAGGGGACGGGCAGACCAATTGCAAAGCGGCATGATCCAGCGGCTCAATCTGATGGTAGTCATAGACCTTCGCGAGATGATTTGCGTAGTCATGCAGATGCCCGACATCCGCGTCACTTGAGGCGGTATGGGCGATCCCCGGTTTCAGATGACAATCTATCGCGTGCCGCGCCACGAGGTCACCCACCAGGTCTTTTGCGTCTTGCCCCAGTTGCCAAAGTCGGCGCGCATGATCCAGCCCGACCATTTTTTCGAGCACATCCTGTTCCAGCCGCTGACCTGTGCCCAACTGGCCGCCATTGCGTCCCGATGCCCCAAATCCAACCCGCTGGGCGTCGATCAGCACCACATCCCGCCCTGCTTCGGCCAGATGCAGGGCCGCCGACAACCCGGTATATCCGGCTCCGACCACACAGACATCCGCTTTTTGTGCGCCCTTCAGCCGTGGAAAACGCTCCAGCGGCGTGGCCGTGGCTGCATACCAACTGTCTGGATATGTGCCACGTTGGTCATTGGCATAAAGCAGGTTCATGGGGGGCCTTGTCAGACATTGACCAGCAGGTGCTCGCGCTCCCACGGGGAAATCACTTGCAGGAATTCATCATATTCGGCGCGTTTGACGATGCCATAAACACGGGCAAAATCGGGGCCAAGTACCTCATGCAGGGCGGTTGCCTCGTCAAACAGGTCAAGCGCTTCGCCCAGAACGCGGGGAATGTCGCCCTCGCCGTCATAGGCATCGCCCTTGAACTCCGCTGCCGGTTCGGCGCCCTGGGTCAGGCCAAGATAGCCACAGGCCAGAGACGCGGCAATGCCAAGGTAGGGGTTGCAATCCATACCGGCCAGACGGTTTTCCACGCGCCGCGCATTGGGACCGGAAAGAGGTACCCGAATGCCTGTGGTGCGGTTGTCGCGGCCCCATTCGAGGTTGATCGGGGCGGCGTGGTCTTTGACATAGCGTCGATAGCTGTTCACGTAGGGCGCGATCACGGCCAATGCGTCGGGCATGTGGTTTTGCAGCCCCGCGATAAAGTGGCGGAATGCGGCGGTTTCGGACCCGTCCTCCTTGGAAAAGATGTTGGCACCGGTTTCGGTGTCTAGAATCGAATGGTGAATGTGCATGGCCGAGCCCGGCTCATTCTCGATCGGTTTGGCCATAAAGGTGGCGTAACACTCATGCCGCATCGCTGCTTCGCGGATCAGGCGTTTGAAATAGAACACCTCGTCAGCCAGTTTGACCGGATCACCGTGCACCAGATTGATCTCAAGTTGCCCCGCGCCGCCTTCCTGGGTGATGCCGTCGATTTCGAACCCCTGGGCTTCGGCAAAATCATAAATGTCGTCGATCACCGGGCCAAATTCGTCAACGGCTGTCATTGAATAGGCTTGCCGCGCGGCAGCGGGACGGCCAGAGCGGCCAATCATCGGCTCGATCTCCTTGGCGGGATCGAGATTGCGCGCCACCAGAAAGAATTCCATTTCGGGCGCGACAACAGGCTCCCAGCCACGATCACGGTAAAGCTGAACCACCCGCTTGAGGACGTTTCTGGGGGAGAATGGCACGGCTTCGCCATTGCGGTCATAGGCGTCATGAATGACCTGCAAGGTCCAGTCCCCGGTCCACGGCGCGGCAGTTGCGGTGGCCATGTCGGGTTTGAGGATCATGTCCTTTTCAATGAAACCCTCGTCACCGGCCGCTTCGCCCCAGTCGCCGGTAATGGTCTGGTAAAAGATGCTGTCAGGCAGGTGAAAGTAGTCTTGCTTGGCGAATTTCGACGCTGGCACAGCCTTGCCGCGGGCAATGCCCGGCAGGTCCGAAATGATGCATTCGACCTCGTCCAGTCGTTTGCCTTCCAGATAGTCCTGCGCTGCCTGGGGCAGGTCTTTGATCCATTCGGCCATCAGGCCCTCTCTTTCTTGAAAAATGCACGCATCTGATCGGCAATCTTGTGGCTGTCGAGCGGCGCATCAAGCCGGGCACGGGCCGCGTCGAGCAAGGGGGCAGGGACCACACCCTTGCCGCGATATTTGATCAAACCCTCCATAAATTCGGGTCCATATTCGGGGTGCGGTTGAATGGTCCACATCAGATCGTCATAGAGCAACGCCGCATTGGCACAAAAATCCGTCGATCCGATAACGGTCGCGGCGTCGGGTTTTTCGACAACCTGATCCTGATGCCAGGCATTGATCGCATACTCCTGACCGTCGATCTTGTAGACCACATTGCCCACCGACCAACCCTTGTCGAATTTTTCGACCGTGCCCCCCATGGCCTGCGCGATGATCTGATGGCCGAAACACACGCCGATCATCGGTATCCTTTCAGCAAAACAGTCGCGAACGAATTGTTCCAGCGGCGGTATCCAGGGATGCGGTTCATAGGCGCCGTGCCTTGAGCCGGTGATGAGCCAGCCATCTGCGTCATGCACGTCTTGCGGCATTTCGCCATCCACCAAAGACCATGTCTGATAGGTGAAACCATCGGCCCCAAGCAGGCGTTGAAAATATGCGTCATAGCGCCCGTTGCCGGACAATTGTTCGGGCGGGTGCCCTGTGATCAGAATGCCAATCTTCATGGGGTTTCCTTACACGGTATCGAGATAGATCTCGACCTGCTCCTGAGCGGACAGCTCTTGCATGAACAACAATTCCTGCCGTTTGGTCAGGACCAGGTTACGAATGAGATCAGGGTCGAAAATGCGGGCGATCTCCGGGTTCTTTTCGAACAGGTCGATGGCGGTGCCCCAATCGCCGGGGATTTGCGGCAGATCGGCGGCATAGGCATTTCCGGTGATCGGTGCGGGCGGCTCCTTGGCGTCGTCAATGCCGTTCATCGCCGCGCCCAGAATGGCAGCGATCATCAGGTAGGGATTCACATCTCCGCCTGACACCCGATGCTCAATCCGCCGCGCCTTGTGGCTGCCCGACGGAATGCGGATGGCCGAAGTGCGGTTCTCGTAAGCCCAGCTGATGCCGGTGGGGGCATGGTTGCCCGGCACAAGCCGGTCGTAACTGTTGGCATGGGGAGCAAAGATCAACCCCGATCCCGGCATCGCGTTCAGGCATCCGGCAACCGCATGGCGCAGCATGTCGGTGCCTTCGGGGCCGCCATTGTCAAAGACATTGTTGCCCTCGTCATCCAGCACCGAAAAATGCATATGCAGACCGGATCCGGCATAATCGGCGTAGGGTTTGGCCATAAAGCTGGCCGCAAATCCATGTTTGCGGGCCAGCCCCTTGAGCAACATCTTGAACAGCCAGGCGTCATCCGCCGCACGCAGGGCGTCATCACCGTGCATCAGGTTGATTTCAAACTGACCCAGGCCCGCTTCGGAAATGGCGGTATCGGCGGGAATGTCCATTTCTTCGCAGGCATCGTAAAGCTCGGTAAAGAAATTGTCGAACTGATCCAATGCGCGCATGCTGAGGATTTCACCCGCCACACGGCGCTTGCCGGAGCGTGGGGAGGGGGGCACCTGTAGATTGCGCCCCGAATCGTCGATCAGAAAGAATTCCAGCTCCACCGCGCAGACCGGCGTCAGGCCGCGCGCGGTATAGCGGTCCAGCACCGCGCGCAGGGCGTGGCGCGGATCGCCTGCAAAGGGGCGGCCATCGTCATGGTACATCCAGATCGGCAACAGGGCCGTGGGTGTGTCAAGCCAGGGCACCGGCATGAAGCCGCGTTCGGTGGGTTTGAGCACACCATCGCGGTCGCCACTTTCCAGCACCAAAGGGCTGTTGTCGATGTCCTCACCCCAGATGTCGAGATTCAATACCGAGAACGGGAACCGCGTGCCTTCGGTCAGGGCCTTGTCGGCAAAACGCACCGGCACGCGCTTGCCGCGCGGCTGGCCATTCAGGTCAGCAGCGGCCATGCGCAGAGCGCGGACCTGAGGGTTTTTGCGTAGCCAATTGTTCATAACACACCTGCTTTGGCGGTGGGCCAGGTGGTTTGGGCGGATCGTTTCAGGTCCGGCCAAATCCATCCGCCGCCCACGCGCCGGATAATTTGATCAAATGTTGGATACTACCGGATCAGATTGAGACGCAAGCGTATTTTTCGATGCTGTGCCTGAGGCAGGTGCCGGTTCAGTCGGGTATTGACCACCCCGAAGAATGAAATCACGATCAAAGTCAGCACGATGAAGTAGCCGGCGAGAATGGGGTAGGGGACAAAGGGATTGAAGGTTTTGTCGGCAAAATAATTGGCATAATAGAGCGCGTCGCCGCGTTGCTGCCAGGCGGGAAAGCCGCTGAGAAACACAAGGGTGGTGGAGTGAAACAGAAAAATCGCCTCGTTTGTGTAGGCAGGCCAGGCAAGCCGCAGCATGGTGGGCCAGATGACGCGCCGGAAGCGCGCCCAGCCTGACAGGCCATAGGCATCCGCCGCTTCCAGATCGCCCTTGGGGATGGATTGAAGTGCCCCATAGAAGATTTCGCCCGCATAGGCTGCGGTATTGCAAAACAGTACAATCAGAGCGCCCAGCCAGGCGGCGGTGAAGGGGTCAAAGAAGCTGTATTGCGATTTCAGGGTCAGAAACAGGAAGTAGCCAAAGAAGAACTGGATGAACAGGGGCGAGCCGCGAAAAATGAAGATGAACCATTCGGCG
>CAXBKL010000089.1:0-14958 GCA_963976125.1 uncultured Sulfitobacter sp. | reverse complement strand
AGATCGCCAATGGTCAGCCCGTCGGGGCCAGCACGCACCAGAGCGCGCAGAACAGACAGGCGTTGTTCTGATCCGAGGGCCGCGAAACTGGCGGCGGCAAGGGTGAGGGGCGGGATTTGGGGTGCATCTTGTTTCATATTTCTAGTAATATGGAAATCAAACTCTCATGCAAGTGTTATTTCGAAGAAATTAGAAATGAATGTCAGGTTCCCTGTGGCGGTCGCTTTTCAAGGCCGCTATGTTCGCGGCAAATCAACCTGCCGGAACACTGCCATGTCACCAGAAGAGATCGAAGCGCATTTCACCCGTAGCGACGGCAGCTTTGCCTTTGCGCGCTGGGGCAGGGCGATTGCGCCAGTCGTGTTTGGCGTGGACGACAAGACGCTGGATGTGATCCGTTCGGCCATCCGCGCGACCTGTGATCTGGTCGGGCAAGAGATGGGCGATATGGACGCCGAACTGGGATCGAACCTGATGATGTTCTTTTTTGAAGATTGGGCGGAATTGATCGACGTGCCGGGCATGGACCGGCTGGTGCCTGATCTGGAACCGCAGGTGGCGCGGTTGCAGGCGGCGGATGCCAACCAGTACAGGTTCTTCCGGTTTGACGAAAACGGCGCGATCAAGGCGTGTTTTGTGTTCCTGCGCATGGACAAACATCTCAGCGGCGTGCCGGCCCACACCCTCGCTCTGAGCCAGATCGTGCAATCGCTGGTGTTGTGGTCCGACACCGCGTTTCGGGAAAAATCGGGCCTGATGATGGCTGGAGACACCACCGTGTTACGTCCTGACATCGCCGCCCTGTTGCGCGCGGCCTATGATCCCATCCTGCCACCTGCCGCACAGGATGCGTCCTTTGCCCTGCGTCTGGCTGCCCGACTGGAGACCGTTCAATGAGCCATACGTTTCCCATCCGCATCTTTTACGAAGACACCGACATGGCGGGCATAGTCTATTACGCCAACTACCTGCGCTACATCGAACGG
Organism: uncultured Sulfitobacter sp.; assembly: GCA_963976125.1. Lineage (GTDB taxonomy): Bacteria > Pseudomonadota > Alphaproteobacteria > Rhodobacterales > Rhodobacteraceae > Sulfitobacter. Next base: position 13,972 of record CAXBKL010000089.1, on the reverse strand, counting down.
GCGCGGTCCGACATCGTCGAACAGTTGGGGTTGGATCAACGGGCCATGCGCGCCGAAGACATCGTTTTTGTCATCACGCGGGTTGAGGCCGATTATCTCGGTACCGCCGGTTTCGGGGACCGCCTGGAGGTGCGCACCACGCATCATGCAAAAGGTGCGGTCCGGTGGATGTTCGATCAGGATGTGATGTTGGGCGATGCGGTCATATTCCGCGCCAAGGTGACCGCTGTCTGTATGACCACCGCCGGAAAACCCACCCGGCTTCCAGCAAAACTCCGCTCACTGCTGAGCGATCCGGCGGAATAGGGCTATAATGCTGGCAATCGCTCGTGTCCTTCGTTAGTTTCTGCGCAAATGAGCCCGACAATACGGGCCGATGAGGCAGAGCGCCGCCGCAGGGTGGTAAAACAAGAGCAGGATGCATGGAAGCAGAAGCACTGGCATTGGCCAAGGAGATTGATTTCTCCGTTTGGGGGCTGTTCGCTCGGGCGACACTCACCGTAAAACTTGTGATGATCGTCCTGATCCTGGCCTCGTTCTGGTCTTGGTCGATCATCATCCAGAAGATGCTGCAATACCGTACCGCCCAGAGCGAATCCGGGGCCTTCGACAGGGCGTTCTGGTCCGGCGAGCCACTTGACGGGCTGTTCGATCAGATCGGGGCCGAACCCGATGGTCCCTCGCAAAAGGTATTTGCCGCCGGCATGACCGAATGGCGCCGCTCGCACCGCGATGATGGCGGATTGATCCCCGGCGCCACCGCGCGCATAGACCGCAGCATGGATGTGGCCATCGCCAAGGAGGCCGAGCGGCTGCAAAAGGGGCTGACCGTGCTGGCCACGGTGGGTTCATCCGCGCCCTTCATCGGGCTTTTTGGCACCGTCATCGGCATCATGAACGCCTTTATCGAGATTGCCGAGCAGCAAAACACCAACCTTGCCGTTGTTGCGCCCGGCATTGCGGAGGCGCTTTTGGCCACAGGTCTGGGCCTCCTTGCCGCGATCCCGGCGGTGATCTTCTACAACAAGCTGACCGCCGACAGCGACCGCATCCTGGGCGCACACGAAGCGTTTGCGGATGAATTCGCCACGATTCTCAGCCGTCAGTTGGACGGTTGAACCATGGGCGCAGGTGTCATCGGCAAACAGGGCGGATCGGGCCGGCGCAAGCGGCGCAGGCGCAGCCAGCCAATGTCAGAAATCAACGTCACACCTTTTGTCGATGTGATGCTGGTGTTGTTGATTATCTTCATGGTCGCGGCCCCGCTGTTGACCGTTGGGGTGCCGGTGGAATTGCCAAAAAGTGCCGCCGGGGCGCTTCCTACTGAACAGGAAGAACCCCTGACGGTGACAATCACCGCAGAAGGCGACGTTCAGATACAGACGACATCGGTGGCCCGCGATCAACTGGTCATCCGCCTGCGCGGTATTGCAACGGAACGTGCGAGCGACAGGGTTTTCCTGCGCGCCGATGGGTCGGTGCCATATGCGGCAGTGATGGAAGTCATGGGTGCGCTGAACGCGGGTGGTTTTTCCAACATCGGATTGGTGACGGACATCGGCGGTCCTGCGCTCGATGGCAGTGACGCGTCAGGGAACTAGGCGGTGCATGCCGGGCATTACATTTCGGGTGCTGCGCATCTGGGACTGATCGGTTGGGCGTTGGTCGGGGGGGTGTTTGCCTCGGACCCTGAGCCGTTCGAGTTGACGGAAGTATCGGTGATTTCGGGCGCAGAATTTGACGCGATGATGGCTGCGGCACAGGCCCCCAATTCCGTCACTGAGGTGGCGCAACCCGCCACACCGGACCCGGCACAAGACCCGCCAGAGGTCTCCGCACAACCCGATCAAACCATCGAACAGCCTGTCCCGCTTCAGACCGGGGCACCGCTGGACGACCCGCCACCCGAGGTTGCAGAGACCGCTCTGCCGCCGGAAACGCAGGTCGACGATACAGCACCCGAACTGGATGAACCTGTGGGCGATGTGGCGGTTCTGGTGCCGGACGTGGCCCCGACAGCGGTGCCGCGCCCGGTGGACCGGGTGGCCCCGCAGGCGGTGGCTCAACCCAATCCCGATGCAACGCCCGATCCTGTGGCGCAGGACGCGGTCAGCCCGGAGGCCGAGGGCGAAAACACCGAGCAGGATCAACAGGACGCAACCGCGCCGGAGGAAGCGACCACCGAGATCGTGACCGAAGCGACCAAAGCGCCAACCGCATCCCTGCGCCCGCCCGGCAAGCGGCCAGCGGCACCCTCGCGCCGGGCGGCGGCGACCTCAACCCAGCAGAGCGACGTGGATGCCGCAGACATTGCCGCCGCCGTTGCCGCAGCGCAGGCACCGGCAGAAACGCAAGTGCGCGCGACCCCGACCGGCCCGCCCTTGTCGGCTGGCGAAAAGGAAAACCTGAGGGTGGCCGTCTCATCCTGTTGGAATGTCGGGTCGCTGTCGTCGGATGCGTTGCGGACCACGGTTGTGGTGAGCGTGGCAATGAACCCCGATGGTACGCCGATCGTCGGATCAATCAATCTGTCGGGCAGTTCGGGGGGATCAGCGGCAGCGGCCAAACAGGCCTTTGAAGCGGCCCGCCGTGCCATTATCCGTTGTGGCGCGCGCGGGTATCAATTGCCGTCAGAGAAGTACGGCCAGTGGCAAAACATCGAAATGACCTTCAATCCCGAAAAGATGCGGATAAAGTGAGGAACAAATGCGCAGAACTCCGCTTTGGACACACAATTGCCAATCTTCCCCTCGTAAGTTTGCGATTTACCCGAGATATTGGCGGAATGTGCGACTCCAAAAGGAAGCCTTCCAAATGAGCCTACGAATTCTGAGCATCTGCCTTGCGCTGATTGGCGTCATGTCAGGCGCGGTGCAGGCACAGCAAGGCCCCTTGAGGATCGAGATCACCGAAGGGGTGATTGAACCGTTGCCGTTTGCGGTGCCCGGTTTTCAACCCGAAAATGCTGCGGCCGGCCAGTTGGCCCATGACGTTGCGCGGGTTGTGGCGCAGGATCTGACAAGCACAGGATTGTTCCGGGAGATCCCTGCCTCCGCCTTCATTTCCACCGTGAGCGATTTCAACGCCGCCGTGCAATATGCCGACTGGAAGGCGATCAACGCGCAGGCGCTGGTGACAGGTGCGGTAAACGTGCAGGGCAACACGTTGTCCGTCAAATTCCGATTGTATGACGTGTATTCCGGTGGGGAACTGGGTGGCGGGTTGCAATTTACCGGCACCACCGATGGCTGGCGTCGTATGGCCCACAAGGTGGCCGATGCGGTCTATTCGCGGATTACCGGCGAAGGCGGCTATTTCGACAGCCGGGTTGTCTATGTGTCGGAATCCGGCCCCAAGGACAATCGCAAGAAACGTCTTGGGATCATGGATTATGATGGCGAGAATGTTCAGTATCTGACGGATTCAAGCGCCATCGTTCTGGCGCCCCGGTTCTCCCCTTCCGGAGATCGGGTGCTTTATACAAGCTATGAGACGGGTTTCCCGCGCATCTATGTGCTGGACATCGGATCGGTCCGGCGACGTGTCCTGGAAAGCGCCAAAGGCACGATGAGCTTTGCACCAAGATTTTCGCCGTCCGGGAAAACGGTTGTTTTCTCTCTGACCCAGGGCGGGAATACTGATATTTACACGATGGATATTGGCAGCGGTCAGTCCTTGCGCCTGACCAGCGCGCCGTCGATTGAAACCGCACCGAGCTTTTCACCCGACGGAGGCCGGATCGTGTTTGAAAGCGACCGCTCCGGCACCCAGCAGCTCTATGTGATGCCTGCAACCGGCGGAGAGGCGCGGCGGATTTCTTTTGGAGAGGGGCGTTATGGCACCCCCGTCTGGTCCCCGCGCGGCGATCTTGTGGCTTTTACCAAACAGAACAAGGGCCGTTTTCATATCGGCGTCATGCGGCTGGACGGGTCCGAAGAACGTCTGCTCACCGCATCGTTTCTTGACGAAGGGCCGACCTGGGCCCCCAATGGGCGTGTGATCATGTTCGCCCGTGAAACCCAGGGCGCAGGTGGATCATCGCGTTTGTATTCGGTTGACATCTCGGGCCGAAATCTGCGGCCCGTACCGACGCCGGAAGGGGGATCGGACCCCTCTTGGTCGCCGCTTCAAAAATGAGGATGACGCCATGACGACAGGTCCGAGAAAAGGTAACAACAGGCCGTTTGAAGGCCCAAACGAAAAATGAGGCAGACACAATGAGTAAGATTTTGACAATAACCGCCCTGATGGCAACCCTTGCAGTCACGGCATGTACAAACCCCGGACGTTTTGGCGCCGATGGCGCGGCGGCAGGTGCCGGCAGCGCAACCAGCGGCGGCATTGTGCCGGGCAGCGCGAATGACCCTGCATCGACTGCATTCTTTCAGCAATCCGTCGGGGATCGCGTGCTTTTCGAGGTGGATCAGTCCAATTTGAGCGTGGCTGGCCGTGCAACCCTTGATGCGCAGGCGAACTGGCTGCTGACCAACAGCGACTATCAGGCCATCATCGAAGGCCACGCCGATGAACAGGGGACGCGCGAATACAACCTAGCGCTGGGCGCGCGGCGGGCCAATGCGGCACAAGAGTATCTGGTGTCCAAGGGCGTCCCGGCGGAGCGGCTGCGTGTGGTAAGCTATGGCAAGGAACGGCCTATTGAGGTGTGTTCCAACGAAGCGTGCTATGCCAAGAACCGCAGGGCCGTTACAGTGCTGGCTGGTGGTCTGACCAGCTAGGTTGGGAAGTGACGGGAGATGGAATGAGATTTCGGTTTTTGATTGCCGCGTTTGCGGTGTTTGCCTGGGGGCCGCTCTCTGCTCAGGCGCAGGATGACCAGACCCTTGCGGATGTGCGCCAGGAATTGACGGTCCTGTTTGTCGAAGTGCAAAAACTCAAACGCGAGTTGTCTACAACCGGGGGTGCCACAGTCAGCACGGGCGGCGCGTCCGTGCTGGACCGGGTGAATGGCATGGAAAGCGAATTGCAGCGCCTGACCGCCAAGACCGAAGAGTTGGAAAACCGGATTAACCGGATTGTTGCGGATGGCACCAACAGGATCGGTGATCTTGAATTCCGGCTTGTAGAGCTCGAAGGCGGCGACGTTTCCGGGTTGGGTGAGACAACGACCCTGGGAGGCGCGGATCAGGTCGCTGGTCCTCTGACGGCTCCGGCGGCACCCACCGATCAGGCATCGCTGGCAGTTGGCGAAGCGGCAGACTTCAAGCGGGCGCAGGAGGCGCTTGCTTCGGGTGACTTTCGCAGCGCCGCCGACCTCTTTGCGACCTTCAATCAGACCTATCCTGGCGGTCCGCTAGGGGCCGAAGCCGACTTGCGTCGTGGTGATGCCTTACGCAGCCTTGGTGATACACGTGAAGCCGCCAGGGCCTATCTGGCAAGTTTCAGCGCCGCCCCCGAAGGATCGGTCGCCCCGCAGGCATTGTATGAACTGGGTCGCGCGCTGGGCCAGCTTGGCCAAACCCAGGAAGCCTGTGTAACGCTGGGCGAGGTGGCCGTGCGTTTCCCGGACAGTCCCACGGTGACGCAGGCCCAGGACCAGCAACGCAACATCGGTTGCAGTTAGGTCATGTCGAGCAGTTTTACGGACCTGCTCGAACACGCGCTGTTGCCGCGTCCCCCCGATAATCTGGGGGTTGCGGTGTCGGGGGGCGGCGATTCAATGGCTCTGTTGCACCTTCTTGACCCGTTTTGCCGAAACCACGGCATTCAGTTGCACGCCGTGACGGTGGATCACCAACTCAGACCTGAAGCAGCAGCGGAAGCGCGGTTTGTGGCCCGGCGTTGCAGAGACCTTGGTGTGCCGCATGACACGCTGGTCTGGCAGGGCTGGGATGGTCAGGGCAATCTTCAAAAGGCTGCGCGCGATGCGAGATACCGTGAAATGACCGCCTGGGCCCGATCCAGGGGCGTTTCGGCCGTGGCCCTTGGACATACACGGGAAGATCAGGCGGAAACGGTGTTGATGCGGCTGGGACGGCGTGCCGGGGTTGATGGCCTGTCGGGAATGCGGCACCGCGTCCTGCGCGACGGGATTTGTTGGCTGCGACCGCTATTGCGGGCCCACCGCGCGGATCTGCGCACCTATCTGGTCGGCAAGGGGGTGGAATGGATCGACGATCCCAGCAATGACGACCTGAATTTTGACCGGATAAAGGCCCGCCAGATACTGGATACTCTTGCCCCGCTTGGCATCGGCGTTGATGGGCTGGCGGACGTGGCTGATCAGATGGCCCAGGCGCGCAAGGCTCTGGAGTGGCAGGCGTTTCTGGTTGCGCAGGAATTGGCCACGACCAAATCGGGCGCGGTGATCTATGATGAACGGGTATTGCGCAGCCAGCCGGATGAGATCAGGCGACGTTTGTTCGTCCGCGCGATCAACTGGATCAGTGGCGCGACCTATGCGCCGCGCCGGGGTGCAGTGGCGGGTTTGATGCAGGGCATCGCGAAAGGTCAGGCAAGCACGGCGGATGGCTGTCATATTCGGCGGATTGCAGAAAAAATCTGGATATTCCGTGAATTGAATGCGGTTGCGGGCCTGCAATCACCGATACAGGTGCTCTGGGATGGGCGGTGGCGTATCACCCCGCCCGCTGATCAGCGGGATGTCACGGACACTTACGTGCGCGCCCTTGGCCAGGATGGCATCGAAAACTGCCCTGACTGGCGGGGTGCGGGTACACCGCACGTGGTCTTGCTGTCGACCCCATCCATTTGGCGGGGGGACAAGATGATCGCAGCGCCCCTTGCCGGGCTGGCCAATAACTGGCATGCGGACATCGAGGGCGGAGAAGAGTCCTTCTTTGCCGGATTATTACCGTATTGAACATGTGCGCATCGCCTCTATCTTAGGAGAGACGCACTCACATGAAATGTGCGATGGCTGCGCGCCCGGCGTGTGCCAGATGAAATTAGGAGAGTTCCTTTGGGAAATATGCGTAACCTCGCCTTTTGGGTTGTATTGCTGTTGCTGGTTTTGGCGTTGTTCAACCTGTTCAGCGGTTCAAGCGGGCAGTTGCAGAGTAATGAAATCACCTATTCCGAGTTTGTCGCATCGGTTCAGAGCGGTGATGTACGTCAGGTGACCCTGGACGGAGAGCAGGTCCGCTTTCGCCGGGCGGATGGTGCCGATTACATCACGATCAAGCCGGCCGATGCAGAGATTACATCGCTGTTGATCGACAACAACGTCGCCATGAAAGCAACACCGCAGCAACAGTCCGGGTTTCAGACCTTCCTGATGTCACTGCTGCCAATTGCGTTGCTGATCGGTGTGTGGATCTATTTCATGAACCGGATGCAGGGCGGCGGCAAGGGCGGCGCAATGGGCTTTGGCAAATCCAAGGCAAAGATGCTGACGGAAAAGCATGGACGCGTCACCTTTGACGACGTTGCCGGCATTGACGAAGCCAAAGAAGAGCTTGAAGAGATTGTCGAATTCCTGCGCAACCCGCAGAAATTCTCCCGTCTTGGCGGCAAGATCCCCAAAGGCGCGCTGCTTGTTGGTCCTCCCGGTACCGGTAAGACCCTTCTGGCGCGTGCCATTGCAGGCGAGGCGGGTGTGCCGTTCTTTACCATTTCCGGTTCCGATTTCGTCGAGATGTTTGTTGGGGTGGGTGCATCCCGTGTGCGCGACATGTTCGAACAGGCCAAGAAAAACGCACCTTGCATCGTCTTTATCGACGAGATCGACGCGGTAGGCCGTCACCGGGGTGCCGGGTATGGCGGCGGCAACGATGAGCGTGAGCAGACATTGAACCAGCTGCTGGTCGAAATGGACGGTTTTGAGGCCAATGAAGGGGTTATCATTCTGGCTGCGACGAACCGCCGCGATGTTCTGGATCCTGCGTTGCTGCGCCCCGGTCGTTTTGACCGTCAGGTCACGGTGCCAAATCCCGACATCAAGGGCCGCGAGAAGATTTTGAGTGTACATGCGCGCAAGACACCGCTTGGTCCTGATGTCGATTTGCGCATCATCGCACGTGGGACGCCCGGTTTTTCCGGTGCGGATTTGGCGAACCTCGTGAATGAGGCCGCGCTTATGGCGGCCCGTGTCGGACGCCGTTTTGTTACCATGATTGATTTTGAACAGGCCAAGGACAAGGTCATGATGGGCCCCGAACGCCGTTCCATGGTCATGACCGCCGAGCAAAAGGAAATGACCGCCTATCACGAGGCGGGCCATGCGCTGGTTGGTATGACGCTGCCAAAATGTGATCCGGTCTACAAGGCCACGATTATCCCGCGCGGCGGGGCGCTGGGCATGGTGATGAGCCTGCCAGAGATTGACCGCCTGAACATGTTCAAGGACGAATGCCACCAGCGGCTTGCCATGACCATGGCTGGCAAGGCGGCGGAAATCCACAAATACGGACCGGACTCTGTCTCGAACGGCCCTGCGGGTGATATTCAACAGGCGTCAGCACTGGCCCGCGCAATGGTTCTGCAATGGGGCATGTCGGACAAGATCGGCAACATCGACTATTCCGAAGCCGCGCAAGGGTATCAGGGCGCGACTGGTGGTTTCTCCGTTTCCGCAAACACCAAGGAACTGGTGGAGAAGGAAGTGCAGCGGTTCATTCAGGACGGCTATGATTGGGCGCTGAAAATCGTTCAGGAGAAAGACAAGGAATTCGAGCGCCTCGCACAAGGTTTGCTCGAATATGAAACCCTTACGGGCGATGAAATTCAGCGCGTCATGGATGGTTTGCCGCCAACCGATGACAGTGACGAGGGCGGATCCTCCGAAGTGAGCGAAAAGCCAAGCCTGACGGCCATTCCGAAGGCCAAAAGCAAGGGCAAGAAGTCACCGCCCTCCGATGGCGGTCTGGAACCTGAACCCACGGTGTGATTTCCTGCCGCCGGGCGGATGGTAAAAAAACGTAAGGCCCTGCTTTTCGCGGGGCCTTTTCTTTTTGCACGCTGATGTACATGCTGTGCCATCCCCAAAGAGGAAACCAGTATGCCCGAACTTGTCCCGACTGATTTCCATGCGACCGTTGTCTGGATGGGTAAGGTGCCGGTCAACCGGCCCGACATCCGGTCCGAATCGATCCGATCCGCGCGGCTCGGCTATGCGGGGTTTGAGGACGATTACCACGGCGGTCTGACCCGCCCTTCCTGCGTCCGGGTCAAATCACAATATGCCCTCGGCACGGACATCCGAAACACGCGGCAGCTGTCGATACTGGCCGCCGAAGAACTGGCGGCAATAGCGGCAGACATCGGTATCGACGAAATCGATCCGGCCCTGTTGGGCGCATCCATTGTGGTCGAAGGTATTCCCGATTTTACCCACATTCCCCCTTCATCCCGGCTGCAGGCCGGGAAGGGGACAACCGTGACGATCGACATGCTGAACGGCCCGTGCAACTGGCCCGCAAAGGAGATCGAAAAGGTCGCCCCCGGCCACGGCAAAGGGTTCAAGGCGGCAGCGCGGGGCAAACGTGGGGTAACGGCATGGGTGGAGCGAGAAGGATGGTTGTCTATTGGCGACACGCTGCGCCTGCACATCCCTGGTCAACGGGCCTGGGTGCACATCTGACCCGCGCTTGTTTCCAAAAAGAAACCCTTCCGAGGCCTCTCGCCGCATCAAGTGCTGGAAATGTCGGAAACGCGACGTCACCTTGCGGTATGTGGACTGTAAGACGGGCCAAATGACATTGCCGCTTGGCAGGAGGGGATTCTCACATGGCTTACAAGACCGACATCGAAATCGCACGCGAGGCGCAAAAGCGCCCGATCCAGGAGATTGGCGCAAAATTGGGTATCAGCAGCGATGATCTGCTGCCCTATGGCCATGACAAGGCGAAGGTCAGCCAGAAATTCATCAACTCCGTTCAGGACCGCGAAGATGGCAAGCTGATCCTTGTCACCGCGATCAACCCGACCCCTGCGGGCGAAGGCAAGACAACCACAACTGTGGGCCTGGGCGATGGCCTGAACCGGATCGGCAAGAATGCCGCCGTGTGCATCCGTGAAGCCTCGCTTGGCCCGAACTTCGGCATGAAGGGCGGTGCCGCTGGTGGTGGGTACGCGCAAGTTGTGCCGATGGAGGAAATGAACCTGCACTTCACGGGTGATTTCCACGCCATCACTTCCGCGCACTCACTGCTCAGCGCGATGATCGACAACCACATCTATTGGGGCAACTCGCTTGAAATCGACACCCGCCGCGTCGTGTGGCGTCGGGTTGTTGACATGAACGACCGCGCATTGCGTCAGATCACCGCGTCCCTTGGCGGTGTGGCCAACGGCTTCCCGCGCGAGGCGGGCTTTGACATCACCGTTGCCTCCGAGGTCATGGCGATCCTGTGTCTGGCACGAAATCTCGAAGATTTGCAGGAGCGTCTGGGCGCGATGATCGTGGCCTATCGCCGCGACAAGACACCGATATTCGCCCGCGACATCAAGGCGCACGGTGCGATGACCGTGCTGCTCAAGGACGCGATGCAGCCCAATATCGTGCAGACCCTGGAAAACAATCCCGCGTTTGTGCACGGCGGCCCGTTTGCCAACATCGCGCACGGCTGTAACTCTGTCATTGCGACAACAACGGCGCTGAAACTGGCCGACTACGTTGTGACCGAAGCTGGCTTTGGTGCCGATCTGGGTGCGGAAAAGTTCCTGAACATCAAGTGCCGCAAGGCCGGTCTTGCGCCCTCTGCAGTGGTTGTCGTGGCCACCGTGCGGGCGATGAAGATGAACGGCGGCGTGGCCAAGGCCGATCTGGGTGCCGAGAACGTCGATGCGGTCAAGAGTGGCTGTGCCAACCTGGGCCGCCACATCGAGAACATGAAATCCTTTGGCGTGCCCGTGGTTGTCGCGATCAACCACTTTGTCACCGACACAGACGCCGAAGTGCAGGCGGTTAAGGATTACGTGGCCTCGCAAGGGTCCGAAGCGGTCCTGTCGCGTCACTGGGAATTGGGTTCCGAGGGCTCTGCCGATCTGGCGGCCAAAGTTGTCGAGACCATCGAGAATACCGAGAGCAACTTTGCCCCGATCTATCCTGACGACATGTCCCTGTCGGACAAGATCAATACCATCGCCACAAAAATCTACCGCGCCGACAGCGCACAGATGGATCAGAAGATCCTCAACCAGCTGAAGGAATGGGAGGATCAGGGCTATGGTAACCTGCCGGTTTGTATGGCGAAAACGCAATACAGCTTTACCACAGACCCGAACGAACGTGGCGCGCCTACCGGGTTCGACATTCCGGTGCGTGAAGTGCGCCTGTCCGCAGGCGCCGGTTTTGTTGTCGCCATCTGCGGTGAGATCATGACCATGCCGGGCCTGCCGCGGGTGCCTTCTGCCGAAAGCATCGGGTTGAACGACGCGGGCGAAGTCGAAGGTTTGTTCTAAACACACCGGCGGCGGGGTGAACCCCGCCCTACGGATTGATGTAGGGCGGGGTTCACCCCGCCTTACGCATTTACAAGGATACGAAAATGACAGCAAAAATCATCGACGGCAAAGAATTCGCCGCCCGGGTGCGCGCGCAGGTTGGCGAACACGTCACCCGCCTGAAAAACGATCACGGCATCACGCCCGGTCTCGCCGTGGTGTTGGTGGGTGAAGACCCCGCGTCTCAGGTCTATGTCCGTTCAAAGGGTAAGATGACCGTCGAGGTCGGAATGAAGTCGGTTGAACACAAGCTGGATGTGGACACGTCCGAAGCTGACCTGCTCAAGCTGATTGATGATTTGAACAACGATCCTGCAATTCACGGTATCCTTGTGCAGCTGCCGCTGCCCATGCATCTGGACGAAGATCTGGTCATCAATTCAATCTCGCCCGCCAAGGATGTTGACGGGTTCCACATTTCCAATGTTGGTCTGCTCGGCACAGGTCAGAAGTCAATGGTACCCTGCACACCATTGGGGTGTCTGATGATGCTGCGTGACCATCATGGGTCAATCTCTGGCATGGACGCCGTTGTCATTGGCCGGTCCAACATTGTCGGCAAGCCAATGGCGCAGCTTTTGCTGAATGACAGCGCGACGGTGACAATTGCACATTCGCGGACCAAAGACCTCGCAGATGTTGTGCGCCGTGCCGACATCGTGGTTGCCGCCGTGGGCCGCCCTGAAATGGTGCCGGGCGACTGGATCAAGGAGGGCGCGACTGTCATTGATGTGGGCATCAACCGTCTGGACGCGCCGGAAAAAGGCGAAGGTAAAACCAAGTTGGTCGGTGACGTGCATTTTGAAAGCTGTGCAGCACGTGCGGGCGCAATCACGCCGGTACCGGGTGGGGTGGGGCCGATGACCATCGCCTGCCTGCTGGCCAATACGGTTACTGCCTGCTGCCGCGCCAATGGTCTGGCCGAACCCGAAGGGCTAACCGCCTAAGAACCCCCGATACATGGTCCGGCCGGGGAGCAGCGTAAACGCCCCGGCCCCCACAAGCGTGGCAAAAACCTGCCCTTTCAAGTTGCGCTGATGCAATGTGGTGTAGCCCGCGCGCGCCGGACGCATGGCTACGAACGGGTTCACAAGGATATAGACGGGACAACAGGTTGATCGGGCTGAACCGCCCGACCGGCCGGTTCTGACATGTTCGGGCACCGCTGAACGCCACCATCGTCAGAGCACCGCTCACATTTGATTGCCGTTCAGAAGTGCAGGCGCATGGGCGCGAGAATGGCCGTGACCATCCAATGACGTCGGACAACGCCAAAATCCGCATCAGCCGCAGCAACGCAGGCGGCAGGTGTGTTCTGTTCAAAGCGCAACTGGCACCATGGTGCCTTGCAAAATTGCAATCAGGGTCTCGGTGCCTTCGGTCACGGCATGGACTTCGGATGTGACGATACAAAGCCGCTTGCCTGGCTTCACAACGCGCCCGGTTGCGATCAATTGATCACCCTTTGCCGGGGCCAACAGGTTCACCTTGATCTCTGCTGTGACCACCTCATGATCCAGGGGCATTGTAGTGAGTGCGGCATACCCGGCCGCCGAATCCCCGATGGAAAACGTCAGCCCCGCATGGCCAAAACCCTGTTGCTGACGGGTGCTGGGCAGGATGGGGCAGGCAATCCGCACCAGACCTGCATTGACCTCGACCAATTCGGCCCCCAGGGTCGCCATCATGCTTTGGGCGTTAAAGCTGGCGTGAATGCGGGCAATGGCGTCTGTGTGCATAAGTGGTCCTATCTTGGCATTGGAACGGCGACAGCGGTTTTTCCGGTCAGGATCGCGGTGGCCTCGGGCCGCATCAGGCCGCACAGAACATCCGAGCGGCAATCAAGGCCCCCGGTATAGGTGCCATAGGCGGGCAGGATCAACCGGTCGCTGTCCACCAGAAATGCCGCCCGCGTGATGGCGCGCCCGCGCGCGGCTACGCTGGCTTTGGGATGGTAGTGGCCGGACACCTCGCCACTTGCCCCCGGTGCGGCGATATGGCGAAAGGTCAGCGGCGCAATCGGCAGTTCAGCCAGATGGCTTCCACCCAGATCAACAGGCCCCGGATCATGGTTGCCCTCGATCCAGACCCAGCGCCGCCCGGCCTGTAGGCGTGCGATCCACAGCCGCTCCTCGCCCGGCAGCGCCATCGCCGCACCCAGATCGTCAAAACTGTCGCCCAGACAGATCACCGTGCGCGCCCTGCTGAGTGCTATGTCGGCGGCCAGCCGATTGAGCGTGTCGCGGGTGTCGTAGGGCGGAAGCGTGGCACCGCCCCGGCGCGCGATGCGTTCGGATTTTCCCAGATGCAGGTCACTGACGCAAAGCAAACCTTCGTCCGCCCACCAAAGCGCGCCTGATCCAAGGGCCGTCAATTGTGCTCCCGCGAGGGTGAAGGAATGGCCGTTCATCCTTTGTTCATGTTTGAAATTGAATGCCGTGGCAAGATAAAAGCGTTGGACGGCTGTAGCGGGTGTAGCGGGACACGGATTTTTTCAGTGCGGGACATAGATATTTGCAGCAAACTGTTTCTTGTCCATATCCTTTAA
>CAXBKL010000088.1:0-15109 GCA_963976125.1 uncultured Sulfitobacter sp. | reverse complement strand
AAGCCGAACTTCAGGCTTTCCGACGCAATTCGTATATCGCACGCCGCTGCGATGGATCCACCACCGCCGGTGCAGGCACCATGAATTGCGGCGATGGTGGGTACGGGACAGCGTTCCACTGCCTCCAGCACGTCATCAATCTGCTGTTCATAGTTCAGCGCATCCCGGGGGGTTTCAAAGGCGCGAAACTGGGTCATATCGGTCCCGGCGGCAAAGGCCTTGCCGCCCGCCCCCGAAAGGACCATGGCCCGAACGGAGCCATCGGTGGGCATCTGCCTGCACAACTCTGCCAGCCGTTTGTACATCTCAAAGGTCAGCGCATTGCGCGCCTGTGGCCGGTTGAATATGACCCAGAGGATCCCATCGCACAGCTCATCGGTGATTTCCGCGCTCATCTGTAAAAATACTCCACAAGGAACATTGGCACCGAGGGGACATAGGTGCTGAGCATCAGAACAAACAGCAGAACGCCAATGAACCAGATGTTGACCTTGGAAACTTCCCAGATGTTGGCCCGTGCCACCGAACAGGCGGTGACCAGCACCGAGGCAACGGGCGGGGTTTGCTGTCCGATGGCAAGGTTCAGCGTGACCACCAGCCCGAAGTGGACCGGATCAATGCCCGCAGCTGTGATCAGCGGAATGACAATCGGGATCACCAGAATGATCGCGGCGGCAGAGTGCAGGAAGAACCCCACAATCAGGAAAAAGAAGTTCAGGATCAGCAGAATCGCCCATTGCTGTTCGGTGATGGACAGGATGCCCTCGGCAAGTTGTTGCGGGATTTGTGCGCGCGTGAGGAACCCGCCCATAAGTACGGAAGCCGCGACCAGCAGCATGACCACGGCGGTCTGAATGCCCCCATCCAGCATCGCGCGGCGCAGGTGCGAGAGGTCAAGGCTGCCATACCAGGCAGAGACCACAAGTGCGGCCAGAACCGCCAGCCCGGCGGCCTCGGTTGCGGTGACATAGCCGCCAAAGATGCCGCCCAGAATGATCACCGGCAGGGTGAAGGCAGGCAGCGCGTCGATGAAAGTCGCCCGCAGGCGCGACAGCCGAAAGGCATCCTCGGTCGGAAAGTTGTAGCGTTTGGCGAAAATGTAGGCGACGGTCATCAGGCCTCCAGCCCCCAAAAGGCCCGGCACGATGCCCGCGACAAACAATTGCTCAACCGATGTGTTGGCAGACGCGGCATAAAGGATCATCGGGATCGACGGCGGGATGATGATGGCAAGGGATGCCGAAGATGAGGTGACAGCCGCGGAAAATTCCTTGCTGTAGCCGCGCTTTTTCATCTGCGGGATCAGGATGGAGCCCATTGCTGCCACGTCTGCCACCGCCGAGCCTGAAATTTCGGCAAAAAACAACGACACGCCAATGTTGACCATGGCAAGGCCGCCACGAATAAAGCCGATGATGGCACCGACGAAATTAATCAACCGATCCGTGATCCCGCCTGCATTCATAATGGCGCCCGCGAGTACGAACATCGGGATGGCGATTAGCGAAAACTTGGTGGACCCATCGTACATATCCAGCGCGATGGTCACCAGGCTGTCCGTGCCTTCAGTCAGCAATAGTCCAAGTACTCCGCTCATGGCCAATGCCACGGCGATGGGGATGTTGATGCAAATCATGATCAGCATCGCTATGAAAATACCGGCCATCAACATCAGAAGCGATCCTTGTTCTTTTCGAGTTCGGTTTCGACCTCTTCCTCGATTTCCGCATGTTCGAGCGAGATGCCGGCAGCCGTGAGCCGCATGTAACCCGGCAGGCTCAACAGCTGGCAGAGCATGAAGAGGATCGCCCCAATCGGAATGACCGATTGCGTGAACTGGATGGGCACCCATGTCAGCGAAATCAAAGTGTCGCCTGCGAGCACCTCAAGTACTTGCAGTCCGGCGCGCGCCATCAGGAAAAAGAAAATCAGGACAATAGCTTCGCCAATCAGGACAGTTGCGATACGCAGGTTCTGCGGCAGACTCAAAAGCACCGTGTCAAAGCCGATGTGGCGACGGTGCAAGGCAGCAAGGGCCGACCCGTAGTAAGTAATCCATGCCAACATGATTGCGGCAACTTCGTCATACCAGGAAAAGCTCTGCCCCATCAGACGCGCCAGAACCGCGGCGGAGACGACGAGGGTCAGCAGGATCATCAGGCCGATCGTCGCCCACTCCAAAACCTTGCTGAGCGCCCGATTTAACCGCGACAAGGTTGGGTAAGCTTCATTTTCCATGCCGGCAAACCTGTTGGAAGTCCATCAAATCTCTTTCGCCCGCTTGCTGCAGGCGAAAGAGCTGCGTGCATATGGCCGTAAGTCGTGCGGCAGATGTATACTGCCGCACGCAGGTGGATCAGCCCGGATTGCCGAGGCTGAGAACCTTGTCGATCATGGCCTGACCGCCTTCGACTTCATCCGCGAACTGTTGATAGATCGGCGCAGAGGCCTCGATGAACGCTGCCTTGTCGGCGGTGTTCACCTCAACACCCGCATCTTCGATCACCTTCAACAGGCTGGTTTCCAGCTCAGCCGCTTTTTCATAGGTGAAATCCTGCGTCTTGTTCGCACAATCGGTCAGGCCTGCCTGAATATCCGCATCCAGGCTGTCGAATTTCTTTTTGGACATTAGAATATATGCGGGCGTGTAAACGTGCTCTGTTATCGACAGGTATTTCTGCACTTCCTGGAATTTGGCCGATGCAATCTGCGCATAGGGGTTTTCCTGACCGTCGATGACGCCGGTTTGCAATGCGGTGAACACGTCAGAGAATGCCATCGGCGTCGGGTTGGCACCATATTCCTGGAACATCTTGAGACGCCAGACACCGTTCGGTGTGCGCAGTTTGATCCCTTCAAGGTCAGCAGGCACATTGATGGGACGCGTGTTGTTGGTGATGTTGCGGAACCCGTTTTCGGCCAGACCCACGATCTGATAGCCATTGTCGTTGGCCGCACTTTGGAACACATCCATCAATTCGGCCTGCACGCGACGCATGTGATCGCGATCAGAGATGATGTAGGGCATTTCAAAGATACCAAATGTGTCGTCCACAGAGGACATCACAGAAGAAGGCAGAGCGAAATCGACCTGGCCCAGTTTGAGCTTTTGCAGCAGTTCCTTGTCTTTGCCCAACTGCGATGACCCGAAAGTCTGGACTTCGACCTTGTCGCCCATGGAATCATTCACACATGCGGCAAAGTTGTCGACCGTGGCCTCGAACAATGAGCCGGGATTGCCGACATGGCCGAATTTCATTGTTACGTTCTGAGCAAAGGCGCCCGTGGCCATGCCAATCGCTGTGGTTGCAGCGAGGATTCTAAAGATTACTTTCATGATATTCTCCTCCCAGAGAGCTTCAGTTCATGTTTTTTGGTCTTGGCCCAATTTTTTCGGGCGATTGAATTAGCTGAGGTGGGCCATGGCTTCCTGCACACCGCCTGTCGCATGCGGGACATTGGCTTGTTTCAGCCCCATTTCGACCCCGGCAAGGGTCGCAATCAGCATCAGATCGTTAAAGTCCCCAAGATGTCCGATGCGGAATACTTTGTCGGCGACCTTGGACAGACCATTGCCCAAAGAAATATCGTAATGCTCAAGCGTGGTGGCGCGGAAGGCATCCGCGCTTTGGCCCTCCGGCAATTTCACGGCTGTAAGGACGCTGCTTTCCTGACCTTGCGTGGCACAGAGCACCTCAAGCCCCCATTTGCGCACAGCCGCACGTGTCGCAGCACCGTGGCGTGCGTGGCGGGCAAAGACATTGTCCAATCCCTCATCGTGCAGCATGTCGATGGCTTCATTCAGGCCGTAAAGCAGGTTTGTTGCCGGCGTGTAGGGGAAATACCCTGTCTTGTTCGGCCCAACCATATCCTCCCAGTCCCAGTAGGAACGCTGCAGTTTGGCGGTGTTGTTGGCTGCCATCGCCTTGGCACTCGCCGCGTTGAACGACAGACCCGGCGGCAACATCAGCCCTTTCTGCGAACCCGATACCGTAACATCCACACCCCATTCGTCATGGCGGTAGTCGATCGAGGCCAGGCCGGAAATAGTATCAACCATGAACAACGCCGGGTGCCCAGCACGGTCAATTGCCTTGCGCACCTCAGCGACCGGAGAGACTGATCCGGTAGAGGTCTCGTTATGCACAACACAGACCGCCTTGATCTCATGGGCCTTGTCTTCGGCGAGATAGGCTTCGATCTGTTCAGGATCAGCCCCGCCGCGCCAGTCGCCTTCGATGAACTCGGCTTTTAACCCCAATTTCTCGGCCAGTTTCTTCCATAAGGTCGCAAAGTGGCCGGTTTCGAACATCAGGACCCGTTCACCGGGCGACAAGGTATTAACCAATGCAGCCTCCCAGGCCCCAGTGCCTGACGCGGGGTAGATGAATACATGCTCTTCGGTCTTGAAAATCGATTTCATGCCGTCGAGTGCGCGCAAACCTACCTTGGCAAAATCGGGACCGCGATGGTCGATGGTCTGTTGGCCGATGGCACTTAGGATCCGATCCGGCACGGCGCTTGGCCCAGGGATCTGCAGAAAATGGCGGCCGGCTTTTCTCATGATGGGAGGTCTCACAATCGGGTGTTTATATGGGTTCGGCGCAGCACCTTCGCCCGGAAGATTTGAATTTTGTTGTATCAGCGTAATTTTGAATTCATAATTATGTCAAACAAAAAGAAACTTCCAACCACAGTGGACACATCATGCCGCAGCTCGCCGACGCCCTGAGAAACCGTGTGGAGGGTGATGTGATGTTCGACAGATTTTCGCGCGGGCGGTATGCGACGGATGCGTCGTTCTATCAGATGATGCCACTTGGGGTCATGTCTCCGAAATCCGAAGATGACATATGTGCAGCCATCGACATTGCGCGTGAACAAGGCGTTCCCGTCCTTGCCCGTGGCGGCGGAACGTCACAATGTGGGCAGACTGTAAACAACGCGTTGGTTATCGATAACACACAGTATTTCAACGATATTATTGAGCTGGACGTGGAGGGCATGCGCTGTGTAGTGCGCCCCGGCATCGTCCTTGACGATTTGAACCGCGCGCTGAAACCCCATGGCCTGTGGTTCCCGGTCGATGTCTCGACTGCGTCCCGCGCGACCATTGGCGGGATGTCCGGCAACAATTCCTGCGGAGGCAAGTCGTTGCGCTATGGCATGATGCGCGACAATGTCTTGTCGATAGAAGGGCTTTTGGCTGATGGCAGCAAGCACCGCTTTGGTCCTGTCGGTAATAACGGCGCAACTGATTTCGTCGCGTTGCGCGACGATCTGTTGAGGCTGGGCGCACGCGAAGCCGCTGAGATTGACGCCCGATTCCCCAATGTGATGCGCCGGGTGGGCGGCTATAACATCGACGCGCTGGTGCCTAAGGATACGCCCAACAATCTTGCCCATCTGCTGGTCGGCTCGGAAGGAACACTCGCTTATTCAATGGCGGTTGAACTGAAACTCTGGCCTATCCTGTCGGAAAAGGTGCTGGGTGTCTGTCATTTCCCCACCTTCCATCAGGCTATGGACGCCGCACAGCATCTGGTCAAACTGAACCCGCAGGGGGTCGAACTTGTCGACGCCACAATGATCGCACTGGCCCGCGACATCCCCATGTTCCGCGATACCATCGAAGAGTTCGTGACCGGCAAACCAGATGCCTTGCTGCTGGTGGAGTTTGCGGAGGAAGACACCAGCAAGCATCCCAAAAAGCTGAAAGAGCTTGAAGAGGTCATGGGCGATCTTGGTTTTTCCTGGGACAAGAGCGGCAAGAACCGGGGCGGTGTCACCGCAGTTGCAGACCCCAGGATGCAAGCCCGCATAGCAGACCTGCGCAGCTCTGGCCTGAACATCATGATGTCGATGAAAACGGACGGTAAACCGGTATCCTTTGTCGAGGATTGCGCGGTGGAGTTGCCGGACCTTGCTGATTATACGGGGGGCCTGACCGAGATTTTCGAAAAACACGGCACGCGCGGCACCTGGTACGCCCATGCCTCGGTTGGGTGTCTGCATGTACGCCCCGTTTTGAACCTGAAACTGGATCAGGATGTCAAAAAGATGCGCGCGATCGCGGAGGAATGTTTCGATCTGGTTGCGCGCTACAAGGGCTCGCATTCGGGTGAGCATGGTGATGGGCTGGTCCGGTCGGAGTTTCACGAGAAGATGTTCGGCCCCCGGATGGTTGCAAATTTCGCCGAAGTTAAGCGGCGGTTTGACCCCAATGGCCTCTTCAACCCCGGCAAGATTGTAGATGCACCCAAGATGGATGACCGATCCCTCTTTCGCTATGGGCCAGACTACAAGGTGCCAGAATTTCAGACCGAGTTTGACTGGTCCGAATGGACCGGCAGCGGCGGCGGATTTCAGGGCGCTGTTGAGATGTGCAACAACAACGGGGCGTGCCGAAAGCTAAAGGGCGGCGTGATGTGCCCCTCCTTCCGGGTGACACGCAAGGAACAGGATCTGACGAGGGGCCGCGCAAATACGCTGCGCCTGGCGATCTCGGGGCAGCTTGGACCAGAGGCGCTGACCGCGGATCAGATGGCCGAAACAATGAAACTCTGTGTGTCCTGCAAGGGCTGCAAGCGGGAATGTCCCACAGGGGTTGATATGGCCCGGATGAAGATCGAAATGCAATCCGCACGCATCAGGAAGGACGGGCTCAGCCGACATGACCGTCTGGTCGCTTATCTGCCGCGCTATGCTTGCTGGGCTGCGCGGGTACCGTTCCTGATGAACCTGCGCAACAGCCTGCCGGGTCTTGCCAAGCTGACGGAAAGATTGACCGGCTTCACGGCAACCCGCGATCTACCCAAATGGCATGCGCGGCCCTTTAAGGATACCGAGGTTGCGGCGGCACGGACGCCCGAAGCGGTTCTGTTTGCGGACACGTTCAACCGCCATTTTGAGCCGGAGAATCTACGCGCCGCCGCAAATGTGTTGGCTGCCGCTGATGTTGCCGTGCAAGTGGGATCGGCCCCCAAGGGCGAACGACCCCTGTGCTGCGGCCGCACATTTCTGTCCGCCGGTCTGGTGGATGAGGCAAAGCAAGAGGCTCAACGCCTTGTCGATGCGCTGTTGCCTTTTGCCGCACAAGGCATCCCTGTCATCGGTCTGGAGCCCAGCTGCCTGCTGACCCTGCGCGACGAAATTCCGGCCCTCTTGCCTGGCGAGGATACGAAACTCTTGGCCAAACATGCCCGGATGTTGGAAGAATTCATTGCAGACCAAGGCGACAATCCTGATTTTGCGCTCCCCCTGACCTCACCCGCACCCAAAGTGCTGCTGCATGGCCATTGCCACCAAAAGGCGATGGGCGTGATGTCCTCCATCGAAAAGACCCTTGCGTGCCTGCCCGACACTGAAGTCGAGGTGGTGGAGACGAGTTGTTGCGGCATGGCGGGTGCCTTTGGCTATGGCGTGGAAACGCACGACGTATCACGCAAGATGGCTGAGCTTGATCTTGTCCCGGCGGTGCGTGATGCGGCACAGGACACAATCATTGTTGCGGATGGCACGTCTTGCCGTCATCAAATTGCCGACCTGACCGATCGGAAACCTATCCATATTGCGCGTCTGCTTGAACGTGCTTTGAAGCAATAAGGCAACGCGATGACCCTTCACACTTCACAAACGATCATTCGGAAATCTCTGCATCATGAGCTGGTGGACAGGTTGCAGACCTTGATCATCAATTCAGAACTGAAACCCGGTGCCAGAGTGCCGGAAAAGGAACTATGTGATCAGTTTGGTGTGTCACGTACGCCGCTGCGCGAAGCATTGAAAGTGCTTGCATCGGATGGATTGGTTCGGCTGGAACCGAACCGCGGGGCATGGGTCACGCAGGTCACCGAGGAGGAAGTGGAAGAGGTTTTCCCCGTGCTTGGCGCGCTTGAAGCCTTGTCCGGTGAATTGGCGTGTAAACACATTACGGACGCCGAAATTGAAGAGGTTCGCGCATTGCACGCGGATATGATAGAAAGCTATGAACGCCGGGACCTGGACGCCTATTTCAGCATCAACCAAAAGATCCACCGGGCCATCCTGACGGCGGCGCGCAACGGGACATTGGCCACCTCCTGTCAAGCGCTGTCTTTGCGCATGCAACGCGCACGTTACCTGGCAAATATGACGGATGGCCGTTGGTTCGATGCCGTACAGGAACACGAGAAAATTCTGCAGTACCTTGTCGCACGGGATGGTAAGCAACTTGCTATCACTCTGCTCAACCATATGGAAGCAAAGCGCGCTTCTGTAATTAAGTGGCTACAATCGCAATAGCGATCGGACAGTTCGGAAGGGCTTTGATGATGTGACCGCTCTCCTTTGTGGATCGTTGATGACCCACCTTGGCACGTTGATGCCGTCGGAAGGCGGTCACATCATCAAGGCCGTTCTCGGCAGATACGTAAAGAGGTCGCTTGGGAAGGCTTCTGTCCCACGGGGACGCTATGGGCCACTGAGGTGTACGTTATGGGCTCATTGTGTTGAAAAAGTCGGGTGATACTGCCGCAAACAACCGGCATACAAGTTGCTTGATCGTCGCTGCTATTTCTGGTCCGCGATTTTGAGGAAACGGGCCAGCACATCAATGGCTGTATTCATGTCCTCGGGCGCAGTGAATTCCTCGGGTTTGTGGCTTATGCCGTCCTGGCTGCGGACGAACAGCATGATGATCGGGCAAAGGTCGGCCATGGCCGAGGCATCATGCGTGGCACCCGAGGGCAGCGAAACACCGCGCCCGCCTGTTTGCTTCACGGCGCGCCCAAGTTGCACCGACAAATCGGGAGAACACGGTTGCGCCGTTTGAGCATATGTTCGCGTGCAGTTGATCCGAACACCCTTTTCCTGGGCAAGCAGTTCAGCAAAACGGTGTAATTCAACGCCTGCGGCCCGGCGTGTTTCATCGCAGGGCGATCGCAGCTCGGCAGTCAGGTGCGCGGCGCGGGGAACCGCATTGACGACATTGGGTTCGACCGTCAGCGCACCGACCGTTGCGCGCAAGTCGGGTGTTGACCTGGCTGCGCGGTTGAGTTCGGTCACAATCGCTGCGGCTGTCACGAGTGCATCGCGCCGGCCCTCCATCGGCAGAGTGCCAGCATGGCCGGTCTCGCCGACAATCTCGATCTGGTGACGTTCGATGCCGCAGATGGCGGTTACGATGCCGACAGCTTCGCATTCGCGCTCCAGCACCGGACCTTGCTCGATATGTGTTTCCAGAAAGCCAATCACATTGTCCGGATCGCGCTTCAGCGCATCGATTCCGTCGGGGTTCAGTCCAAAGTCCGCCATCGCCGTCCGCAGGCTCACGCCGTTCGCATCGCGCATGTCGAGCACTTGGTTGTCATAGCGGCCCGCCAGCGCGCGCGATCCGATAAGGGCGGTGGGAAACCGAACGCCTTCCTCGTCAGCAAAGGCCAGGATTTCGACCGCAAAGGCCAGCGCGACCCCCTCTGCCCTCAACTTTTTCAGGGCAAGCAGCGGCAGCACCACCCCCATGATCCCGTCAAAGGCACCGCCCTCGCGCACAGAGTCCTGGTGTGACCCCATCAGAAACGTGCCAACCCCCGGCGGGCCGTCCAGCCGTCCGACCAGTGTACCGGCATCGTCCAGCGTCACCGTCAATCCGATGCCTTCCATCCATTCCTTCAGAAGATCGAGCGCCGCGCGGTGCTCAGGTGTGAACGGCAGGCGTGTTACGCCGGGGCCGGGTTCGGACAGGTGCGACAGTTGTGCCAGCATGGCGGCTGCGCGCTCGCCCCAATCAGTCAAGAACCCGCTCCCTGTCCGTCGAGACCGGGACCTGCTGTGCCCATTTTGAATACTCCCCCGTCGTGGCCAGACGGTAGAGGCTTTCCAACGCACCAATCGGGTCATCAGGGTGATGGTCAATGCGCAGGCTCAGGGGGGGTCTGTCCGGATGCAGTACCAGCAAGGCCGCGGACAAGAGGCCTCGGTAATCCCCACCGGCATCTCGCGCTGTCCTCAAGGCGGCCAACAACCGCCGCTCAAAAGAGAGATCTGCCTCTACAAACCCGTCTATCATCTCGGGCAGCACGTCCTTCCCGCCGAGCATGTTTCCCGCAACAATGCCGCCTGTGAAGACAAGGCTGCTCTTTACGTCCTGGTTTTTATCTCCCGTGAACGCGGCGGTGTTACCGCTGAGGTCCAACACGGAAAGCTGCCGGTACTCGCGCCCCTTGTCGCACGAGGTGACCTGCTCCACCGCCCGTGTTGCATCCGCGCCACCACGCAGGTGATGCAATGCATCTTCTCCCCAGAAGGTCGAGGGCGCAGCTCCCTGACTGGCCGACATGCCCGCGGCGAAATCGCCGCGCAACACCCAGCCTCCGACGCATAGACTGCCGGTCGCCGCAGCACCACCAATGGCTCCGGTTTCAGGGTCTTTTGCGAGAATCGAAAACGTCATGCCTCACCACAATAGTTGCCTGACTAATTATCATGATAAATTGACCGATGCAATTAATCATGATAAATATCGCGTCAGAAAACCAACTGGGAGAACTCTGATGAAGCTCATGTCCTGGACCCGCAGGGGTCTGTTCCTCGCAGCCGCGGGAGCGGTTGCGCTCACCTTTTGGATACCGGGACGCGCGGTGGCTCAAACACCCCCTGGCGTGTTGATTGTCGGCCAGATCGCGGAACCGAAATCGCTTGATCCGGCAGCGGTTACTGCCGTCAACGATTTCCGCATTCTCGTGAATATTTACGAGGGGTTGACCCGCTACAAGTCCGGCACGCTTGAGGTTGAACCGTCACTGGCCACCGACTGGTCGATCAGTGACGACGGCACGATTTACACGTTCACCCTGCGCGAGGGTGTCAGTTTCCAGGATGGCTCGCCGTTCAATGCCGAGGCGGTGAAGTTCAACTTTGACCGGATGCTGGACGAGAATCACCCCTACTACGACACCGGCCCATTCCCGCTGTCCTTCTTTTTCGGTGCGGTGGAATCGACCGAGGTGGTCGATGACTTGACAGTGAAGTTCACGCTCAATGCGCCTTATGCGCCGTTCCTTTCGAACCTGGCTTACCCGACCGGTCTGATTGTTTCGCCAACAGCGGTCGCGGCAAACGGCAAGGATTTCGGCCGCAATCCGGTCGGTACCGGACCGTTCAAATTTGCCGAATGGCGCTCGAACGAAGCTGTGGTGGTTGAACGCAATGACGCCTATTGGGGCGATGCTGCCGGTACTGAGGCCGTAGTCTTCCGCCCGATCACCGATGCCAATACGCGCGTGGCCGAAATGCTGGCGGGCGGGATCGACCTGATGGTCGAAGTGCCGCCTACCTCTCTGGGCCAGTTCCAGGGCGATGGTTTTTCTGTTGCGGAACAGGCCGGGCCTCATGTCTGGTTCCTGATCCTGAACGCCAAGGAAGGCCCGTTTGCTGACAAGCGCGTGCGCCAGGCCGCCAACTATGCGATCAACAAGGAAGCGATCGTGAATGACGTGTTGGAAGGCACCGCGACGGTGGCAGCCGGTCCAACGCCGCCTGCCTTTGCATGGGCCTATAACGACGCGCTTGATCCGTATCCCTACGATCCCGATAAGGCCAGGGCACTGCTTGCCGAAGCGGGCGCGGAAGGGGCTGAACTGACGTTTTATGTCACAGAAGGCGGGTCGGGCATGTTGGACCCGGTGCCGATGGGAACAGCCATTCAGGCCGATCTTCAGGCAGTGGGGCTCAATGTAAAAATTGAAACATACGAATGGAACACGTTCCTGGGCGAAGTGAACCCCGGATTGGAAGGCAAGGCCGACATGGCCGAAATGGCCTGGATGACCAATGATCCTGACACGTTGCCCTACCTCGCGCTACGCAGCGAAGCCTGGCCCGACAAGGGCGGGTTCAATTCGGGCTATTATTCCAACCCGCAGGTTGACGAGCTTCTCGAAGCAGCCCGCACCGCCACCGATCAGGCCGAGCGCGCCCGGCTTTACCGCGAAATGCAAGCCATCGTGCAAGAAGACGCGCCCTGGGTCTTTGTCGCCAACTGGAAGCAGAACGCAGTGACCAGCGACCGTGTCGAGAACTTCGGACTTGAACCCTCGTTCCTGTTGAACCTCGGCGGCGTTGAGAAAAACTGAAGCACAACCTTTTGGGGCCGGGAAACTGGCCCCAAAAAGACGGACTTATCCGGAGGGCCGGCATGGGTGGCTATATCCTCAAACGGCTGGTGTCGGCCATCCCGGTGCTCTTCGGGATCACGATCATCGTCTTCCTGATCATGTCAATGATCCCCGGCGATCCTGCGACGGCGATCCTCGGGTCTTATGCAACCCCTGAAAACGTGGAAAAGCTGAACCGCGACCTTGGTCTCGACAAGCCCATGGTGCAGCGGTACTTCATTTGGCTCGGCAACATGCTGACCGGGGATTTCGGACGGTCTTTTTCGCTGAACCGGCCCGTTATCGACGAGGTTCTGGAACGCTTCAGCGCGACGCTGATCCTGGCAGGCACAAGCTTTGTCCTCTGCTCCATCCTCGGTATCCTTGCCGGTGTCATCTCGGCCGCCCGACAGTATGGTTTCGCCGACAAGGCTATTACTTTCGTGGTGCTGATCGGCATTTCGGTGCCATCCTTCTTTCTGGGCATGATGATGATCCTGCTTTTCGCGGTGAACCTGCGATGGCTTCCGGTCAGCGGTATGTACGCCATCTATGGCGGCGGCGACCTGCCTGACCTGATCCGCCATCTGATCATGCCGGCACTGGCGCTCGCAGCCGTCGCGACCGGCGTGATCGCGCGGCTGTCGCGTTCGGCCATGCTGGAGGTCTTGCGTCAGGACTATATCCGCACCGCTCGCGCCAAGGGCGTGCCCGAGCGTCGCGTCATCATGGGCCATGCTCTGCGCGTCGCCATGGTTTCGATCATCCCCGTGCTTGGCATTCAGGCGGGCTTTGTTTTGTCAGGGGCGGTCTATATCGAGATCGTCTTTCAATGGCCCGGTGTCGGGCGGATGCTGGTTGATGCGATCCTGACGCGTGACCTTTTGCTGGTGCAGGGCGGAGTCGTCTTCGTCGCTGCCTGCTATGTGCTCTTTAACATCGCGGTGGACGTGGCCCAAAGCCTCCTGGATCCGAGGATCAAGACATGAGGGTTTTCCTCACGCTTCTGTTCCGCAACCGACTGGCCGCCATGGGTGCAGTGGTCATCGGAGCGATCCTGTTGTTGGTCCTGATTACACCGCTTCTGCCCTTGCAGGACCCGGATGTGACCGCGACGGCCGACCGCTTCATACGCCCATTTTCCGAAGGTCACCTCTTGGGTACCGATCACCTGGGCCGCGACCTTCTGAGCCGCCTGCTTCACGGCACCCGGCTCAGCCTCGCCGTGGGAATTGCCGCGGCCCTGATCGCAGCCACGATCGGTTCAGCCATCGGCATCATCGCCGGGTACTTCGGCGGGCGCACCGACAACATCATCATGCGTATCGTCGATATGTTGATGGCCTTTCCCTACATCCTATTGGCACTTGCCATCGTCGCGGCACTCGGCCCCGGCCTGATGAACGCGCTGATAGCCGTCGCCGCCGTCAACGTTCCTTTCTTTGCCCGAAACATCCGAGGCATCACCGTCGGGCTTGCGGGGCGAGAATTCATCGATGCCGCCCGTCTCGCGGGGATGGGCCACACGCGCATCATCCTCTCCGAGCTTTTGCCCAATGTGCTGCCGGTCATCGTCATAGCCATGTCCACCACTGTGGGCTGGATGATTTTGGAGACCGCCGGCCTCTCGTTCCTTGGCCTCGGCAGCCAGCCGCCTCAGGCTGATCTGGGGTCCATGCTGGGCGAGGCGCGTTCTGCGATGATCTCGCACCCGCACACATCCATCGTCCCGGGGGTCATGATTTTTCTGATCGTCATGTCGATCAATTTGCTCGGTGACGGAGTCCGCGATGCGCTTGACCCGCGTCTCCGCTCGGGCGCGCTCAGCCGACCGCGTGCCACCACGCTGGTGGATCGCAAGGACGATATTCCGATCGCAACCGACGACCTGCTGGCCATTCAGGATCTACAAACCCAGTTTCACGTGGGCAAACGCAACTATCGCGCCGTGGGCAGCGTATCGCTTGCAGTCAAACCTGGTGAATGTCTGGGCATCATCGGCGAGTCGGGCTCGGGTAAATCGGTCACAGCGCTGTCAGTCATGAGCCTGGTCGCGTCTCCTCCCGGCGTGATCACCGGCGGCGCGGTGCGCTTTCAGGGCGAGGACCTGATTGGTGCACCTTACGAAACCCTCCGTCAGAAACGTGGCGACAGGGTAGCCTATATATTTCAGGATCCGCTTTCCACCCTGCACCCGCTCTATCGCGTCGGGCAGCAACTTGCCGAGGCGATCCAATCGCACCACAAGATCAGCAATACCGAGGCACGCAGGCGCGTGATCCAACTCTTGAAAGACGTACGCATTCCCAACGCACAAAGCCGGGTCGAGAACTACCCTCACGAGATGTCAGGCGGAATGCGACAGCGGGTGGGTATCGCCATGGCGCTTGCCAATGAGCCGGACGTTATCATCGCCGACGAACCCACCACGGCGCTGGATGTCACAGTCCAGGCGCAGATCCTGTCACTACTTGATGACCTGCGGCGCGACAGGGGGCTGGCGATCATCTTCATCACTCATGATTTCGGTGTGGTGGCGCAGCTTTGTGACCGGGTGGCGGTGATGTATGCGGGCCGGATCGTGGAAGAAGGACCGACGCAGGTCGTGCTGGATGCACCGGCGCATCCTTATACCAAGCGGCTGATCGCCTGTGTGCCCGAGTTGGGCGGCGGCCGTCGCGTATTGGCCGCCATTCCGGGCCTGCCACCTATGGTGGACAATCTGCCGTCGGGTTGCGCTTTTGCCCCGCGCTGTGACAAGGCGCAGGAAAGCTGCCGAAAAGGGGACATTCCGCTGCAAGGCCCGATGCCGCGCGCCGTCAGATGCCTCTTTCCTGAGGAGGCGTTGTGATGCCTGCACTCAGAGTTGAACATCTGGCCAAGACTTTCGCGCTGAAGAAACCGCTGTTCGGGTCGATCGCGCCCGGAGTGCGCGCGGTGCGGCCGATGTCGTTTCAAGTCGAATCCGGCGAAAC
>CAXBKL010000087.1:0-15254 GCA_963976125.1 uncultured Sulfitobacter sp. | reverse complement strand
CTAGATAGCGGTTTTCGCGGCGTCTTTTGAGGATACCGCGACAGCAAGCGTCATTTGCATGGCCGCTGCCCCAATCCACATCGAGAACAGGGCAAGCCAGGCGGTGAGTGCAAAGATTGACCCGCCGGACATGCCCGCGCCAACAGCGCAGCCACCGGCCAACATGCTGCCAAATCCCATCAGGGTTCCGCCAACAAGATACCGCTCCATCGGCGTGTCAGGCTCAAACCGCTGAATGCGCGCTTCTTTGGTCAGCACGGCCATGATGAAGGCCCCCAAAAAGACGCCCGGTACCAGCCCTGATCCAAACCCAAGCGGCAAACGACGCTCGTTGACCAGCCCCATCAGTGTATCAGCAGACGGACCAGTGAAGGTGATAGAGGAAATCGGCACCACTTCGAAAGACGCTTGCGCCACCAGGTAGGTGCCAAGCCATCCGAGCCCGATAGAGAGCCCGACCAAAAGCGCGGCAATGATCCGCGAGATCCGGTGTTGGCGGCGCCACGCAAACCAGAGCGATACCGCGACAGTGAAAGCGGCGACATGGAACACAGTTTGGGGCGATAGATGAACGTAGGACAGAAGATCCCGCGACGCGCCGCCCGGAATGGTCCAGATGGCGCTGAGGGTTTCACGCGCCGGGGCAAAGACACCGCGCAGCGACGCCTGCGCGGTCAGCGTCAACACCAACCCCGTCACAATGGCGCGCAGGTTCCCCGTCGCCGACAAGACCAGCAGACGGCTCGCGCATCCCCGCGCCAGTATCATGCCCGCGCCAAAAAGAAGGCCGCCAATAACAGCACCCGACAGGCTGCCGGTAGTGGCGATCTGGCGGGCTTGCGAAACATCGAGGTACCCTTGAGCCACCAGAAACTGCACGCTGGCCACTGCCGCACTGAAAGCGACGAACCAAATCGCGATGCTGGGGCCGAATGTGCGTTGCGAGAATTCTACCGTTGCTGCACGCAGGCAAAAACGCGAATGCTGCGCCGCGGCACCGAACCCCATGCCGACGGTAATGGCAATGCCAAACAGCACCGCACCTTCGCCGTAAATGTCGATCAACTGTTCCATGATCGCCCCCTATCTTTTCGCCTGTTCGTCGCAATTCGCGGCGCATTTCAGCGTCCTGAACAAAGTCCGCAAAGCGCCCCCGACCGCACCCCCGAGGATAACGGACCACGCTTCCGCCGAAACGACGGCTGCACCTGTCTCACTCAAATTCCATTTGCTCATAGACCCGGCCGGCGTTTTTGGTCGCCAACTCCCCGAAGGTGTCCAGATGGGCATAGGGCGATTGATCCACATAATAGGCGTCTGCCAGATCGCCACCCTCTTCGAGGTGCGCGCCGATCTTTTCACGCAGGTAGATCAGGTAATCCCGCGTGTAGCGCCGAACCTGATCCATATTTGTGGGGTGGCCATGACCGGGAATGACATAGGTGGCATTCAATTTCTCGAATTCCGTGTCCCATGTTTCAATCCAATCGGCGGTCATCGTGTGATCGAAGATCGGCAACATGCGCTCATGGAACGCCATGTCGCCAGAGATCACCAGGCTCTTTTGAGGCAGCCAGACAACGATGTCACCGGGGCTGTGGGCGGGGCCCAGATACCGGGCTTCGATGAGCAGGCCGCCCAGTTCTACGACATATGCGTCGTCAAAGGTTTCGGTCGGAAGCACGACACGGGTCTGATCCGCGCGTTCCCTGACCGGCGCTTGTGCCGCGCGCAAGGACTGGCCTCCGTATTCCTCAAATTCCGCAGCGGCCTCTGCCTGTGCGACGATCTTGACGCCCTGATCTTTCCAGTAGGAGTTGCCCAACATCGCATGCCCCTGACCATTTTCGTTGAACACCAGCACCACCGGCTGATCTGTTACGGCCTTGATCTCGGCGTGCAATGCCTTGGCCAGCAAGTAAGATGCGCCGCCGTTGACGACGACCACGCCTTCACCCGTGACAATAAAGCTCAGGTTGTTGTTGTGGCCCGCATTTTCGTAGGTTGGCGGGGCCGTGGCCCCGATGGCTGAATAGACACCGGGAATGAACTCCACCGGTTTGGAATACAGCACTGATCCGGGGTATTGATCCGGTATGTCCTCGCTGGCCATGGTGGGCAGGGCGAATAGGGCCAGAGCAATCGCAAGGTATTTCATCTCAGGTCTCCGCAACAAAAGTGTAGCCATCGTTTGCCTTTTCCACGTAGCCAACCCCATTGCCTTTCAGGTGAAATCCGATGATGCGCATTTTTTCCTGTGACAATTGATCCATCAGGCCAACCCGCGTCTTGGCGGCCATGTCCTGATCCTGATCTGACCCTGAATGCCACGCCGGTTTTTCAAAGGCGACATGGTGGTTGCCGATGCAATCGCCGAGGATCATGACCGCTTCGGACCCTTGCCGGACTTCAAACGCCATGTGGCCGGGGGTGTGACCAAAGGTGGCACGTGCCGCCACGCCCGGCAAAATCTCGTCACCGTCCCTGAAGAAAGAGATGTTGTCCTCGATCATCGCCAACCGACGCTGCGCGCCGACAGCAAAGGAGGCGCGGGCCTCGCCAATATCGTCGACCGTATTGGGGTTGATCCAGTAGTCCCATTCCGATTTGCCAATCAAGTAAGTGGCTTTGGGAAACAGCGGATCATCGAAGTCGTCCAGAAGCCCCCAAAGGTGATCGGGGTGGGCATGGGTAAAGACCACATCCGTCACGTCGTCCGGGGCCACGCCAAGTGCGTCCAGTGAGTCCAGAACGATCCCCGCATTGGGGGCAAAATCCGGCCCCGATCCGACGTCGAACAGAATGGTCCTGTCACCCTGACGCATCAATGTTACGTTGCAGGGCGGGGTCAGAACGTCTGCGGACAAGTGGTATTTCTCGATGATTGGTGCAAGCGCGTCCTTGGGCATTGGATCAAATATGAAACTGCCGGGAAGGGTCAGCGATCCATCGCTGACAACATCGAGCCGGATGTCGCCCAGCGCTACCTGGGCACGTCCGGGTGCGGGCAGCAGTCCCAATGCCCCACTTGCTGCGATGCCCGCGCCACCTGCCATGAATCCGCGCCTTGAAAGCATCCCTCAACCCCTCAATAAATTCTCCTATTAGAATATGAAGGATTGTTATGAATTGAGCAAGCAGATCGCCGGTTCCAAAACAAGGT
Organism: uncultured Sulfitobacter sp.; assembly: GCA_963976125.1. GTDB lineage: Bacteria > Pseudomonadota > Alphaproteobacteria > Rhodobacterales > Rhodobacteraceae > Sulfitobacter. The sequence goes on along the minus strand of CAXBKL010000087.1, from coordinate 12,091 downwards.
TGGAGGCGATCTAGATCACCCGCGCTATCGCCGTCGCAAGTTTCGATACAATTTCGTCGATATGGGTAGTGTCCATGATGAAAGGGGGGGCCAGCAGGATATGATCCCCACGCTTGCCGTCGATGGTGCCGCCCATTGGATAGCAAATCAGCCCGGCCTCGAAAGCCGCCGCTTTCAGCGCCTTGTGCAGGGCGCGCTCCGGCGCGAAAGGTTCTTTGGTTTCACGTTTCTGGACAAACTCCATGCCCCGGAAAAGCCCGCGCCCCCGGATGTCGCCGATATGGGGATGCTGACCAAACGCCTGCTCAAGCGCGTCCTGTAATTGATCGCCCAGCGCCGCCGATCTCTGGACCAACCCGCCGTCCGTCAATTTGGTCAGCACCGCCAGACCCGCGGCACATGCGGTCGGGTGGCCAACATAGGTGTGCCCATGCTGGAAAAAGCCGGACCCATCTTCAATGGCGGCATAGATGTTCGCGGAACAAAGCATCGCGCCAATAGGCTGGTAACCCGCACCAAGCCCTTTGGCGATTGCCACAATGTCCGGGCGGACCTTGTCCTGTTCACAGGCAAAAAGCGTGCCGGTGCGCCCCATGCCGCACATCACCTCATCGAGAATGAGCAAAACACCGTATTGGTCACAGATTTCCCGGATGCGCGTGAAATACCCTTCCACTGCTGGAACCGCGCCCGCTGTCGCACCAACAACGGGCTCGGCCACAAAGGCCATGACCGTGTCTTCGCCAAGGCGCAGGATTTCCGCCTCAAGTTCGTTTGCGACGCGCAGCCCGTAGTCGGGAGCCGTCTCGTCGCCTGTCTTTCCGCGATATTCGAAACAGGGCGAGATGTGCGATGTCTGAACCATAAGTGGCGCAAAGGGCGCCCGGCGCAATTCGTTTCCGCCCGCCGCAAGCGCACCAAGCGTATTGCCGTGATAGCTTTGCCGACGGGCAATCACATGACCGCGTTGCGGCTGGCCGATCTCGACATAATACTGTCGTGCGAGTTTGAGCGCCGCTTCCATCGCCTCAGAGCCACCAGACACCAGATACACCCGATCAATCCCGGCCGGCGCGTGTTCGATCAGCTTGTCGGCAAGCTGTTCCGCGGGGTCGGAGGTAAAGAAACTGGTATGGGCAAATGCCACAGTATCAAGCTGTGCCTTGATGGCGTCGGTGACGTCGGGGTCGCCATGGCCAAGACACGACACCGCAGCACCGCCGGACCCGTCGAAATATTGTTTGCCGGTCTGATCGTACAGATAGACCCCTTCGCCCCGCGAGACGGTTGGCAGATCTGATTTGGTGTGCCGTGGAAAAATATGAGACATCTCTTAGACCTTCGCCGGTGGAGTCAGGTCTGACTGAAACATACGATTCTTCTGTTGACCAGATGTGAAACAAATGAAACGCTCGTGAAACTGCCAAGTTCGGGGGGGAGTCGTTTTTGCAACAGTCGTTCGAGCAACAACTGTCGGGCAAATACACCGGGTTGAGTGCGAAGCTGAAACAGGCCGCGGACTTTGTCGTGGCGAATCCTGTTGAGGTGGCGACGCGAAGCCTGCGCAAGGTGTCAAAGGACGCTGATCTGTCGCCCGCCACATTTTCACGCATGTCAACGGCGCTGGGGTATGCAAGCTATGAAGACCTTCGTGATGTGCTGCGGCGCACGGTTGCGCAGCGGGCAAATACGTTCTCCCATCGCATGGAAGCACTGCAGCAACGCCATGACGACGGAGATCGTGGTTTCCTGAAAAAGCACCTGCGTGACTGTGAAGAGAATATCCATGCCTTGAGCGGCGCAATTGATGAGAACCTGATCGACACCTGTGTTGAACGGCTTCATCAGGCGGACAGGGTCCTGGTCACTGGCGCGCTGGGGTCCACCGGGGTGGCTGAATATCTGACCTATATGGCCAGTTTCATCGCGGATAACTGGTCTATGGCCAGCCGCATGGGGGCATCGCTGGCCAGTGGCCTTGTGGGGCTGTCAGACCGGGATGTGCTTGTCGTAGTTACCAAACCCCCATTCGCCCGGAATTCGATCAGGGCGGCACAGGAAGCACGCGAAGCGGGGGCATTTGTGATTGTCATCACCGACACCCACACCTGCCCCGCCTTGATCCATGCGCAAGCCTGCTTTGTTGTCCCCACCGCGAGCCAGCATTTCTTTTCGTCATACGCGTCAACGGTCGTGTTGTGTGAAGTCCTGATTGGCCTGCTGGCCGCGCGGGCAGGTGCCCCGGCACGAGACCGAATATCCGACGTCGAAGATCGAAACCGCCGCCTCGCAGAAGTCTGGGACGGCTAGAGCAAAACCAACATCAACCAAGGGAGACTACTGATGTCCAAGAATTTCAAACTGTCCATCGCGGCAATGGCAATGGGTGCCCTGATGGCCCCCGCTGCTTTCGCGGAGGAGTTCATCACGATTGGCACCGGGGGTGTCACGGGCGTTTACTACCCGACCGGCGGTGCGATTTGCCGGCTCGTCAACAAGGGCCGCAAGGAACATGGTATCCGCTGCTCCGTCGAATCCACCGGCGGTTCGGTCTACAACATCAACACCATTCGGGAGGGCGAGCTGGAATTCGGCGTGGCTCAGTCCGACTGGCAGTACCATGCTTATAACGGAACATCGAAATTCGCGGATGCCGGCGCATTCGAAGGTCTGCGCGCAGTGTTCTCTGTGCACCCCGAACCCTTCACGGTGGTGGCACGGGCCGACGCGGGTATCGCGACCTTTGACGACCTGAAGGGCAAGCGCGTCAACATCGGCAACCCCGGATCCGGTCAACGCGGCACAATGGAAGTGCTTTTGGAAGCCAAGGGCTGGACCACGGATGATTTCGCCCTTGCAACAGAGCTGAAAGCCGCAGAGCAGAGCGCGGCGCTGTGTGACAACCAGATTGACGCGATGGTCTATACGGTTGGCCACCCGTCCGGTTCCATTCAGGAAGCCACAACAGCGTGCGATTCCGTTCTGGTGACCGTCGGCGGTGACGCGGTGGATGGCCTGATTGCTGACAATTCCTTCTATCGTTCGGCCACAATTCCAGGCGGCATGTACCGCGGCAACGAGAGTGACACGATGACCTTTGGTGTTGGTGCGACCTTTGTGACATCCGCGGATGTCTCCGAAGAGGCGGTCTATACGGTTGTGAAATCCGTGATGGAAAACATCGACGACTTCAAAAAGCTGCACCCGGCCTTTGCTAACCTTGATCCCAAGGAAATGGCGACTGCCGGTCTGTCTGCCCCTCTGCATGCAGGCGCCATGAAATACTACAAAGAAGCTGGCCTGATTGACTAAGCCAGAGTCACCACAAGATGGGAGGGGGCGTCTTGCGCCCCCTCGCTCATACCCAGAACAATAATACGCAGTAACAGCTGCCACCTCAGGGAGATAAATCATGGCCGAAAAGGTACCTGATAACCACGGATTGAGCGAAGAAGAGTTGCAGGATCTTGTTGCTTCTTCTGATGCCGGCGCGCGTGATCCGGCAGGATCGGTTGGTATGTTGCTGGCCATTGTCGCGGTTGTGTGGTCCCTGTTTCAGGTGCTTCTGGCGTCCCCTCTGGCCAATTATGTGCTGCCCGGCGATGTCATCAACAATTCGCGGCAGGTGCATCTGGCCTTTGCGGTTTTTCTGGCCTTTATGGCTTACCCGGCGTTCAAATCCAGCCCGCGCCATTACATTCCCCTTGCCGATTGGTTCCTGGGATTGGCCGGTGCCGTGATCGCAATGTACGGATTTATTTTCTATCAAAAAATCGTCGATGCGGGGGGACTTGCAGATGACATGGACAAATGGTTCGCCCTTGCCGGACTACTGATCTTGTTCGAGGGCGCACGCCGCGCGTTGGGCCCGGCCATGGCGATCATCGCGTTGATCTTCCTTGCTTATGTCTTCTTCGGTTCATCAGAATGGGTGCCTGACGTGATCCGCTGGAAAGGCGCATCCCTCAAGAAAGCCATGAGCCACATGTGGATCACCTCCGAAGGGGTCTTTGGCATCGCTCTGGGGGTGTCGACCAAATTTGTCTTTCTCTTCGTTCTGTTCGGGGCGCTTTTAGATAAGGCCGGTGCGGGCAATTATTTCATCAAGATGGCCTTTGGCGCATTGGGCCACCTCAAGGGTGGACCGGCCAAAGCTGCGGTTGTCGGTTCCGCCGCGACCGGCCTGATCTCTGGTTCGTCCATCGCCAACGTGGTGACCACAGGCACATTCACGATCCCGCTGATGAAGCGCGTTGGGTTCAGTTCCGAAAAGGCGGGCGCGGTTGAGGTCGCTTCGTCCGTGAACGGTCAGATCATGCCGCCCGTCATGGGCGCGGCAGCTTTCCTGATGGTTGAATATGTCGGCATCTCATATGTCGAGGTCATCACCCATGCGTTCCTTCCTGCGACGATTTCCTACATCGCGCTGGTCTATATCGTGCACCTGGAGGCGGTGAAAAACAATATGCCTACCCTTGGCAATCGCGTGGTGTCGATGGGTAAGACCATCGGCGGCATGGCTCTGTTCTTTGTCGGATTTGCGGGCTTGTGCTATGGGGTTCAGTATCCCGTGGGGTGGGTGGTTGCCGCTGTTCCGGGGCAGTCCGGCGTGATATTGTCGATCCTGATTTTCGCGGCCTATGCGGCGCTGTTGTACCTCGCGGCAAGTGTGCCGGACCTTGAACCGGATGATCCAAACGCCGAAACAGTAGAATTGCCGGTGGTCGGCGAGATTTACAAATCCGGTCTCTATTACCTGTTGCCGATCATAGTGTTGGTCTACTTCCTGATGATTGAACAGAAGTCGCCCGGTCTGTCGGCCTTTTGGGCCACCATGCTGTTGTTTGTCATTCTGCTGACCCAGCGCCCGCTCAAGGCGATTTTCCGGGGCAGCTCTGATACTGCAAACGCTTTTGTGGGGGGGATTGGGGATCTGGTCCAGGGCCTTATTGATGGGGCCCGCAACATGATCGGCATTGGCCTTGCCACTGCAACTGCGGGGGTGATCGTCGGTACCGTTACCCTGACCGGTGTCGGTCAGGTCATGGCCGATCTCGTCGAATTCCTGTCCGGTGGCAATCTGATCCTGATGCTTGTGATGGTCGGATTGCTCAGTCTCGTTCTGGGCATGGGTCTGCCGACCACGGCGAATTACATTGTTGTGTCCTCGCTGATGGCTGGGGTGGTGGTTGAGCTGGGCGCGCAATCGGGCCTGATTGTTCCGTTGATCGCCGTGCACCTGTTCGTTTTCTATTTCGGCATCATGGCGGATGTAACCCCGCCCGTTGGGCTGGCCAGTTTTGCCGCCGCTGCCGTGTCGGGCGGGGATGCCATCCGTACCGGGTTTGTGGCTTTCTTCTATTCGCTGCGCACCGTCGCCCTGCCGTTTGTGTTCATCTTCAACACCGATCTCCTGTTGATTGATGTGACATGGCTACAAGGGATACTTGTGTTCATAACAGCCTCCATTGCCATTCTGGTCTTTACCGCCGGGACGATGGGCTGGTTCCTGACCAAAAGCCGCATTTACGAAAGTGTCGCGCTGATCCTGATTGCCTTCATGCTGTTCCGACCAGATTTTGTGATGAACCGCATTCAACCCCCGTTCCAGAGCGTTGACCCCGCAGCCTTCACAACCGCCCTTGGCAATGCGGCTCAGGGCGGCGAATTGCGTCTGATCGTGGCCGGCCCGGACTTTGATACCGGCGAGACCAAGGAAACCACATTGGTCGTTCCGGTGAGCGGCGAGGGAACCGGCGACGATCAGGCGGCAGCACTCGGGTTGTTGTTGCTGGAAGAAGACGGCGTGGTCAAAATGGATGAACCCGCATTCGGATCCCCGTTTTCGGACACGCTCAGCAGTTTTGATTTCTACGGCGACGACCCCGTAAAGATCGCGTCGGTTCAGGCACCCGCAAACCAAATGCCAAAAGAGGTTATTTTTGTTCCGGCGCTGATCCTGTTGTTGCTGGTTGCGTTGATGCAACGGGCCCGCATGTCACGAAAAGGAGTTCCTGCATGACCACTTCCATCCTTTGCGCCGTCGACGTCAATAACGGTCAGGAAGACCTTTCCGTCATCAAACGGGCTGCGCAACTTGCCACGCTTGATGATGCCCAACTGGACGTCATTGCCGTGGTTCCCGATTACGGCATGAGCGTTGTCGGCGGCTATTTTGTGCAGGACCACCATGACAAGATGGTTGAAGAAACAAAGACGCACCTGAACGAATTGGTCAGGGGCGTCCTGGGAGAGGCGGAAAATGAAAAGATCCGCCATGTGGTTGCGACCGGTCGCGTCTACGAGGAAATCCTGAATGCCGCCGCCCAATCCGGGGCATCGCTGATCGTGGTTGGCGCACACAAGGCGGACCTGAAGGATTATCTTTTGGGGCCAAACGCGTCACGGATCGTCCGACACGCCAAATGTTCGGTATATGTCGTGCGGTAAAAAATCCGGGTGGTGCCCGGCGCGGGATGAGTGCCGCAATTTCTCACTGCAACCCATTGGCTTGGCGGCACCGCTCAGGATCCTGGTCGCTGGCACGGGACACCCCTTGCCAATTGATTTTTCGCAACCTCCGACCCGCCATCTGATGGTCTGATCGCACCCGTCAAGGGCAGCCCCGATCGCCCCTGGTGGACGTGTGAAGGAAGGGTGCGGGCAGATGACCACATTGGGTTTGTTGGTAATTTTGGGTGTGGCTGCGATGTTGGGATGGCGGCTGCTTGATCGCCTTGCCGATCAAAGGGAAATGAAGCGGCTGGTTAATCTTCAGCCCCAAACACCAGCATTTTTCTCTGCCGCTATGGTTGCGCAGTTGCCCGACCCGGCACGCCGCTATTTCCGGTTTGCAATTGCCGAAGGCACGCCGCTGTTGACGGTTGCCGACCTGAAAATGTTCGGGCAATTCAGCCTTGGCACCAAGGACAGGCCAAACTACATGCCCATGCGGGCGCATCAGATTCTGGCACCGCTCGGCGGATTTGTTTGGAAGATGGCAGGCCGATCCGGGCACCTGTCGGTTTCGGGATCGGACAGCGCGCGTTGGACGCGGTTCTGGTTGGGTGGGATCGTGCCGGTGGCGCGCCTCGGAGGTGATACCGACCACGCCCGCGCCGCGTTTGGCCGTTATGTTGCCGAAGCGGTTTTCTGGGTTCCGGCGGCGCTTCTTCCCCGACCGGATGTCACTTGGCAGGAGGTGAACGCAAACACCTCGCGGGTGACGCTGCGCCGTGGCGCGCTGGTCCAATCGGTTGATGTGACTGTGGCAGAGGACGGGCGTCCGACGCAGGTCGTTTTTCTGAGGTGGAGCAATGCAAACCCCGAAAAGATTTTTCAGTTCCAGCCATTTGGCGGGTATCTTTCCAATTTTCAAAAGGTTCAGGGGTTCCGCGTGCCGCTGCATGTCGAGGCGGGCAATTTCTTTGGCACCGACGCTTATTTCCCTTTTTTTATCGTGGACGTTGATGAGATCACCTTTCCACCCGCTGATTGACCTCGCGGACGTTTGGCATCTGCGCCGAGGCCAGCCGCTCGGACCTTGATATTTGTCAACCTGCCGCCTGCGGGCCTGTTCATTGTGACCTTGTCACTGAACCCTCCAAAACGAGGGACTATTCAGGTGCTTAAAGCGAGAATGGAGAACAAGATGACGCAGTATCCCGTAAACATGCATGTCCACCCTGAAATTGAGTCCTTTTTTGATCCGCAGACCAACACGATCAGCTACATCGTGATGGACCCCAATTCAAAGTCCTGCGCGGTGGTCGATTCCGTGATGGACATCAATTATGCGGCGGGTCGGATCACCTATGAACACGCGGATGAAATCATCGCCTATATCGAGAAATTCCAGCTCAAACTCGAGTGGTTGATCGAATCCCACGTTCACGCCGACCATCTGTCGGCGGCCCCCTATATCCAATCCAAACTGGGCGGCAAAATTGGTATCGGTGATCAGATTACCGTTGTGCAGGACACCTTTGGAAAGGTGTTCAACGAAGGCACCGAATTTCAGCGGGACGGGTCGCAGTTCGATCAGTTGTTCAAGGACGGTGATACTTATGAAATCGGCAGCATGACGGCTTTTGTCATGCATACGCCGGGCCATACCCCGGCCTGCATGGTACATGTGGTTGGCGATGCGGCCTTTGTCGGAGACACGTTGTTCATGCCTGATGGCGGGTCGGCTCGGGCCGACTTCCCCGGCGGCGATGCAGGGCAACTCTACGATTCAATTCAAAAGGTTCTGGCGCTTCCCGACGACATGCGCCTGTTCATGTGCCACGACTATGGCCCCGATGGCCGGGACATCATGTGGGAAACCACCGTGGCCGAGGAAAAGGCCGAGAATATCCATGTCGGCAAAGGCAAGAGCCGCCAGGAATTCATCAAATTCCGCGAGGCACGGGATGCCACCCTTGATGTGCCCAAACTGATCCTGCCGTCGTTGCAGGTCAATATGCGGGCCGGCGAGGTGCCAAAGACCGAAGATGGCAAGCCGATGCTGAAAGTGCCGGTCAACGCGATCTGATTTGTGCTCTCAAGCGCTGCCAACACAGGGAATCCCATGGACATTCGAAAAATTTCCGACACATTCTTTGTCGCGCCGCAGATCACGGAAGCGGACCTGCCCGGTTTGCGGGAACAGGGCATCCAGTCCATCATCTGCAACCGACCGGATGGGGAAGGGGCCGACCAGCCTGCGTTCACGGAGTTGGCGCAAACTGCGCAGAAACTGGGTTTGGACATGCGATATGTGCCGGTGACGGCGGGCATGGTACGGGACAAGGACGCTGCGGATTTTGCTTCTGCGCTGGATGCACTCCGCAAACCTGTGCTGGCCTATTGCCGGACTGGAACACGTTCCGCGACGCTGTGGTCGCTTGCGCAGGCGAAAACCCAGCCACTGGCCGACATCCTCAGCGCCACCAAGAGCGCGGGGTATGACATGAAAGGTGTGGTCCGCCGGATCGCGAATGGCGGCAAGACGCCGGTGGATCAGGCTGACGCCAGCTATGATGTGGTCGTCATCGGAGGCGGGGCATCAGGCATCGCGGTTGCTGCGGGCCTTTTGAGCCGCCAGAGCGGTATGGAAATCGCGGTCATCGACCCGGCGGATGCACATTATTACCAACCCGGCTGGACAATGGTCGGAGGAGGCATCTTTGAGGCCGAAGATACCGTGCGCACCATGGGGTCGCTGATCCCGAAAGGCGTGCATTGGTTGAAATCTGCTGTTGCGGCGTTTGAACCGGAAAAGGATGCGGTGATCCTTGATGGGTGCCGGGTGGTGAAATACAAACGTCTGGTGGTCTGTCCGGGTCTCAAGCTGGATTGGGGCCGGGTCGAGGGGTTGGTCGATACGCTGGGCCGCAATGGCGTGACCTCCAATTATCGTTACGACTTGGCACCCTATACCTGGGAGTTGGTGTCGGGCATGAATTCGGGGCGCGCGGTTTTCACTCAACCTCCGATGCCGATCAAATGCGCCGGGGCTCCCCAAAAGGCGATCTATCTGTCCGCCGATCACTGGACCCGTCAGAACACGATTTCGGAGATCGACATCCAGTTCCATAACGCAGGCGGTGTTCTGTTTGGCGTCAAGGACTACGTTCCGGCGCTGCAACACTATGTGGACAAATACCGGATAGGGTTGAATTTCTTTCACAACCTTGTTGCTGTGGACGGTCCCGCGAAAAAGGCGTGGTTTGATGTGGCGGTTCCCGATCAAACACCCAAGCGGATCGAGGTCGAATTCGACATGATCCACGTCACGCCACCGCAAACCGCCCCGGATTTCATCGCTGTTTCGCCTTTGGCTGACGCGGCGGGCTGGGTCGATGTGGATCAGGCAACCCTGCGGCACAAGACGTTCGACAACATCTGGTCACTGGGCGATGTGATGAACGCCCCCAACGCCAAAACAGCCGCCGCCGCGCGCAAGCAAGCGCCGGTGGTTGCCGACAACATCGTGGCTGACATCAACGGCCATGCACCGACGTCCCAATATGACGGATACGGGTCGTGTCCGCTCACGGTGGAGCGGGGCAAGATCGTGCTGGCGGAGTTCGGGTATGGTGGCACGCTGCAACCGAGTTTTCCAAAATGGCTGATAGATGGCACCAAACCCAGCCGATTGGCCTGGCTGCTCAAAGAACGGATACTACCGCCGGTGTATTGGAAAGCTATGTTGAAGGGTCATGAATGGATGGCGGCACCGGAAAAGATTACGGTGCGCTGATCGTGGCATTTACAGGAAAAACAGGGGCTGCGCATTTGGCGCGTTATTTTCCAATTCTGGTTTGGGGGCGCGCTTACACCGGCCAGACGGCGGCCAACGATCTGGTGGCAGCACTTATCGTGACGATCATGCTGATCCCGCAATCGCTGGCCTATGCAATGCTTGCGGGCCTGCCACCTCAGGCGGGGCTTTATGCGTCCATTGTTCCGATTATTCTATACAGTATCTTCGGCACCAGCCGGTCTCTGGCGGTGGGTCCGGTCGCGGTCGTGTCGCTGATGACGGCGGCGGCGATTTCCGATGTGACGCAAACGATGGACGTTGGATATGCCGCCGCAGCGCTCAGCCTTGCGGCGCTGTCGGGTGGCATTTTGCTGCTGATGGGGCTGTTGCGGCTTGGATTTGTGGCCAATTTTCTGTCGCATCCGGTGATCTCCGGCTTTATCACCGCCTCCGGCCTCTTGATCGCAGCAAGTCAGCTCAAGCACGTGCTGGGGATTGAGGCCGAAGGGCATAATCTGCTGGAAATCCTTTCCTCACTCCTGTCGCATGTCACGACCACCAATCTGGTGACGCTTGGCATCGGGGCGGCGGCAATTGGCTTTCTGTTTTGGGTGCGCTCCGGGATGCGCCCGGTGTTGCTAAGGATTGGGCTCGGCCCCCGTCTGGCGGATTTTGTAACCAAGGCAGGCCCTGTTCTGGCGGTTATCATGACAACATGGCTGGTCTGGCAGTTCGGTCTGGACAAAAGTGGTGTTCGGATTGTCGGGGCCGTGCCGCAAAGCCTGCCGCCCTTTACCTGGCCGAACCTGTCGTTTGAATTGATGTCGGCCCTGTTCTTGCCGGCGGTGCTGATCTCGATCATCGGCTTTGTGGAATCCATTTCCGTGGCACAAACCCTTGCCACCAAGAAACGGCAACGGATTGATCCCGATCAGGAACTGATCGGGCTGGGCGCGGCCAACCTTGGGGCCTCACTGACGGGCGGCTTTCCGGTAACGGGCGGTTTTTCCCGCTCGGTCGTGAACTTTGACGCGGGCGCGGAAACCCCTGCGGCGGGTGCCTTCACGGCTGTGGGCCTTGCCGTGGCCGCCCTGTTCCTGACGCCTCTGATCTACTTCCTGCCAAAGGCGACACTTGCCGCGACAATCATTGTAGCTGTCTTGTCGCTTGTCGATCTTCAGACCCTCCGGCACAGCTGGACCTATTCCAAACGCGACTTCGGCGCGGTTGCGGTGACGGCGCTGCTGACGCTTGGGGTCGGTGTTGAGATCGGTGTGACCGCCGGGGTGATCCTGTCGATCATGCTGTTTTTATATGACACCTCGCGGCCCCATGTCGCTGAGGTGGGGCTGGTTCCCGGAACGGAGCATTTCCGAAACATCCACCGCCATTCGGTCAAGACCGATCCGACGGTCCTGTCGCTCCGCATAGATCAGAGCCTGTACTTTGCCAACGCGCGGTTTCTGGAGGACTATATTTATGACCGGGTCATCGACGATGCGCCGCTTCGGCATGTGGTGTTGATGTGTTCTGCGGTTAATGAAATTGACCTGAGCGCGTTGGAGACCCTGGAGCTGATAAATATCCGGCTGGGGGAGGTGGGCATCGACCTGTCCCTGTCAGAGGTCAAGGGTCCGGTCATGGATCGGTTGCAGCGGGGACATTTTCTCGATCACCTGACAGGCGAGGTCTATCTTTCGCAGTTTGAAGCGTTTCAAAAACTGACAGGGTATCGGCATGTGCCCGATCCAATATCAGCCTGAGATCTGCGAAGGGTTGCGAACATACCTGGACGCTGAACGGGGGTGACCGGGGCCTGTGGCTTCGGCCCACCTGCTTTGG
>CAXBKL010000086.1:0-15265 GCA_963976125.1 uncultured Sulfitobacter sp. | reverse complement strand
CGGCGGGATCGACCCGCATACGCATCTTGAGATGCCGTTCATGGGCACCTATTCATCGGATGATTTTGAAAGCGGCACGCGCGCGGCATTGGCTGGCGGTACCACGATGGTCATCGACTTTGCGCTGCCCAGCCCCGGTCAAGGCCTGCATGATGCCTTGCAGATGTGGGACAACAAATCAACCCGCGCAAACTGCGATTATTCGTTCCACATGGCGGTGACATGGTGGGGCGAACAGGTGTTCAATGAGATGGAATCGGTCATCAAGGATCGGGGCATCAATACGTTCAAACACTTCCTCGCCTACAAGGGCGCGTTGATGGTGAATGACGATGAACTTTATGCGTCCTTCAACCGCCTGTCCGAGCTTGGCGGCATTGCCATGGTACATGCCGAAAACGGCGACGTGGTGGCGGAACTGTCTGCGAAATTGCTGGCCGAGGGCAACACGGGACCAGAGGCGCACGCCTATTCCCGGCCCCCACAGGTCGAGGGTGAGGCGACAAACCGTGCCATCATGATTGCCGACATGGCGGGCGTCCCGCTTTATGTCGTGCACACGTCTTGCGAGGAATCGCACGAAGCAATCCGCCGGGCGCGCCAGCAGGGCAAACGCGTCTGGGGGGAGCCGCTGATCCAGCATTTGACGTTGGACGAAAGCGAGTACTTCAACAAGGATTGGGACCATGCCGCGCGCCGCGTGATGTCACCGCCGTTCCGCAACAAACAGCATCAGGATAGCCTTTGGGCGGGCCTGCAATCAGGGTCTTTGAGCGTCGTTGCAACGGACCACTGCGCCTTTACCACCGAACAAAAACGCACCGGCGTGGGCGACTTTACCAAGATCCCGAATGGCACGGGCGGGCTTGAGGACCGGATGCCGATGCTCTGGACTCATGGGGTGGCCACCGGGCGTCTGACACCAAATGAATTTGTCGCGGTGACGTCCACCAACATCGCCAAAATCCTGAACTGCTATCCGAAGAAAGGTGCGGTGCTGGTCGGCGCCGATGCCGATCTGGTGGTCTGGGATCCGGAAAAGGATAAAACAATCACCGCAGGCGCGCAACAATCGTCGATTGATTACAACGTGTTCGAGGGGCAAAAGGTCAAGGGCCTGCCGCGCTTTACCCTGACACGTGGCTATGTCGCCGTGCATGACGGTGAAATCCGCACGCAGGAAGGGCATGGCAAGTTTGTCGCCCGTGAGGGCAACGGTACCGTGAACAAGGCGTTGTCGTCGTGGAAAGAACTGACTGCACCGCGTCCCGTTGAGCGGACGGGTATTCCGGTGACGGGGGTTTGATGTTCGGGTGTTTCAATTGACTGATCCCGTTATTCGCGCCCGAAACCTCGACCTGACGTTCGAGACAAACGATGGCCCCGTGCATGCGCTCAAGGACGTGTCGCTTGACATCAACAAGGGTGATTTTGTCAGTTTCATCGGTCCCTCGGGCTGTGGCAAGACGACGTTCCTGCGGTGTATTGCCGGGCTTGAAACTCCTACCGCCGGTGATCTGAGTGTCAACGGCATGACCCCGGACGAGGCGCGGCGCGCGCGGGCCTATGGATATGTGTTTCAGGCCGCGGGCCTCTATCCCTGGCGCACAATCGGGCGCAACGTGAAGCTGCCGCTTGAGATCATGGGTTTTTCCAGGGCAGAGCAGAACGAGCGCATGAACCGGGTGCTTGAACTGGTCGATCTGGCGGGATTTGAACGCAAGTTTCCGTGGCAATTATCGGGCGGTATGCAGCAACGCGCGTCGATTGCCCGCGCGCTTGCCTTTGATGCCGATATTCTGCTGATGGACGAACCCTTTGGGGCGCTGGATGAAATTGTGCGCGACCATCTGAACGAGCAGCTTTTGCATCTTTGGGCGCGGACGGAAAAGACCATCGGCTTTGTCACCCACTCGATCCCCGAAGCGGTGTATCTATCGACCAAGATCGTCGTGATGTCACCGCGTCCGGGGCGGATCAGCGATGTGATCGACAGCCCCCTGCCCAAGGAAAGACCGCTCGACATCCGTGATACGCCGGAATTCATCGAAATCGCCCATCGTGTCCGCGATGGCCTGCGCGCGGGGCATGGCGATGATGTCTGACGCAATTCGTACCGGCGGGATAAGTCGTGCGCCGGGCTTGACCCGGGGCCTCATGGTTCGGAAGATCAAAACCCCGGATCGCCATTGGGGAGCGGGGTCGCCATGATCGGCCGTATTCTTCCGCCTCTGACAATTGTTATCGCGATCATCGCCTTGTGGACAATCTCGGTGATCCCGATGAACGCGCATCTGACCGCCGATCAGGCCCAGCGCGACGGGATGGCGATCAGTCCCGAAGCACCCAGGGACCGTCAAAAGCTGTCGGGGCTGTCGGTGGCGCTCAAGAATCCTGATATAATCCCGCTGACCTATGTTCAAAAACGCCCCCGCCTGCCCTCGCCGCATCAGGTGGTTGTCGAACTTTACAACACCGTAATCGACAAGAAGATCACATCGAAACGCTCTCTGGTTTACCACGGTTGGGTGACGCTTTCCGCGACATTGCTGGGCTTTGCCATTGGCACGGGGCTGGGGATTCTGTTGGCCGTGGGCATCGTCTATAATCGCACGATGGACAAATCGGTGATGCCTTGGGCGATTACGTCACAAACCATCCCGATCCTGGCCCTTGCTCCGATGATTATCGTAATGCTGGGTGCGATTGGCATTCAAGGATTACTGCCAAAATCCGTCATCTCCGCCTACCTCAGCTTCTTTCCCGTTGTCGTAGGGATGGTCAAAGGGCTGCGCAGCCCCGATGCGATGCAGCTTGACCTGCTGCGCACCTATAGTGCCAATTCCAATCAGGGATTTTGGAAACTGCGCCTGCCGTCTTCCATTCCCTACCTCTTTGCCTCCCTCAAAATCGGCATTTCCGCCTCGCTTGTGGGTGCCATTGTTGGCGAATTGCCAACCGGCGCGCGCGCGGGCTTTGGGGCGCGAATGCTGGTGGGGGACCAATATGGTCAACCTTTGGTGACTTGGGCCGCCCTGTTCGCGGCAGCCATTACCGCCGCAGTACTGGTGGCGATCCTGAGCATGATAGAGCGGCAAACACTGCGTCGCATGGGCATGGGGGCGGCGTGATGGCATATCTCTACGCGGCACTGATCTGGGCAGGGGGCTGGTGGCTGAATGGCCGATTGTCGCATTCTCCCCGCTCCGATAGCACGGCATTTGCCCTGCTGATCCCGATCATCTTTGGTGTGACACTGATTGCGATGTGGCAAGTGCTGGTAACAATGCTGAACGTCAGCGCGGTGATCCTGCCGCCACCGTCGATGATTGCGGTACGGTTCGTGAACTCTTTGCCGCTTTTGTGGGCCGATTTTGAACAGACGGTCCTCAAGGGTGCATTGACGGGATATATCATCGGCATGCTTGCGGCCTTTGCTGTGGCAGTTCTCGCTGACCGCTCTCCGTTCCTGACCAAGGGGATCCTGCCCATCGGCGCGTTTATGGCCGCGCTGCCCATCGTAGGCACCGCGCCAATTTTTGTGAAATGGCTGGGCAGCGATTGGGACTCAAAGGCCGCCGTTGTCGGCGTGATGGTGTTCTTTCCAATTCTCGTGAACACGGTGGCTGGCCTCAAGGATACCACGGCAATGCAGCGCGATCTGATGCGGACCTATGGCGCGGGCTATTGGCCGACGCTGCTGAAACTGCGCCTGCCTGCGGCAATGCCGTTCATCTTCAATGGCTTGAAAATTGCAACGACTCTTGCCCTAATTGGCGCTATCGTTGCTGAATTCTTCGGCTCTCCGACCCTTGGCATGGGGTTTCGCATATCCACTTCCGTCGGGCAGCTTGCGCTCGATATGGTGTGGGCCGAAATTATCGTTGCCGCCATCGCCGGTTCTGCTTTCTATGGGCTGATGGCACTGATCGAAAAACGGATGACCTTCTGGCATCCGTCACAAAGATAACAAACCAACCGACTTGGAGGTCACACACATGAAAAAACTAATGATGGCAGCAGCACTCGCTGCGGGCATGGGCAGCGCACCGGCATTTGCCGATGGCGACGCCAATTCCGTGACACTGCAATTGCAGTGGGTCACACAATCGCAATTCGCGGGCTACTACGTGGCCAAGGACAAGGGATTCTACGAGGCCGAGGGCCTTGACGTCACGATCCTGTCCGGCGGGCCGGACATCGCCCCGCCACAGGTTCTTGCCGGTGGCGGCGCTGACGTGATGCTGAACTGGATGCCCTCCGCTCTGGCGGCACGTGAAAAGGGTCTGCCGGTTGTAAACATCGCGCAGCCGTTCAAATCATCCGGCCTGATGCTGACCTGCTGGAAGGACACCGGGATCACATCCGTTGAAGATTTCAAAGGCAAGACCATCGGCGTGTGGTTCTTTGGCAATGAATACCCCTTCCTGTCGTGGATGTCCCAGGCGGGCATTTCCACCGATGGCGGTGCGGACGGCGTAACAGTGCTCAAGCAGGGCTTTAACGTCGATCCACTGCTTCAGCGTCAGGCCGATTGCATTTCGACCATGACCTACAACGAATATGGTCAGGTGCTGGACGCGGGTGTAAATCCCGACGAGCTGATTACGTTCAAATACGAAGATCAGGGCGTCGCCACATTGGAAGACGGCATTTACGCGCTTGAGGAAAACCTCGATGATCCGGTGTTTGTGGACAAAATGGTCCGCTTTGTGCGCGCCTCCATGAAAGGCTGGAAATATGCCGAGGGAAATGTCGAAGAAGCGGCAGGTATCGTACTGGACAACGACGAATCCGGTGCGCAGGGCGAAGCAGCGCAGATCCGCATGATGAACGAAGTGGCCAAACTGACCGCAGGGTCAAACGGCGCATTGGTAGAGGCCGATTTCCAACGCACAGTGGACACGCTGCTTGCTGGCGGCTCCGATCCGGTGATCTCCAAGCAGCCTGAAGGCGCGTGGACCTCAATGATTACGGACAAGGCGCTGAACTAGGTCGAGCCGACATCACACAACAAAAAAGGCAGCCCCGGACCCGATCCGGGGCTGCTTTTTTCATCGCATCTATTCCTTGAAGGCGGACGCGGTGCCCAATGCCAACCCATCGACGATCGCGGTCAATGCCGCACCCCGGTGCACCTCAGCCTCAGGAAACCGCGATGTCAGGGCGTCCACCACAACCTGCATCAGGCTCGATCCACCGACAAAAATCAGCTTGCTCAATGCGTCGGGTGTCACCTCTGCCTGTGCCAACGTCGCCTCGGCGGCGACACCGATCTGATCCGCCAGAACCGCCAGTTTCTGTGTCATCATCGCCGCTGGCAGTGGCAGAACCGCGTTCTTTTTCAACATGCCCACCCTGATCACCGGGTCGGAAATCTCCGGCGTGTTTGCCATGATTTTGCCCGCCTCTACGGCAAAGGCCAGATCATGGCCCAGCTCTTCTTCCAACACCTTGACCAGCCGCGCCAGACGGTTCTCGTGGACGGCATATTTTCGGAGATCTTTCGCGGCCCGGATCGTATCAGGGCCATAGAGAAACGGTATCTTTGCCCAGGTCGCCAGATCATTGAAGATCGCATTTGGGGCCACATGGGTGTCGTTGCCAAAGGCGTGTCGAATATCACTGCCCATACCCAGTTGCGGCATGACCCGCGCAATGCTGAGCCGGCGGTCGAAATCGGTGCCGCCCACGCGCACGCCATAGCTGCCCAGTATGTCGATGCCTGTGTCCCCCTGCTGACGGAACAGGGTGAAATCGGATGTACCCCCGCCAATATCCACAATCAGACCCAGATCACCGGGGCTCAGCACATCGCGGTTGGCCAATGCCGCCGCTTCCGGCTCGTTCAGAAACTGAACCTCGGCAAATCCGGCGCGCCCATAGGCTTCCGTGAGGTCCAGTAGCGCCTGCGTATTCCGGCGCTCATCTGCGGTGTGAAACTGGACCGGGCGGCCCGACAGCGCCCGATCAAAGGTCTGACCTGTTGCCGTCTCGGCGCGGGATTTCACCTCGGCCAGAAACCGGGCAACGATGTCGATGAAATCCAACCGCTCGCCCAACAACACCCGGCTCTCGCGCATCAAACGGGTGCCCAGCAGGCTTTTTAACCCGCGCATGTAGCGCCCCTCATCACCCGCCAGCAACGCATCACTGGCCTGCGCCCCGACCCGCATGACCTGCGCATCGAAATCAAAAAATACCGCCGTTGGCAGCGTCTGCGCTTCCTGTTCAAGCGGGATCAGCCGGGGCTTGCCGTCCACACAGATGCCCACGGCAGAGTTGGACGTGCCAAAGTCAATTCCCAGTACGCCTGCCATGATCCGGTTCCCCTGCCAAAGCGCGCGTATCTATTGCCAAGTCGGGGTGATGGCAAGCAAGACTGGTCAGACGCACCGGATTTGGCTAGCCTTCCTTCAATAACAAACTGGGAGACCACAATGATCCACCTAAAACACCTGATTCTCGGCGTCAGCACGGCCGCTTTGATGGCGGGCAGCGCGCTGGCAAGAAACGACATCACGGTCGCTTTGCAACTGGAGCCGCCTCACCTTGATCCTACATCCGCCGCGGCCGGGGCCATCGACTCCGTTCTCTACTCCAATGTTTTCGAGGGTCTGACCCGTTTCATGGGTGACGGTTCGGTTGTGCCGGGGTTGGCCGAATCCTGGAAAATTTCCGACGACGGTCTGACCTATACGTTCAAGCTGCAGGATGGCGTGACATTCCACGACGGCACCACAATGGACGCCGATGATGTGAAATTCAGCCTCGACCGTATCAATGCCGAAGACAGCGCAAATGCGCAAAAGGCGCTTTATGCGGCGATTTCCGAGGTCAACGTGATCGACCCGATGACAGTTGAGATCAAGCTGTCTGAACCCAACGGCAACATGATCTTCAACCTTGCCTGGGGCGATGCGGTAATCGTGGCCCCCGAAAGCATCGAAGGCATCAAGCAGATGCCAATTGGAACGGGTGCCTTCAAATTCGACAACTGGACCCAGGGCGACAAGATCGAATTGTCCCGCAATCCCGATTACTGGGGCACGCCCGCGAACCTGAGCAAGGCGACGTTCAAGTTCATCTCCGATCCCACCGCCGCCTTTGCGGCAATGATGGCCGAGGATGTAGACGCCTTCAGCGGCTTCCCGGCCCCGGAAAACCTGCCGCAATTTGAAGCCGATCCACGGTTTCAGGTACTGACCGGCTCAACCGAGGGCGAAACGATCCTGTCGACCAACAACAAGATGCCGCCCTTTGACAACGTCAAGGTGCGACAGGCCGTTGCCCATGCCATCGACCGCCAGGCGATCATTGATGGGGCGATGTTCGGCTATGGCACTCCCATCGGCACACACTTTGCCCCGCACAATCCCGCCTATGTCGATTTCACCGGGCAATCCAACTATGACCCCGACAAGGCAAGGGCGCTTTTGGCCGAGGCCGGGCTTCCGGACGGATTCGAAACCACGCTGCACCTGCCACCCCCCTCCTATGCACGCCGCGGTGGCGAAATCATTGCCGCCCAACTCGCCGAAGTGGGGATCAAGGCCGAGATCACCAACGTCGAATGGGCGCAGTGGCTGGAAACCGTGTTCCGGGGCAAGAACTTTGGCCTGACCATCGTCAGCCACACCGAACCGATGGACATCGGAATCTACGCCAATCCGGACTATTACTTCCAGTATGACAACCCGGATTTCCAGGCCCTGATCGCCAAGCTGAACGCCACAACCGACCCCACAATGCGCACCTCGATGATGGCCGAGGCGCAAAAGATCATCGCGGATGATTACGTGAACGGCTACCTGTTCCAGCTTGCCGCGCTATCCGTTGCCAAGGCGGGCCTGCAGGGCCTTTGGGCCAACGCTCCGACACAGGCAACCGATCTGACCGCAGTCAGCTGGGCGGACTGACAGGTCTGGCGGCCCCCTGACCGGGGCCGCCTCTCACACCGATCCTCTTCATCTTTCCAAATAAACTCCGGGGTCTGGGGCAGCGCCCCAGGTCCACCGCCTGCCTCCTTCACACCACCGGCCGCTTTGACAACTGCGCCACCCGCGCAGCGATTTCCGGGCGCACCGCCCCATTACGGGGGCCATCGCGCAGGGTGGTGAACCAATGCTCCGGCGGGTTCTTGCCTCGCCTGTTCCCCTCAAACCGCAACCCACGCAACACCTCCTCTGCCGACGGGGGCAATACATCCGGCGGATCATGACCGTTCAGGACACCCCAGATCCCGGCCCAGAGCCGCCCGACCGACCACGGATTATATCCGCCACCGCCCAGAACCAGCAGACGCGGTGCCAACCCCATCAGGCCCCGCAACATATCCCAATGCGCATTGTTGCTGAGCGCCAGATGCGACAGCGGGTCTTCCTCCACAGCGTCTGCCCCGCACAAGAACACAATCGCATCCGGTTCAAACGCCGCGACCCGTGGCAGGATCAGCACATCGCGCACGAACGCCATTTCGCTATCATTGAACCTGCGCGGGACCGGCAGGTTGAATGCATTGCCGCCCGCGTCGTTGTCAATCCCGCCGGTGCGCGGCCATAACCGTTCCTCATGAACCGACATCATCAGGCAATCGGGATCACCCCCAAACCCCACTTCAACCCCATCGGGATGATGTGCGTCGATGTCGATATAGGCGATGCGCCGGACACCGTGGTGCCGCAGGCTGAGCATGGCAAGCACCGGATCGTTCAGAAAACAAAACCCGTTGGCTCGATCCGGCATGCCGTGATGTGTTCCGCCTGCCGGGTTGTAGATCACTCCGCCATCACGCAAAAGCTCGCCCGCCAATATCGACCCCCCTGCCGCCGTGGCCGGTCGCCTGAACATCTCCGGAAACACCGGATTGGCGACACTGCCAAGGTCATGCCGGTGGCGATGGATGTCACTGACCACCTGTGTTGCCTCTGTCTGCATCAACGCATCAATGTAATCCATCGTGTGCCAATGGGTCAGCGCGCGGGGCTTGGCCCGTGGTGCGGTGATGAACTGATCCGCCGGCAACCAACCCAACGCCCGCGTCAGGTCCATCACCGTCGATACACGCGGCACCCGCAAGGGGTGCCAGCGGCCGTAACTTGACCACCGGAATATCTCGTGACCGATGAACATCGGGGATTTCATCTGTCTGACTTAATCCGCATCCACAACTTTTCCAAATCCATTAACTCGCGCTTTACCACGCCTCACACTGCGCCTAACGTCGTGTGAATGCTACGCTATACGCTCAAACGTCTGATCTCATTGATCATCAGCCTTGCGGTGGCTTCGGTGGTCATCTTTTTTGTGATCGAAGTGGCCCCCGGCGACCCCGCGTCCTTTATGTTGGGTATGAATGCACAACCCGAAACGCTTGCCGCCTTGCGCGCGGAACTGGGTCTGGATGTGCCAAAGTTTCAGCGGTATCTCGCCTGGGTCGGGGGCATGCTGACCGGGGATTTCGGGACTTCGTACACCTACCGCACCCCGGTGATCGAGATGGTCAGCGGCCGATTATGGGTGTCCCTCCCCCTTGCTCTCTACGCCCTCGCGCTCAGCACCGCGCTGGCGTTTCCCGCTGGCATCTACGCGGCGTCCCGGCGGGGGCAGGCCGGGGATATTGGCGTGATGGGGGCGACGCAACTGGGCGTGGCGGTGCCGAATTTCTGGTTCGCGATGATGCTGGTGCTGATCTTTGCCATCAACCTGCGCTGGTTTGCCGCTGGCGGCTTTGTCGGTTGGGACAAGGGGTTTTGGGCCGGCATGCATGCGCTGACCTTGCCCGCCATCGCCTTGGCACTGCCGCAGGCCGCCATCCTTGCGCGCGTCATGCGATCATCATTGCTGGATGTGCTGGGCGAGGATTTCATGCGGACCGCCCGTGCCAAAGGGTTGACCGCACGACAGGCGCTCTGGCGGCACGGGTTGCGCAATGCACTTATCCCGGTGTTGACAATTATCGGGTTGCAGTTTTCCTTCCTGCTTGCCGGTTCCATCATCATCGAACAGGTATTCTATCTGCCGGGTCTGGGCCGTCTGGTGTTTCAATCCATCTCGGCCCGAGATCTGATTGTGGTGGAGTCGGTAGTCATGCTGCTGGTTTTTTCGGTCATCACCGTGAACTTCCTCGTTGATCTGGCCTATGCCGCCGTTGATCCACGGTTGAGGTCACGGGCATGAAGCGGAACCTTATCACCGGCGGGGCATTGTCGGCGCTCTTTGTGCTGGCCGCGTTGATCAGTTTCGTCTGGACGCCCTATGACCACACCGCCCTCGACATCCCCAACAAGCTCAAGGTGCCCCATGCAGAACATCTGTTGGGTACCGACCACTTTGGCCGCGACATCCTGAGCATGATCATGGTCGGCGCACGCACCTCCATTGCCGTGGCGCTGGTGGCTGTGGGGATTGGCATGGGACTGGGCATCCCGCTGGGCCTCTGGGCGGCGGCGCGGCAGGGGTCCTGGGTGGATGAGCTCATCATGCGCGGCAATGATCTGGTCTTTGCCTTTCCCAGCCTTGTCATTGCGATCCTGATCACCGCAATCTTCGGCGCGGGGGCGGTGAATGCCATCATCGCCATCGGCATTTTCAACATCCCCGTCTTTGCCCGCATCACACGGGGTGCGGCATTGTCCCTGTGGCAGCGCGAATTCATTCTGGCGGCGCGGGTAGCAGGCAAATCCGCAACGCGCATATCCGTGGAACATATCCTGCCCAACGTCACCAACCTGTTGATTGTGCAGGGTACGATCCAGTTCAGCCTTGGCATTCTGGCCGAAGCCGGGTTGAGTTACGTCGGGCTGGGCGCGCAGCCGCCCACGCCGTCCTGGGGTCGCATGTTGGCCGATGCGCAGACGCTGGTCAGCATTGCACCTCACATGGCGCTGATGCCGGGCTTTGCGATCATCCTGACGGTGCTGGGGCTGAACCTGATGGGGGATGGGTTGCGCGACTATCTTGATCCCCGGCTCCGGGTGGCACGCGCATGAGCCTGCTTGAGATCATGAACCTGAGCCTGTCGATCCACGGTTTCGACATCCTGCATGACGTCAGCCTGTCCATTGCACCGGGCGAAATCCTCGCGGTCACCGGTGAAAGCGGGTCCGGCAAATCCATGACGGCCCTTGCGACGATGCAATTGCTGCCCAAGGGGGCGCTGACCAGTGGCCAGATCATATTGAACGGCGTGGATCTGACACAACTGTCAGAACCCAAGTTATGTGGCATGCGTGGCAACGACATGGGCATGGTGTTTCAAGAACCCATGACCGCGCTGAACCCGGTCCAGACCATTGGCGCGCAGGTGGCGGAAACGATCCGCATCCATGATCCGGCGATGACGCGCAAAGCGGCAGAAGAGCGCGCCGCCGAAACCCTGACACGGGTTGGTTTGCCCCAGGACCGCTTTCCCCTCTCCCGCTATCCGCATGAACTCAGCGGTGGCCAGCGTCAGCGCGTGGTGATTGCCATGGCCATCGCCCTGCGCCCGCTGTTGCTGATCGCGGATGAGCCGACCACCGCGCTGGACGTGACCACGCAGGCGCAAATCCTCGACCTGCTGAAAAAGCTGGCACAAGAAGATCAGATGGGCCTTTTGATGATCACCCATGATCTCGCTGTTGTTGCCGATATGGCAGACCGCATTGCCGTGATGCGCAGGGGCGACGTGGTGGAGCAGGGTGCCACCGACCACCTCTTGCGCAACATGCAGCACCCCTATACCCGCATGCTTTTTGCCGCCTCCGGCCATCAGGTCACGTTGCCCGATGCGCCGGCACCCAGACCGCTTTTGGAGGTGCGCAACATCGTCCGCAACTACCGCCTGCCGCGCAAAACGCTGTTCGGTGCGCCGGGCAGTTTTCAGGCGGTGCGCGATGTCTCCTTTACCATCCAACGCGGCGAGCGGCTGGGGCTGGTGGGTGAATCGGGCTGCGGAAAATCGACCCTGACGCGGGCGATACTGGGTCTGGAACAGGTGCAATCAGGGAGCATCACACTGGATGGCGAACCGGTGTTCACCGGCACCCTTCCAAATCTGGCGGTGCGGCGCAAGATGCAGGTGGTGTTTCAGGATCCCTTCGGCAGTTTCAACCCGCGTCATCGGGTGGATCGGCTTATCACCGAACCTTTTCACCTGCTTGATGCCCCACCCGGCGGAGCCGACCGCACCCGCGCCATTGACGAGGCGCTGACAGCCGTGGGCCTGGCCCCGGCAGATGCCACCAAATACATCCATGAATTCTCTGGCGGCCAGCGCCAGCGCATTGCCATTGCCCGTGCACTGATCATCCGTCCCGACCTGATCCTGTTTGACGAGGCGGTCAGCGCGCTTGACGTATCAGTGCGTGCGCAAATCCTTGATCTGCTTGCCGACCTCTGCGGGGCCTACGACCTGACCTATCTGTTCATTTCCCATGACCTCTCCGTGGTGCGGACGGTAACGGACCGTGTATTGGTGATGAAATCGGGCGAGATTGTTGAGGAAGGGGCAACCAAACAGGTCTTCGAAGCCCCTCGCCATCCCTACACCCAATCCCTGATTGCCGCAGCCCCTGTCCTGCCTGATCTTGAGGCCGCATCCGCATGACGCCAAAATTGACGATCACTCCCGTTCGTGAAGCACACCGCGACCAGCTCGACCGGATGGCCAAGGGCTATTTTCGCGAGTTGATGCCCGATGGACCGCCTTATGTGCCGCAGACGCTGGATCGCTATTGGACTGATCCGGGGCGTCATCCCTATCTGATCGAACTGGATGGCGCGCCCATCGGGTTCGCGCTTGTCTGGAACCATCCCGATGGGGTGCATGAGATGGTCGAATTCACCATTCTGCCGGACCACCGCCAACAGGGCATCGGCACACAGGCGGCAGTCCTGCTGTTCGAGGCATTGGGCGGGGATTGGACCCTTGGGGTTGCGACACATTCGCCCGGTGGCATGGCATTCTGGACGCGGTGTCTGACAGCCAGCGAAACAATTTGCGGCATTGCCCAAGGCCCGCCGCGAACCGCCCATCAGCAAGGCAGCCTTTCGTTCAGGGTGCTGCGATGATGCGACACAAACAAGGACACCAACCAACATGATCCCCGGACCCAGGAA
Source organism: uncultured Sulfitobacter sp. (assembly GCA_963976125.1). GTDB lineage: Bacteria > Pseudomonadota > Alphaproteobacteria > Rhodobacterales > Rhodobacteraceae > Sulfitobacter. Next base: position 2,164 of record CAXBKL010000086.1, on the reverse strand, counting down.
CCTGATTACGGACATCGCGGACCTGCGTGTGGGCAACGCGCAGGATGACAGCTTGAAATCCGGCACCACGGTTGTGGTATCGGACGCACCTTTTACCGCGTCTGTGCATGTCATGGGCGGTGCGCCCGGCACCCGCGAAGAGGCGTTGCTGGCCCCGGACAAATCCGTTGCCGCTGTTGACGCGCTGGTCCTGTCGGGGGGGTCGGCCTATGGCCTTGACGCCTGTTCGGGTGTGGTCGACGGGCTGCGCGCGATGGGCCGTGGGTTTCAGGTCGGTGCAGCGACCATCCCGCTGGTGCCGGGCGCGATCCTGTTTGATCTGCTGAATGGCGGGGCAAAGGACTGGCGTGAAAACCCCTATCGCACGCTGGGTCAACAGGCGCTTGCCAACGCATCGGATGAATTTGCCCTGGGCACCATTGGCGCAGGCACCGGCGCACTGACCGGGATGCTCAAAGGCGGGCTTGGCTCTGCGTCTCTGGTGTTGCCGGATGGCAGTACGGTCGGCGCATTGGTGGCGGCCAATCCGGTCGGAGCCGTGACCACACCAGGTGACAAACATTTTTACGCCGCCCCCTTCGAGATTGGCGATGAATTCGGCGGCATAGGCACCGATCCGGCCTCCGGATTGGGCATGTCGCTCGAGACCCGCAAGATGCAGGCCATGTCGATGCGCGAAAACACCACCATCGCCATAGTCGCCACCGATGCCGCCTTGACCAAATCCGAATGCAACCGCATGGCCACCGCAGCGCATGACGGGATCGGGCGCGCAACGGTGCCTGCACATACACCGATGGACGGTGATCTGGTCTTTGCCCTGTCCACGGGTCTGCGCCCAGCCCCGAACCTGGTCCAGATCGGCCACGCCGCCTCGCTTTGCCTTGCCCGTGCCATCGCCCGCGCAGTCTATGAGGCCACACCGGCCCCTGGTGACCTGTTGCCCTGCTGGAGAACGCTCAATGCCTGATCTGTCCCTGAATGACATTTCCTATCACTATGAAATCGAAGGTGATGGCCCGCCGCTGTTGCTGCTTGCCGGGATGCTGAGCGACAGCGCGACCTTCGCCGGGTTTGCGCCGATGCTGACGGACCGCTTTACGGTGATCCGCCCTGACAATCGGACCACGGGCCGCACCACGCCTCTGGACGCCAAGGTCAGCGTGGATCAGATGGCACGCGATGCGGTGGCCCTGATGGATCACCTTGGCATCGACCGATTCCATGTGGCAGGGCATTCCATGGGCGGGCTGATGTCGCTTGAGATCGCATCGCGTTGCCCCAGCCGCGTGGCCACCGCGACGGTTCTTGCCTCGGGCCGGGCGCGCTCGCCGCGGACGATGGCCGTGTTTGATGCGCTGCTGGCCATCCGCCGGGCGCCGAAGGGTGAAGAAATGTGGCTGCGGTCGCTGTATCCGTGGGTTTTTGGGCATGGATTCTTCGAGAACAAAAACAACGTACCAACTGCCCTGCAAGCCGCGCTTGCCTATCCTCATGCCCAGACTGTTGATGCGATGGCGCTTCAGATCGAGGCCTTTCGCGCCTTCCGCCCGGTGGCCAAGCTGGCTGAAATACCTTGTCCGACACTGGTTTTCTATGCGGGTCTCGACCTGATGGTCCCGCCCGACGTCGCCCGGCCCAGCTTTGCGCCGATCCCCGATCTGACAGAGGTCACAATCCCCGCGTCAGGTCATTCGATTGTTTGGGACGCGCCACAGGAGGTGGCAAAACCCCTTGTCGAATTCCTCGACGCCCACCCGATTTAGACCGTTTCTGGCCTTCTACGAAACGACATCAGATGGTCCCGCCCGCCCGGAACCAAGGCTGCTTTGCCGGACGACGGCCGGTGTGTTTGTGGTGACATGGGTTCTGCAATTTCCGAAAAGATCGCAAATAATCTAGGCACGCGGGGCGAGTGTCACTTCAAGCTCGCCAATCCCCTCGACGCCGCCGGTTATCACATCCCCCGGCCCTACTGCGCCCACGCCAGCAGGTGTGCCTGTCATCACCAGATCACCGGGGGCGAGAGTGACGGCGCAGCTGAGCGTCGCGATATGCTCGCGCACCGACCAGATCAGATCGCCAATATCCGCGTCCTGTCGCACCACGCCATTCACCGCCAACCAGATGCGCCCTTTTTCGACGCTGGGGACTTCCGCAATTG
>CAXBKL010000085.1:0-15298 GCA_963976125.1 uncultured Sulfitobacter sp. | reverse complement strand
CCATTCACCGCCAACCAGATGCGCCCTTTTTCGACGCTGGGGACTTCCGCAATTGGTTTGATCGCGGCAATCGGCGCGGATTGGTCAAAGGCCTTGCCCCAATCCCAAGGGCGGCCCATCTTCTTGGCCTGCCCCTGAAGATCACGACGCGTCAGGTCCAGCCCCACCGAGGCGCCCCAGACGTGATCCATCACATCAGCCTCGGCAATTTCTGATCCGCCCTTGCCGATTGCAATAATCAATTCAATCTCGTGATGCAGATCCTGCGTCAGCTTCGGATATGCAATCGTGCAGGGCGTATCGAGCGCCGCATCCGCTGGCTTGGTAAAGAAGAAGGGCGGCTCGCGGGTGTCTGCACCCATCTCCCTGGCATGCGCTTCGTAGTTTCGGCCGACACAGAATATTCGGCGAACCGGAAACCGATCCGAAGTCCCCTGTACAGCGAGGCTTGCTTGCTTGGGGGGATCAAAAACATACATGGCGTCTCCTCCTGTCGTGCATTTCAAAGAGTGTTATCAGCCAGCCGTGAATGTCCAGCGGATCATGCCGGACAATCCGGAGCCGGACCAGAAGCTCATCCATCGGTCAGCGCGCCAAGGTGTTCAAGACCGCGCGCCAACTGCGCCTGATAGGTCTGCGCGTCGATGTTCGCCCCACAGATCACAACACCCACCTTCTTGCCTTGCAGCCGCTGTCTTAGCGGACCCAAAAGCCCCGCCATCGCGGCCCCTGCCGCTGGTTCAACCGCCAGTTTGGCATCTTGTTGGAGCACCACCATTCCGGCACATATCTGGTCATCGGTCACCGTAACGATGTCATCGACGTAGGCCGCGCACAATGCATGGCCCAATGGCAGGGACATCGGCGCGCCCAGGCTGTCGGCAATGGTCTGCACCCGATCCAGGGTAACGGGACCGCCGGCCGCAATTGACCGTGACATGCTGTCGGCACCAACGGGTTCGACGCCATAAACCGCACATGCGGGGTTCATCAGCTTGACCGCTGCGGCAATGCCGCTGATAAGGCCGCCGCCCCCGATCGTCACAATCACGGCATCAAGGTCGGGTATGTCCTGCATCAACTCCAACCCGACAGTCGCCGTACCCAGAACAGTGGTCAGCCCGTCAAAGGGGTGGATGAACGTCCGGCCTTCTTCTGCTGCCAGCCTCTCGGCCTCGCCAAATGTAGCGGCACCCGGCGCCTTGAGAATCACCTCGGCCCCTTCGGCGCGTGCGCGGGCCACACGGAACGGGTTTGCGTTGTCCTGCATCACAACTTTCGCCGACAACCCACACCCCCTCGCCGCCCAAGCCGCTGCAATCGCATGGTTTCCCGCGCTGGCCGCCGTTATGCCAGCGGCCCTTTTGTGCGCCGGAATGGCCTGTACGTTGGACAGCGCGCCGCGCGCCTTGAAGGTACCTGTGTGTTGAAAACACTCTAGCTTGAGGACCACCTGCCCACCGGCCAGGGCGGTGGCGATCATCGGGGTCTCAAGCGCAACCGCAGGCGTGCGAACCACCTCCCCCTGCAGCGCCCGTGCCCTTTTTTCTATCGCAGCCCGCGTAAGTTCGCCGATTTCCATGCCTGTTCCCTTTCATCACTCGGTTCAATTATCGTTGTGGGCGAAAAGATGCCCGAATTCCCCGGCATTGTCCCTTGCAAGTTACACTGGCCCCAGCCTAACAGATGGGGCATTGCCGCAAACCACAACAAGCGGCAAAGTGAATATGTGCGAAGAGGGCCAGTATGATCGAAACCGTCATCACCCCAGTGATCTTGTGTGGCGGATCAGGGACACGGCTTTGGCCGGTGTCCCGAAAAGGATTTCCAAAGCAGTTTATCGACTTGATCGGCGCAGGCAGCCTTTTCCAGCAATCCAGCACACGGCTTTCCGGCAACGGTTTCAGCGCACCATTGGTGGTGACAAATTCCGATTTTCGTTTCATCGCAACCCAACAGCTGGCTGATGCGGGAATTGACCCCGGTGCGGTGCTGATTGAGCCACAGGCCCGCAATACCGCTCCGGCGTTGCTGGCGGCGGCGCTGGTACAGGCGCAAACCGACCCCCAGCGGCTGATGCTGGCCGCGCCGTCGGATCATTTCATCACCCAGGCCGACCTGTTCCGCGCCAGCGTGCACCGCGGCGTTGACGCCGCCCGCGCCGGGCAGATCGTGACATTTGGCATCAAACCCACCCGACCGGAAACGGGGTATGGCTATCTTGAACTGGACGGGGAGGAAGCGCATGGCGCACTCCCGCTCAATCGGTTTGTCGAAAAGCCCGAACTGGCCGAAGCGGAACGCATGCTGAACGCAGGCGGGTACCTGTGGAATGCCGGTATCTTCATGTACGCCGCACAGACGATGATCGACGCCTTTGCCGCGCACGCGCCCGATATGCTGGCGCTGGTACGGGCATCGGTGGACGCAGCGCAGACTGATCTGGGGTTTCTGCGGCTAGACCCGGACGTATGGGACCAGCTTGAGGATATTTCCGTCGATTTTGCGATCATGGAAAAGGTCGACAACCTGAGCGTGATTGCCCATGACGGCGACTGGTCCGACATGGGCGGCTGGAGCGCCGTACACCAGCACGCCGATTGCGATACCAACGGCGTGGCCCTTCAGGGCGGGGCAATATCGGTTGATTGCCGGGAAACACTTTTGCGGTCCGAAAGCGAGGCCTTGCAGCTGGTCGGTGTCGGGCTGGACAATATCGTTGCGATTGCCATGCCGGATGCGGTTCTGGTCGCGGATCGCAGCCGGGTCGCCGATATTGGCGATGTCGTAAAATCCATGCGCAAGGCGGGTGTGCCGCAGGCCGACACATTCCCAAAGGATCACCGGCCATGGGGTTTCTTTGAGACCCTGACCCTGAGCGAGCGGTTTCAGGTCAAGCGCATCGTGGTGAACCCCGGTGCGGCGCTTAGTTTGCAAAGCCACAAGTATCGGTCTGAACATTGGGTCGTGGTTGTCGGCACCGCCAAGGTGACAATCGACGATACCGTGCGTTTGGTTGAGGAAAACGAATCCGTCTATATCCCCTTGGGGGCCGTGCACCGGATGGAGAACCCCGGCAAGACCCCGATGGAATTGATCGAGGTTCAGACCGGGACGTATTTTGGCGAAGATGACATTACCCGCTACGAGGATGTCTATGCGCGCGGTCAGGTGACCAAGGGATAAGACGCCGCCGCCCTGGCTCAAGGCCGGCGCGCACGTAACACCTTCACACCAGTTGCCTCACAACAACGATTTCAGATACGCGCCATAGTCGTTCTTTTCGAACATCTCGGCCCGCTCCTGCAGGTCTTCGTCGCTGATCCACCCTTGCTCATGGGCGATCTCTTCGAGGCACCCGGTCTGTAACCCCTGCCGTTGTGTCAAAGTGCGCACAAAGTTGCCCGCATCCAGAAGGCTCGCATGTGTCCCGGTATCCAGCCACGCATATCCCCGCCCCATGCGCTTTACCCGCAAATTTCCCTGCGCCAGATACATTTCCAGCAACGTGGTGATTTCCAACTCGCCCCGCTCCGAGGGCTGCACCTCCCGCGCCAGCCGTGGCGCATCGGCATCCAGAAAATACAGTCCCGTCACCGCATACCGCGATTTGGGTGTTTTTGGCTTTTCGATAATACTTTCGGCGGTGCCGTCCTTGGCAAAACTGACAACGCCGTACCGTTCGGGGTCCGCAACGTGATAGCCGAAGACGGTGCCACCGCTGGTATGCTGATCTGCATCTGCCAAAATCTCGGGCAACCCATGTCCGAAAAAAATATTGTCCCCCAGCACCATCGCAGACGGTGCGCCATCAAGGAAATTTTCGGCTAGAATGTAGGCCTGCGCCAATCCATCCGGTGATGGCTGAACGATATAGGTCAGCGAAATGCCCCATTGACTGCCATCCCCCAGCGACCGCTGAAACTGGTCCTGATCCTGCGGCGTGGTAATCATCGCAATCTCGCGAATGCCCGCCAGCATCAGTACCGAAATCGGGTAATAGATCATTGGTTTGTCATAGATCGGCAAAAGCTGTTTGCTGACCCCCATCGTGATCGGGAAAAGCCGAGTACCGGACCCGCCCGCCAGTATGATGCCCTTGCGCTGGGTCATGGGTGTGCTCCTAAATCTGTGAGGATATGCGTGAGCGCCGCGCGCCAGTCAGGTTGCGAAATCCCAAAAATCTGCCGGGTTGTGGCGCAATCGAGCCGCGAATTGAGCGGTCGCACCGCAGGTGTCGGGTAGGCGGTTGTGGGAATGTCCGTCACCGCGCAGTCAATTCCCGCAGTGTCAAAGATCGCGCGGGCAAAGTCCGCCCAGTTGCAATCCGGTGCCCCGGAAAAATGATAGGTACCCGTCTTGGCTGGCGCGCGGATCAGGTCACCGGCAATCCTGTGGCAGGCCGCCGCAATCTCGCGCGCGCCGGTGGGGCCGCCAATCTGATCCGCAACAACACTCAGCCCGGCGCGCTCAGATCCCAGCCGGAGCATCGTTTTCACGAAGTTATTGCCATGCGCCGAGACAACCCAGGAGGTCCGCAGGATGGCATGGGTCACCCCGGAGGCACGCACCGCTTCCTCGCCCTTCAATTTGGACCGCCCATAAGCACCCAACGGCCCGGTTGGCTCATCCGGTCGCCAGGGCGCATCACCATTCCCGGCAAAAACGTAATCCGTCGAAATCTGGACCAGCGGAATGCCCAGTTCCCGACATGCCAGTGCCATAGCACCCGGCGCATCCGCGTTGATGATGGTTGCCAGTTCCACTTCGCTTTCGGCCTTGTCGACCGCGGTATAGGCTGCTGCGTTGATCACGGCGGCCGGACGGTGCTGCCGAATGGCCTCCGCGCATTGCTCCGGTTGGCTCAGGTCCGCATCCCGCCGGCCCAGACACTTCACATCGTCAAAAGCGGCCAATTCAGCAGCGACCTGCCCGGATTTGCCAAAAACCAGGATCATACCTTGGTCCCCAACCGTTCACCTACACCTGCGCGGTCCTGCAAGGCGCGCCACCAATCCTCATTGTCGAGGTACCATTGCACCGTACGTTGCAAACCCTGTTCCAGTGTCACGGATGGCCGCCATCCCAGTTCATTTCGGATGCGGCTGGGATCAATCGCGTAGCGCAGATCATGTCCCGCGCGGTCCTGCACAAAGGTGATCTGATCGGCATAGGGCGTTGGCTTGGGCCGCTTGGCATCCAGAATGCCACATATGTCGCGCACCAGATCAATATTGCGCGCCTCGTTTTCGCCGCCGATGTTGTAGCTGCGGCCCTGCGCACCTTTTTCCAGCACCAACAACAACGCATCCGCGTGATCCTCGACAAACAGCCAATCGCGCACGTTCACCCCTTCGCCATAAACCGGGATCGGCTTGCCCGCCAACGCGTTCAGGATGACCACCGGGATCAGCTTTTCGGGGAAATGATAGGGGCCGTAGTTGTTTGAGCAATTTGTCAAAACCACGGGCAAACCATAGGTTTCACCCCAGGCCCGCACCAGATGGTCGCTTGATGCCTTGGATGCGGAATAGGGCGACCGAGGGTCATAGGCTGTCTCTTCGGTGAACAGGCCCGTTGTACCCAACGATCCATAAACTTCATCGGTTGAAATATGGTGTAACCGAAAGCTGCCGGGCTTGCCCTGCGTCACCCAGTAACTGCGCGCCGATTCCAGCATGTTGTAGGTGCCGGTGATGTTTGTTTCGATGAAATCGCCCGGCCCATCAATAGACCGGTCCACATGGCTTTCTGCGGCCAGATGCATAACGGCGTCGGGGTGATGCGCATTGAACACCCGATCCAGCGCGGGACGGTCGCGAATATCGACATGCTCAAAGGCATAGAGCGGGCTATCGTCCACGCACGCCACATTCGCCAGACAACCCGCATAGGTCAGCGCGTCAACATTGACCACGGCGTGCCCGCGCGCCACCGCAAGCCGCACCACGGCTGATCCGATGAATCCCGCGCCCCCTGTGACCATGATCTTCACGACGCCACCTCGAACGGGCTGTCAAAATCCGCCATCACCGGGGCGGCCCGATCCTTGTCTGAAAGAACCGCAGGGCCGCTCAGACCCCATTCGATGCCAATGTCAGGATCATCAAACCGGACGGCACCGTCACATTCAGGCGCGTAGTAGTCGCTGCATTTATAGATGATTTCCGTGTCCGGGACGCGCGTCGCAAACCCATGTAGGAACCCGGCCGGAATCAGCAATTGCAGACCGTTCTGCGCCGAAAGCTCGTAGCCGACCCATTGCCCATAGGTCGCGCTGCCTTTGCGCACATCAACCGCCACATCAAAAAGAACTCCCCGCCCACAGCGTACCAGTTTGGCCTGCGCATGGGGCGGCGCTTGATAATGCAGACCACGCACCGTGTTGGCCGCCGCCGACACCGAATGGTTATCCTGCACAAAGTCCAGATCAATGCCGTGATCCTGCATCTTCCTGCGGTTCCAGCTTTCGCTGAAAAATCCGCGCGCGTCGCCAAAACGCGGCGGATTCAGCAAAACCACACCCGGCAGTTTTGTCTGGGTCAGAAAATCCACTAGATCGCTCCGTCGCTCTTGCCTGCTTGTTATTGCCTGCAATCAATACACCGGACGGAGCGATTTGACGCCCTCTTTAGGGCTTTTTGTGGGTTTTCTTGGCAGGTGTTGCCTCATCATCGGGCGCGTTTATCTGCGCCAGCACCTGTTCATCGCTGATGCCTTCGGGGACTTTGACACGTCCAACTCCCGGCAGGATCACATTACGGTAGGTGGTTGGTTTGCTCATCTCATTTCCCCAATGTTGCCAGTGTAAACAGCCGGTTACTGCCAAGACGGTTTTCGACATACATCCTGGGCGTACCCCCGGCATTTTCAATGGACAGGTTGATGCCGCCCGAGGGTCCGGTGGTCCCCGTCAGCGCCCCGGTAAAAAACGCCAGCGAACCCGGCGGGCTTGCGAAAATTTCGCTGAAATTTCCCGCGCCGTTCATCGACCCCGTTATCGCGATCATGTAAAATCGACCCCCGATGTTCACGCTGAGCCACATCATCATGCGTGATGGATTCGACCACGGAATATCGAACGAATAGGCCGTGTCATTCAGAATGAACACGTCGTCAAAGTAATTCTGGCCCGTCCCGAACTGCACCGCCCCGTTGTCCGCATCAATACTGAGCGCGGTGTGAAACGTGTTACCGTCGGGGCTTACCTTGATGGCAAAATCGTCCGATCCGGCGGTGCCCATTTCCGCGCGCCCCGAAAACCCGGTCTGAAACAACAGGCTTGCGGTATCCGCAGGGGTGGCCTTGTTCAGTTTCAGTTGATGGCCGTTGCCGTCGTGGTTCAGCAATGTCGCCTCTGCCGCGACGGACAGCCGGTTGGTTGTGTCCGCCGTTGTCCCGACACCGATCGACGGCAGATTTTGCAGAACAATCTCTCCCGTCAGCGGCACCCAAACGGTCCCGTCAAACCGCAATTCCTCGCCAGTGCCCGACACATCCGCGCGCCAGCCAACACTTGGCGCAAAGAAGTGCCATGCGCTATCGCTCCAGATCGCAACTGAATTGTCCTGATTGCTCCAGGCCCCCGCGCCGACGCCGTTGATGATGTACCTGTCACCTTCACCCGGCTGGGCGGGCGGTGCGGTCAGGGTGGTGTCAAGAACGCTCAACTGCGTTACCGCATCCAGAATGCGCAGCGCCTCGTTGTGGGTCACATGCTTTTGCGCCTGCGCTGGCTGTAGATATGGCAGGGATAAGGAAGGTGATGTCTCTGGCATGAACGGTCCTTTGCGGCGTGAATCAAAGAAGAATGCAGCGGACCCTGTGCCAAGTTCTTCAACAAACACCGCCGCGCCCGAACGCCGACGCTCCGGTTTGTGCAACACCAACTTTCTAAAAATCGCGACATACTCCTTGCCAGCGCCACAATCGCACCACCTTGACCCCACGCCGATCAGGCACATCCGACAGGGTGGTTCTTGAGGGGTGGTCTCATGGTCAGGGCACTATTTTCATCGCGCGGCGCGCTTTCTGGCGCACAACCGGATTCGCTGGTCGGGCTGACCGATTTGCAGGTCTATCAAAATGGCGGCGAAGCAACGCTTTTTGCCACAACCCGTGGGGATGGATGGCTGTCGGCCTATGACATCGGCGCGTCACCCGGTCAGACGCGGCTCGAAGCGCAATGGCGTCTCGCGCCGGGACTATTGCAACTGGAAACGACAGATCTGGTTCTGCGGGACACAGGGGGAACGCCCCAACTTTTTCTTGCTGGGCTGAACGCCAGCGCCCTGACCGGGGTTCGCGTTGATCTGGACGGGTCGGGAAATCCGTTTTCCGGGTCTGCAACGGCTTCTGCGTCGGGTTGGAACATGGGGCTGTTGACGGAAATGGAGCTCTTTGGCAATGGCGCGCAGGGGATCGCGGCCCTGCGGTCCGGCGGGCTGGTGAACATGTCTTTCGGGTCCGGCAATACCCTGTCCGTCAGCAACATTTCCCAAAGCGGTGCCCTGCGATCGGAGCAGGCAGCTGACATCGTCTCGGCCACCCTAAACGGCAACACCTACGCCTTTGTCAGTTACGGACGCGCCGACACAATCAGCATGTTCCGGCTGGAGAACGGCACCATGCGCAACATGGCGAACGTCGATGCGGCCGATGGGCTCTGGGTCGAGGGCCCCGGCGCAATGGCCGTCACCTCAGACGCAAATGGAACGCCCTACCTGATCGTTGCCGCCTCCGGCAGCTCCTCACTGAGTGTCCTTGAAATCGGCGCAAACGGTCAAGACCTCACTCCGGTCGATCATCTGGTCGATGATCGGTCTACCCGCTTTTCAGATGTCAGCCGCGTCACAAGCGTCACAGTGGATGGCCAAAGCTTCGTGGTTGCTGCGGGCAATGATCAGGGGATCAGCCTGTTCACCATATTGCCAGGCGGGCGATTGCAACACGTCGCCGCAATGGCCGCCGATGCCACCAGCCCCTTGCGCGGGATCACCGCGCTGGAGGCCATTGCGACATCCAATGGCATCCGTGTCTGGGTATCGACCTATTCGGCCCCATACCTGACCGAGTTCTTCATTTCGCTGCCCAACCTGGGTGAGACCCGCATTGCCGCCGCACTGGGGGGCGACCTGAATGGCGGGTCCGGTGACGACATTCTGACCGGGCAGGCGGGAAACGACCGCATCAATGGCGCAAACGGGGATGACATTCTGGTGGATGGCGCCGGTTCCGACCGCCTGCAAGGGGGCGGCGGATCGGACACCTTTGTCCTTCTGGAAGACGGCGACACCGACACCATCGTCGATTTTGAACACCTTATCGACATCATCGACTTGTCCGATTTCAATCCCTTGAACGGGATCGGAATGTTGGTGATTTCGTCGCGCAGCTGGGGGGCCGAACTGCGCTTTGGCGACGAGGTGCTCGAGGTGCGCACGGCCGACGGCAACCGCCTGTCCCAAAGCGATTTCACCGCTCTGAACCTTGTTCAGGGAAACCGCAGTGAAACCGATCCATCCGCCTATCCGAATGGCCCAGGCGATCCTGACCCGGACCCCGATCCTGATCCGGACCCTGATCCCGATCCCGATCCCGACAATCCAACGGCGGGGCCGCCCCCTGCGGCCCCCACTTGGCTGGCCGAACCCAACATTACTCTCTCCCGTACCACGGGCGATTTCATCGGCGGGAGCGGAGGCGACCTGATCCAGAGGTTCGGACAAAATGACCGGCTCTTTGGCGATGGCGGCAACGATACGATCCAATCCGGCGCCGGCGCCGACAGCATCAATGGAGATAGCGGAGATGACGAAATCCATGGCGGTGGGGAAAGCGACCTGCTCTTGGGGTCCGGGGGATTCGACACAATCACCGGGGGCGACGGAGACGACACGATTTCAGGCGGCACATTCGCCGATTCCCTGAGCGGCAGCGACGGCAATGACGTGATCCTGGGCGGTGATGGCTTTGACCAGATCCTTGGCGGCGCTGGCAACGACAGGGTCTGGGCAGGGGCAACAGCCGACCGGCTGTACGGCGGGGACGGCGACGACTGGCTAAGCGCAGGCAGCAATTTCGGCTTTAGCGTCGATGGTGTCTGGGGCGAGGGCGGCAATGACACCCTGTTTGGCAACTCCGGTTTCGATCTGCTGAACGGGGGCGATGGCGACGACCTGCTGGACGGGGGGCATCAGGCCGACAACCTGTATGGCGAGGCGGGGAATGACACACTGCTTGGCGACCTCGGCTTTGACCGCCTCTTTGGCGGCACAGGCAACGATCAACTTTATGGCGGCGAGGCCGGGGATGGCCTTTTTGGCCAGGAAGGCAATGACACCATCTGGGGCGGCTCTGGTGATGACCGGTTCTTTGGCGGGAGCGGCAACGACATCCTTGATGGCAACAGCGGCAATGACACCATGAATGCGGATGCCGGGTTCGACATTCTGATTGGCGGGACGGGCGATGACATTCTGACCGGCGGGTTCAATGCAGATGTGTTTCTGTTTGCCCCCGGTCATGGCGATGACACCATCACCGATTTTGACGCCCTGAACAGCAGCGAACGGTTGGACCTGTCGGCGTTGTCATGGTTCAACGACATGGGTGATGTGCTGAACGCAGCGGATCAGCTTGGCCTGGACACCCGCATCGCAACCAGCGCCGCAGATTCAATAAGGCTGGTGGGGGTGAACATAAGTGACCTTGATGCAGGTGATTTTGTCTTTTAGCCGATAATCTGTTCGACCAACACGTGAAACGCATCGGCCTGCGCCGCAAAGCTCTGAACCGGGACGGGGTTATTCCGCACCTGACCCTGGTCAAGCCGCTTCTCGATCTGTTGGCACAGCAACTGCGGGTAGGGGCCAATCGGGATCAGGTCTTGTTCAACAACGGCGTCATGTTCGACCGTACCGCCGCTGTCTGTCTGGATCACCGGCAAACCCCGCGCCAACGCCTCTCGCAGGGCAAGCCCGTAGGTTTCCTTCCACTGCGACGGAAACAGCAAAACGTCGATTTGCGCATAGAACCGATCCAATTCCACCTGGCTGAATCGCGGCACCACGCGCCAATCCCCCATGAGATCGGCGAAATTCTGTCCTTTCCACCATGACCCATCCAAACTGCCCTCAACCAGAAGCACGCGAAAATCGTCCCGGCCCAGCGTGGCAAAGGCGTCGCGGATCAAGGGCCATCCCTTGATCTGTGACGGCCCCCCCAGATAGCCAAAAGTCACGGTTGCATCCCCGTCTTGTCGGGCCTTCTGATCCTCAAAAAATCCCGCCTCCGGCAAATGCACACCATTTTCCCAGACCACCCCCTTGCCGGGGGCAAAGCCCGAGCGTTCATGCAGGTCCTTTGCAAAATTGCTGGGATAGGTCACACGCGCCGCCCTTGAGGCAAGGTCGCGCATGTGATCGAACCGCATTTTTGCGGCCCAGTAGTTTTCGGCACAGCCTTTGCACGCTTCTACCTGAACGGGGTTCTGACCGCAGTAGGTCTGATCTATCCGCACCATGAACTGACGCTCGCACAGCCACCAGAAATCATGCACGCTGAGCACCACCGGAATACCGGCCGCCTCGGCAGCCGGAAAGATGCCCGTGCCGATGTCCTGAAGGCAATGGGCATGGATCAGGTCGGGGTGCAGCGCTGACACCAATTCGGCAAGCCGCGCCGTGACAGCGGGATTGTCATACCGTTCCGCATAACTGCGATGTTCCGGCAGGTTAATCAGGTAGTTCGTGATGCCGGCTTTTTCAGCTCTGACCACACCATATGGTGCCAGATCGGGCCGCACACATGTCGATACGACCGAAACAACATAGCCCCCCCGCCGCATCAGCGCATGTGCAATTTCTTCGGCAACGATTGTAGCCCCACCATAGGAAAACGGGGCAAAATGGACGTTGGCAATCAAAACATGACGCTGGCTCATGTCTCAAGCCACCGCAGCATTTCTGGGTCAATGATGTGAGCCGCGTTCGACCCGATCCAGCGGGCTTCAAGGTCTTGGCGTGCGGCATGTCCCATTTGCGATGCAGTCTCCGGGGCAGATGCCATTTGATGCAACCCCCTGCCCCAATCGGGCCCGGTTTCCGCGATCATCCCCGTGCGTCCATGCTTGACAACATTGGGCAAATCGCCAACCGCGCTGACAATGGACGGCACTCCAGCCGCTGCGGCATCCAATACGCGCACGGCGCTTTTGCAGCGGTTGAACAGGTCATCGCACATTGGCATCACCGCACAATCCGCCTGGGCCAGCGTGGCAAGGTATCTTGGATAATCCGCAAATCCGGTGATCCGCGTCCGTTTGGCAAGAGCGGCTGGCAGCAATTTTCGGTCAAAGTGGCCAAGGATCATCAACTGCCGGTTCTCGGCCCCGAGGACGAAGATGGAAAGCGGTTCGATGATCTCTGCCAAGTCCATTTCATGTCCTCTTGATCCGCTTGAAAACGCCACACGAAACACACCGTCTGGCCGCTTCCCCCTTGCCGCAGACCGACCAGCATTCAAGGTCTCGTGATCCGCAAAATTCCGACGCAGGAACAGGGGGCGCGATGTATAGAGCGCCGCATGCGCGACCATGCCCGGCGTCGATACGCTCATGACATCCGCGCCGTTCATCATGTTCAGGTAGCGGGGCGCCGCCGCGAGAAACCCCGCCTTATGGGCCGGATCAAGCGCCTGCATGTTGCGATAGGTTTCATAGGCCGAGATTGAAAACAGCGGATCATCCAGATCGTAGAGAATGGGCAACCGCAACCGCCGCGCTTCGTAGCGCAGCATTTCAGTCACCGGGGTGGATTGCAGGCGGTATTCGATCACATGAGTGGCAAGCTGCATGATGCGCGTTGCCCGTGGAACGTCCTCATAATGGGCGTATTCGACATCTACGGAACCGGACTGCAGATACGAGGCAAGTTGCTCGACACGGTATTTGCGGCACTGCGGCAGGTTGAGATCTCCGATCAGTGCAATTTGCCTGCGCCTTTGCAAAATGGCGGGGCTTTTCGTGACGTGAAAGGCCTCCTCGCGGGCCAACGTCTGCCACATCCCAAGCAGATAGGACGCACCGGCTGCGGGTCTGTTCCGGCACAGCCATCCGGGCCACAGGGGTCTCAATCTGCGCATCAGGTATCCGCCCGTCCGGCGCAGGGCCCAACCACCGCCTTCGGTACGCCAGGCGTGCAGAAAACGCCGGATGAGTAAGACTTTGGAAACGGATGCCACTTAGTAATCTCTCTTAAGAGGTCTCAAGCGCCATTAATATTTCGCTAACCTTAACGAGGTATTAATCCGCAAATCATCTACGGAGCCAAAGAGAACATCATGCGGCAGTCTGGCCAGAATTCCGACCACCGGGTCACCCTTTTGATGGGTGTCTTTGACGGCGCGGCCCATCTACCCGCACAATTGCGCAGCATCTCGTCGCAGCGCCACCAAAACTGGACCCTGACGTGTAGCGATGATGGGTCAACAGACCTCAGTGTGCCTCTTTTGACCCGGTTTGCGCAGGGTCATCCGGGACAGGTCCAGCTCACCACCGGACCACAGCAGGGCTTTTCCGCCAATTACATGAATATGGTACGGAAATTGCCCCCGAGCTGCGGCTTTGTCGGGTTTGCGGATCAGGATGACATATGGACGCCGGAAAAAATATCCCGTGCTGTCCATGCGCTTCGACGATTTGGGGGATCTCCTGCGCTCTATTGCGGGCGGCGCTGGGATTGGATGCCGGGATCGGGGAAAACGCGCGCCACCAAAACCCCGGACTACCCGTGCAGCTTCAGAAATGCCTTGATCGAAAATGTGGCCTTTGGAAATACCATCCTGCTCAATCCTGCCGCCGCGCAACTGGCCCGCGCCGCCGCACAGCGGACCGCGCAGGTATTTGCCCATGATTGGTGGCTCTATCTGCTGATCACCGGGGCCGGCGGGCAGGTGGTTTTCGACGATGGCCCGCCGGTGTTGCTGTACCGTCAACACCTGCAAAATGCCGTTGGGGCGGGACGGGGCATCCTGTCCCAGTTGCGGCGCAAACGGGCGGTTCTGCGCGGTGTTTTCGCTGATCACATCACACACAACCTCCGGGCCATGGAACATGTCGATGACCTTCTCACACCGGATGCACGGGCGACGCTGGCCACCTTTGGCGCGGCCCGCACCCAGACATTTTTCCCACGCCTCGCAGGTTTGAGCCAGGTCGCGCCCTATCGGCAGACCCGCATCGCCACTCTCGGCTTTTGGGGAGCAGCCAGCCTTGGCCGTGTCTGATCGTTTGCCCAACATTCTGTTGGTCGGGGGTGCCGGTGTCCGGTCCGGCGTCCCACGGCACCTTGAACATTTATCGGACAGCCTGCGCGATGTCGCCAGGGTCACGATAGCCAGCGACGTGGACGAAGGCGGTTTTGACAGGCTGGGCGCGGCCCATGTGACTGTTCCCGGCCTTGCTACCAGGCTTTCGCCTGAACACCTGTTCCGGGGCGCGGCGGGGCTTTTTCAACTGCTCAGGAACTGCCCGGCGGATCTTATCTGGTTTCACGCACGGCTGCCGGTGTTGATGGGCCGCCTGCTGCTGGTGACCCGGTTATGGCGGCCCAGCGCCTCTGTCGCATGCACGTTTCACGGCCTGCCCTTCGACCCCGGCCACAAACCCGCTGCACGACGCCTGTCGCTGGCCCTGGAAAAGCTCCTTCTTGCGTATTCCCCACCCATGCATCTGGTGTTCCTGACGAACCAGATGAAGGACCGGATGATGTCGGCAGTTGGCGCTGCCCGCCTTGCCCGGCATTGGGTGCATGTTCTTGAAAATTGCTCGGATCTGGGCAACCTGCCGCAACCCGCCGCATCAAATGGCAGGCATCTTGTTGTGACCGGGCGCGTCGGCTGGCAGAAAAATCTTGATCTCGCAGCCAGACTGCTTGCCCATTTGCCACCTGACTTCACGCTGTCACTCTGTGGCCCCGGCACCGATGCGCCGGCCTTTTGTGACCACATCGCGGCGTTGGTGCCTTCCGATGTATTTACCCGCATTCGATTTGTCGGCCCGGTTCGGGATGTACGGGCCGCCCTGATGGCGGCCGACGCTTATCTGTTGACCTCCCGTTACGAGGGCACACCAATTGGTGCGCTGGAAGCAACCGAAGCGGGTCTGCCTATCATCCTGGCCGATTTTGAGGGTGCGCGGGACATGACCAACTTGCATCCGCACGCCCTGAACCTCAGGTTTCGCAACCTCGGCGACGATGCTGACCGAATTGTGAGCCTGCTGGATCGGGTCAGCGCC
>CAXBKL010000084.1:0-15386 GCA_963976125.1 uncultured Sulfitobacter sp. | reverse complement strand
GCCAAGAAAGCACCGGCCAAGAAAGCACCGGCCAAGAAAGCCGCCGCCACGAAGGCCCCGGCCAAGAAGACGGCTGCCAGGAAGCCCGCTGCGAAGAAGAGCAAGACATGAGTGCCAATGACAATGAGGATATTGACAGCAGCGCCGCCCCGCTGATTGAACATCTGGCGGAACTGCGCACGCGGTTGATCCGCTCGGTGCTGGCCCTACTGGTGACAATCAGCTTGTTTTTCATCCCGATCAAGGGGGATTTCATCGCCGAACACGTGATGACCTTCCTGCTGAATCCGATTGTGGACACGCTGAGATCGCTGGGAGACGAAAACCCTGCGCTGCAATTTACCAGCCCGCAGGAATACCTCTTTACCCTGTTCCGGGTGTCGATGGTGGGGGGGGTTGCGCTTGCCTTTCCGGTCATCGGATACCAGATGTGGCGGTTTGTGGCACCGGGTCTTTACCGTAATGAAAAAAGCGCGTTTCTGCCGTTTTTGATCGCGTCACCTGCGATGTTCCTGCTGGGGGCAAGCTTTGCCCAGTTTGTGGTCACACCGCTGGCCATGACCTTCCTGCTGGGCTTTGCCGATGCGTCGTCCATCGTGACCAATGTCCTGTCGACGGCAACCGGGGGGGTCATCGAGGCGGCGAAAGAATCCAGCGGTCCGACCATCACCTTTTTTGGCAAGGTCAACGAAAGCCTTGATATTACGTTGAAATTCATCATGGCCTTTGGCCTGTGTTTCCAACTTCCGGTGTTGTTGACGCTGATGGGCAAGGCCGGGTTGGTCAGTGCCGAAGGTCTTGGCAATGTGCGCAAATACGCGATGGTTGCCATTCTGCTGCTTGCTGCATTGGTGACGCCGCCGGATGTCATCACCCAGCTGATCCTTTTTGTTGTGGTGTACGGGCTGTATGAAATCTCCATTCAATTGGTCAAACGGGTCGAGAAAACCCGCGAGGCAAAGCTGCGCGCTGAAGGCTTTTACGACGAGGATGACGATCTGATGGCCGAATTTGACGACGACGTCGAGGACGACCAGAAGTGAGTGACGACCCCCTGGACCGGATTGCGGCGGCGCTTGAGCGGATGGCTCCGGCACCGTTAAGCGCCCCCGATTTTGACGCGGCCCCGGCCTTTGTCTGGCACACTGAGCCGGATCGGCTTGAGCCTGTTTTCAAGGTTGCGCGGGTGGAGCTTGAGCTGCTGATCGGGGTGGAGCGGGCGCGGGATACCCTGCTTGCCAATACCCGGCAGTTTGCCGCTGGATTGCCTGCGAACAACGCCTTGTTGTGGGGCGCACGGGGGATGGGAAAATCCAGCCTTGTCAAAGCGGTACATGGCAGTGTTCAGGGATCGCACGAGCAGTTGCGGATTGTCGAGTTACAGCGTGAGGATCTGCCGTCTGTAGGCCGTCTGCTGAACCTGCTGCGCGGTGCCAGTCAGCGGTTCATCCTGTTTTGCGATGACTTGAGCTTTGGTCATGACGATGCCCATTACAAATCGCTCAAGGCGGTTCTGGATGGTGGGATTGAGGGGCGGCCGGAAAACGTGGTGCTTTATGCCACATCCAACCGCCGCCATCTGATGCCCCGTGACATGATCGAGAATGAACGCGGATCGGCCATCAATCCCTCCGAAGCGGTGGAAGAAAAGGTATCGCTGTCGGATCGGTTCGGGTTGTGGCTGGGTTTCCATCCCTGCGATCAGGATCAATATCTGGGCATGATCCGGGGGTATTGCGATGCCTATGGCGTTGCGGTGTCCGACGACACGCTGCGTGCCGAGGCGATCGAATGGCAAGCCACACGGGGCGCGCGGTCGGGCCGGGTGGCGTGGCAGTATTTTGTTGATCTGGCCGGGCGCAGGGGCGTGCCGCTGGGGTAGATTGTTTCCGGCGTTCCGGGAGATGGCATTTGATATTCTCGCCCGCCCCTACTACGGGCCTGCGCTTTGGCTGATGCAGGTATTTTCTTCTGAATGAAGCGGCTCTGAGCCACCATAAAGTGCCGCGAATAGAAGCTGATAGCGCCTTTCCAGGGGCAGGCATTGCCCGACGCGCGGGATGTTTGTGGCAACGCGATATTTGCCATTGCCGAGAAAATCAGAGACGCTCTGAGGGGCGCGCGCGGCCCGGTCTGTTTACAAATCCAGGCTCAGTTGATGAACGGCGCGGGGTCGACGCTGTCAAAGCCCTTGCGGACCTCAAAATGCACGTAGGCGTCATTGCCATCGCGCAGCTTTGCGATCTGCTGGCCGCGTTTGATAGGATCGTCCTTTTTGACGCTGACAGCGGTGACATTGGCATAGACGGTCAGGATGTTGTCCGCGTGGCGGACCACAACGATGGGCACACCTTCGGCGGTTTGCGTGACCGCCGCGACCGTGCCGCTGTCGGCGGCTTTTACGGCAGTGCCGGGGGCGGCCTTGATGTTGATGCCCTCGTTCTTGCCCTTGGTATAGCCGCGAATGATGTTGCCTTGAACCGGGATCGCCATCTTGGTCGCTTTGGCGGGCTTGGTCGGTTTGCCAACGTCCGCAACCGGGGCCTGAGGGTCCGCCGCCTCAGCAGATTTGGCTGGCGGTTCATTTTGCGGCAAGGGTTTTGTTGCCGATGGCGGGGTGGGTGTCGGGCTGCCGCTGCCGGGCAGGGGGACGGATTCAGGCGCCGGGTCCGCGTTGCGTTTTGGCGGGTTCTGTTTTGGAACGGGGATCAGCAGGAACTGGCCTTCCCTGATCCCGAAATCCGACCCAAGTCCGTTCCATTCGGCCAGTGACTTGATCGGGACGCCATAAAGCCGCGCAATGGTATAGGCGGTTTCACCGCGCTCGACCTTGTGGCGGATGGGTTCCTTGCCGGTCTGGGCCTTGGTTGCGGGCGCAGCGGGCAGGGCCGCCGTTTCAACGCCCGGTGTTGCTGGGGCACGGTCGATTGCGCTGCCTGCCAGTGTGCTGATGTCAACAGGCTGGATCGGGCCGCTTCCGATGGCGCCGGTGGCGGGAGAGGGTTCCGCGACACGTGAGGGTAGGGCGATGATTTCGTCCTTGCGCAGGGCCACGTCGGGTTCAATGCCATTGTACTGCGCCAGCCGTTGCGCATCTATTCCGACCCGTTCGGCAACATCCAGCAAGGTATCCCCGCGTCGCGCCACCGCAACCTGATAGTTGGGATAGGAGATGACACCGCGGTTGTCAGGTTTTGGGCGAGCCGCCAGGGGGGCGGTGGCGGCGTCTGCGGTGCTGAAGCCGCCGCCAAGCCCGCGCAGATCGAAATCCAGCGGTTGATTGCCACAGGCGGCCAGCAAAAGCGCGCTGCTGCCGGCCAGCAGTGTCAGCCGCATCTTGCGGCGGGAATTGTCTTGAAACATCTGCATGTCCTCGTCACCAGTCCCCGTGTGTCCGGGAATTGCGGGTTTCATACAGTATTATGGGTCTTTTCCCAAGCCCTCCAGTAAGGGAACAAAGCGAACAGCGCGCATTTCGTCATATTCCAGCCCCTGAGCGGTCTTGCGGACACGGATCAGGTGTTGCACCGCGTCTGACTGGCCCACGGGCAGCACCATGATGCCGCCCTCCTTGAGCTGGCGCAGCAGCGGGCCGGGGGGGTCTTCGGCCGCAGCCGTCACGATGATGCGGTCAAAGGGGGCCTGATCCTCAAGCCCATGACTGCCGTCGGCGGTGATGGCGGTGATGTTGGTCAGGTCAAGGTCGGCAAAGATTTCGCGCGCCTCGCGCACCAGACGGCGATGCCGGTCGATGGTATAGACCCGGCGGGCCAGTTTGCTGAGGATCGCGGCCTGATAGCCCGAGCCGGTGCCGATCTCCAGCACCTTGTCGCGCGGGCTGACCTCAAGTGCCTGTGTCATCAGCCCGACAACGGAGGGTTGGCTGATGGTCTGGCCGCAGGCGATGGGCAGGGGCATGTCCTCGTAGGCGCGGGCGGAGAACAGGCCCTTGATGAAAGGGCCACGGTCCACCGCCTCCATCGCGCCCAGCACGTTGGCGTCGGTCACCCCCTTGGAGCGCAGCGCATAGAGGAACTGCATCTTGCGTTCGGCCTCGGAGGTGGCTTCGTCGTTCATGTGGTGATGGCCGACAGTTTATGCATCATGTCATGGGCGGTCAGGTCGGCGCGCATGGGGGTCACAGAGGTATATCCCTCAAGATTGACCGCCGCATCCGACCCCGGTGCGGCCCTGACCTGTTGGTCGCCGCCCTTGATCCAGGCAAAGCGGCGGCCCGAGGGGGCGATATGGGGTTCGGTGCCAAAAACAACGCCGGGGCGGCGGCCCTGTGCGGCAAGCCGGATGCCTTTCATGTCGGCGGCCGCAACCGGGGGGAAATTCACATTGTAGAACAGCGGGTAATCGACACTTTCCGCCGGGCTTGCATCCAGAATGCGCCGGATCACCGCAGCACCGTGGTGTGCGGAGGTTTCAAACGGGTTTGCGAGTTCGCGATTGGCAGGGCCATAATATTGCGACAGGGCAATGGCAGGAAACCCTTGCAGCGCCGCTTCCATCGCGCCGCCGATGGTGCCGGAATAAAGTGTGTTTTCGGCCGAGTTGTTGCCGCGATTGACGCCGGACAGCACCAGATCGGGCGGCGTGTCCCTGAGCACTTCGTGCACGGCGATCAACACGCAATCGGCGGGCGATCCTTCGGCGGCAAAGCGGCGTGGCGCGATTTCGGTCATCATCGTGGGGTGCACATAGTTGATGCAATGGCCCACGCCGGATTGTTCAAAGGCCGGGGCGACGGTCCAGACCTCGCCGGCCGGGCCTGCCAGATCGGTTGCAATGGCATGCAGAACCTCAAGGCCGGGTGCCGCGATGCCGTCGTCGTTGGTGATCAGAATACGCATGGAAATGCCCCTTTTGGCCTTGATAGGCGAGGGGGCGGCAAGCGGCAAGGACGGGCGTGGCGGCACAGGTGTATTTGCCTGCCGCCGGGCGTCAGAGTTGCGCCAAAACCGCAGCGGCCTGTGCGCCTGGCTTGCTCAGGTCGCTTCGGTCTTCGCCCGGAAAGAACCGCCCGCGGGTGGCGGTTGGCATTGGGTCGGGTGTCAGGATCCGGATCCTTGGGCCGATGCTTGCGGCTTCGGCGGCCCAGGTTTGGGCAAGGGCGATCTGTGCCGCTTTGGTCGCGCCATAGCTGCCAAAGAATTTCTGGCCCGCGCGGGGATCGTCAAAGAACACGGCCTGGCCGTCTTGTCCCAGCAAGGGTGCCACATAGGCGATCAGGGTGGCGGTGGCCGAGACGTTGCAGGCGACCGATTTGGCCATGTCCCTGATGTCGATATGATCGACGGGGGCCAGGGGTGCGGCATGGATGGCACAGTGCATCCACAGATCAAGCGTACCCCAGCGGTCATAGATGCCCCGGCACAGGGTTGCCATCGCCTCGGGTTTGGTGATGTCCATCGGGGCCAGGGTGGCGCTGCCGCCCGAGGCTTGAATGCGGTCGTCCAGCTCTTCCAGCGCCCCGTGGGTGCGGGCCACGGCGATGATGTGATGGGTAGGGGCCAGCGCCTCGGCCAGCGCGGCACCCAATCCGCGCGATGCGCCGGTTATCAATGCAGTTTTTGTCATGGCATGCGATGTGCACCCGCCGGATGCTGGCGTCAAGAGGAATAGGGGGGGCTGGAATAGGAAGGCATGTCCTAAGAACCGGGCAGGCGCAAAACCTTGGTGGAACTGCCTCTGGACAGGATCACGCTGTCCTCTCCTATCGCGGCCACGGTACGGCCCGCCACGCGGTCGCCCACCACCACGCGGGATATTTTGCCGGATCTGGCGCGGACTAGTGCGCCGCGCGCGTCGGTGCTGCCAAAGACGCCAATGAGGGCCAGACGTGCAAGGTGCACATCCTGACTGGCCATGTCAGCGACATGGGTCAGTGTCTGGTGCTGGTCTGTATGTTGGTGATCTGTCGGTTGGGTCATTTGGTGTGTTCTCTGCCGTTGTACGCCCCTGGCGGGGCCGTTCGTCGCAGGCAGGTAGTGCTTTGGCAAAGGTCTTGAAAGGGGGCAGATCATGGGTCAGCCATCGACCGCGCAGCCCTGAGCCGTATTCAGCCGATGGGGGCTGTTTGACGTCGCGAGAGGTGGTAGGAGAAGGTCATCTCGGCCAGATGCGCAATGGCCTGTTCGTGAAATGGCGCGGCGAGGTCAACGGCAATGCGGCGGCGGCCATCATTGCCGGACAGGTTCGGGTAGATGTCGTGCATACGCGCGGCCAGATCGGTCTTGCAATCGACAAAGAAGGCCAGATTGGAGGGATCCGACGCGTCCCAGCCGACCCGCAGGGTGGACCCGGTGCGCGGGCGTCTGGGCCGCCAGGAGGGCTGTCCCCATTTCAGGGTCTCGTCCAGCGCACCAAGGTCGCGGTTCCGGGCAATATCGTGAAAGAGCGCGCGACAGGCCCATAATCTGCGCTGTGCGGGACCGGACCATGTTGCGATATGATCGAGCAAGGGGGCAGGGGCGTGTTGCATGGGCCATTGTTAGCAGGGTTTGCTGACACTTACCGGCAGCAGGTCTATTCCGCCGCCGGTTTCATCTCAAATCCCTGGTCGATCTGGTCGGCGGGCACCACAGGGTATTCGCCGGAGAAGCAGGCGTCGCAATATTGCGGGCATTTGTTGTTGCGGCCTTCGGCCTCGCCCACCGCGCGGTAAAGCCCGTCAAGCGAGATGAACTTGAGGCTGTCTACTGCGAGATGGGCGCACATCTCGTCTTCGGACATGGTGGCGGCAAGCAGTTTTTCGCGCTGTGGTGTGTCGACGCCGTAAAAGCAAGGCCATGCAGTAGGCGGGGAGGCGATGCGGAAATGCACTTCGGCCGCACCGGCATCGAGAATCATTTCCTTGATCTTGCGGCTGGTGGTGCCGCGCACGACGCTGTCGTCCACAAGGATCACCCGCTTGCCCTTGATAAGCGCGCGGTTCACGTTGAGTTTCAGGCGCACACCCATGTTTCGGATCTGTTCGGTGGGTTCAATGAAGGTGCGGCCCATGTATTGGTTGCGGATGATGCCCATCGCATAGGGAATGCCGGATTCCAGCGAATAGCCGATGGCCGCAGGGGTGCCGCTGTCTGGCACGGGACAGACCAGATCGGCGTCAACCGGGCTTTCCTTGGCCAGTTCGCGGCCAATGGCCTCGCGGGTTTCATAAACGGACCGGCCGCCAAGGATGCTGTCTGGGCGGGAGAAGTAGACATGTTCAAAGATGCAAAAGCGCGAAGCCTGACGGCGGAAGGGAAAATGCGATTCGACGCCCTTTGCGGTAATCACGACCATTTCTCCGGGTTCGATTTCGCGCACGAAATCAGCCCCGATGATGTCCAGGGCGCAGGTTTCCGAGGACAACGCCCAACCTTCGCCGACCTTGCCCAGCACCAGCGGCCGCACACCCAGAGGATCGCGCACACCGATCAGTTTGGTCCGGGTCATGGCAACCACGGAAAAAGCCCCTTCAACCCGACGCAGGGCGTCTTCCATGCGTTCGGGGATGTTGCGTTGCAAGGAGCGTGCCATCAGGTGGATGATGCATTCACTGTCTGAGGAGGACTGAAAAATGCTGCCCCGTTCGATCAGTTCGCGGCGCAGGGCGTTGGCGTTGGTGATGTTGCCATTGTGGGCAATTGCGGCACCCCCCATGGCAAATTCGCCAAAGAACGGCTGGACGTCGCGGATCGCGGTCTGGCCCTTGGAGCCGGCAGTGGAATAGCGCACATGGCCGATGGCCAGTTCACCAGGCAGCGTTTCCATCACCTTTTGCGAGGTAAAGTTGTCGCGGACATAGCCAAAGCGCCGGGCGGACTGAAACCCCAGGGCGGGATCATGGCTGACGATGCCGCCGGCCTCTTGCCCGCGATGTTGCAGGGCATGCAGCCCGAGGGCGACGAAATTGGAGGCATCGGTGACACCAACCACGCCAAAAATCCCACATTCTTCCTTGAGTTTGTCACCGTCATCCCCATCGCGCAGATAGGTATGATCAAACGGATGGGCGGGGGGCATGATCTTGGACAACGGTGGCGCTCCGAATCCGGGAAGGGTCATGCAGATACTTAGGGTGAATGCGCTCTGCTGTCACCCCAAAGGCGGGCAGCTTGGACTATAATAATGCGGTCTGTCGTGGTCCGTGCCGGTGTCTATTCGCTGCAGGTTCCGACAAGGGCTTCGTATTGGCTGGTGATCCAGCCCAGAGCGGCTTCGGGATCGCGGTCTTCGATCTGGCCCGTAAAGCGGCCAAAGACAGCCGCCGAGCGGCTTTCGTCAACGATGGTATATTGCTGTCCGGTAATCACGGTCTTGTAGACGAAGAAGGCGATGGCGACCAAAAGCACGCCGCGGGCAACACCAAACACAAATCCAAGACCCTGATCCAGCCCGCCCAGCACGGAGCGTTGGACAACGGAGGAAAACAGCGGCGTGAAAAGCGAGACCACGATCAGTGCGATTGCAAAAACGATGGCAAAGGCCCCGATGACCGACAATTCGCAGCTGTCTGCCAGAAATTCGCCAACCACCGGAATTTCCCGCACCAGCGGTTCAACACGTGGGGCAAAGAGGAAGGCCAGCACGGCGGCGGCAATCCAGCCGACAATCGCCATCGCCTCGCGCACGAACCCGCGCCCGTAGGCCAGCAGGGCGGACAAGACAATGACCAGAGCGACCACGCCGTCGATGATGGTAAAACCTTCCATGCCTGCTTGCCTTCCTGCGTGGCGTTATCCAGCGCCAAAAATTTCACCGACAAAATCTGTCAAAGCGCCCATCCGGTTCATTCGCATGCCCGTGACGCCCGCAGCTTTGCCGCCCCTTGGGGCAATGGCGCTGGTAAAACCAAGTTTTTGCGCTTCTTTCAACCTGTTTTCGGTCTGGGAGGCGGGCCGCAGCGCACCTGACAGGCTGATCTCGCCAAAAACGACGGTCTTTTCGGGCAGTGCCACGTCCTCGCGGGCGCTCAACAACGCGGCAGCAACGGCGAGGTCTGCGGCGGGTTCGGAAACCTTCATGCCGCCCGCGACATTCAGGTACACGTCCAGTCCGGTAAAGGGGATGCCGCAGCGCGCCTCCAGAACGGCAAGGATCATCGCGAGGCGGCCCGAATCCCATCCTACCACGGTGCGGCGTGCCTGTGCATGGGGCGAGGGGGCCACAAGTGCCTGTAATTCAACCAGAACCGGGCGGGTGCCTTCGATGCCCGCAAACACAACTGACCCGGCCGCAGGTTCGCCCCGTTCGCTCAGAAACAGGGCAGAGGGGTTGGTGACCTCGGCCAGGCCGGCGCCGGTCATCTCGAACACACCAATTTCGTCAGCGGGGCCAAAGCGGTTTTTCACGCTGCGCAGAATGCGGAACTGGTGGCCGCGCTCGCCCTCGAAATAGAGCACGGTGTCGACCATGTGCTCGACCACGCGCGGGCCTGCGATTTGACCGTCCTTGGTGACATGGCCCACCAGAATGACCGAGACGCCGCGCCGTTTGGCAAAACTTGTCAGTTCATGTGCCGCGGCGCGGACCTGAGACACGGAGCCGGGGGCGGCCTCGACGTTGTCGGCCCACATGGTCTGGATCGAATCGATGATCGCCAGAGCGGGTTTTTCCGCCTCCAGGGTGGTCAGGATGTCGCGCAGGTTGGTTTCCGCAGCCAGCTGCACCGGCGCATCCGTCAACCCAAGCCGCTGGGCACGCATACGCACCTGGGCGCTGGCTTCTTCGCCGCTGACGTAGATGGTTTTTAATCCGTTCTTGGCAAATTGCGCCGCCGCCTGAAGCAGCAGGGTGGATTTGCCGATGCCCGGATCCCCCCCCACCAGAATCGCCGAAGCAGGCACCAGTCCGCCGCCCAATACCCGGTCCAGTTCGGCAATGCGTGACAGGCTGCGCGGTGGCGGTGCTTCTTCGGTGGCCAGATCGGTGAGGATCAGGGATGATCCGCGTTTGCCGCCCAGGGATTTGCTGGGCGGGCCTGCGGAAATGCCTGCGTCCTCGATGATGCTGTTCCATTCGCCGCAGCCGTCGCAACGGCCGGACCATTTGTTGAAACTCGCGCCGCAAGCGTTGCAGGAAAATGTCTTGGTTGGTTTTGCCATACCGCCTTGTGGCGGAGCCATTGGGCGCCGTCAAAGAAAAAGGCGCGGTCTATTCGGCGGCCTTGGGGGGAATTTCGACCACTGTGTTGTCAATATCGGTGATGTCCCTGGTGTGCTCAGGGGCCGATTCGGGGGGGATGGTCGAGGGCAAGGTTCTTTCGATGCCAAGTTCCGGCAGAATCTCGCGCATTTCCGCACGCAGGCGCTCGAGCTGGGCGACGGCCACGCTTTCTTCCAGCTCGACCTCGCGCAGCCAGTGTTTCATCTCGGTCGAGATCTGCTTGGCCTGTACAAGGCGGGCGTTGAACAATTCGATCTCTTTTTGGCGTTCTTTCAGGAAACTGCGGGCCCGGTCGATTTTTTCATCGGCATAGACACTGGCCAATTCGCTCGACAGGTGGCTCATTTGGGCCGCAACTTCGAGTACTTGTGGTTCAAGGGCGCTCAGATCGGGGTGATCGCGCAGGTAGGACAGGCGTTCGCGCACCGCATCGAATTCGGAGCTGAGATTGAAGGTGCTTTGCCGATCGGCGGCGTGCACGGCGGCATAGGCCCGCGCCACGTCCTGCATGCCGATATGAAAGGCACGATGCGAGGTTTCCAGTTGCAGGATGCGCAGGTTCGAGGGCAGGAAAAAGCACAGGCCAACGGCAAGGATGGTCAGGCCGATCTGCGCATACATGCCGGCGTCTTCGACCGGCTGACCCTGATAGATCAGCGGCAGCGTGATCCAGTCCCACAGGCCCAGAAACGCCATTCCGGTCGATATGGCCAAACCAACGGCTGATGCTGCAAATACAACCAGTGCGCACCATTGAAAAAGGGTGCGCGTATATCCTCCCAAAATACGGAGCGTCTGCACGGATGTTCCCCCAAGAACCAATATTCGGCAAGTTTATGCCGATTACGCCAGTCTCCGAAGTAAAACCCGCCGAAACGAGGGGAATTATCAGCAGTTTTAGACAAAGTGCAGCATTGTCGCCGCAGCTAGGTTTCCTCAGCCTCGACAATTGGGGTGAATTTTGATGATTGTTCGCTTTTCCAACTGATGAACAGCGAGGTGAGGACGCAAAGAGTAAAGAGGTAGAGGCCCCAGGCGATCTCGATCCGGCCCACACCGATTCCCTTGCTCAGCGTCACATAGAGCGCGATCAGGAAAATATCCGCCATCGCCAGTTTGCCCAGAACATGCAGCGCGGGCAGGGCACGACGGCTGAGCAATCCGAATTGAAACAGGGCCAGACCGATGGTTTTCAGGTAAGGTGCAAAAAGCGCAAAGACCGTCACGACGAGCGCCAGAAAGACGTCCGTGGCCCAAAGCGACTGCAATCCGGTCAGAACGGTGATTTCATTCAGTGAAAACAGCGGCAGCAAGCCCGCCCGCATCAGGGGCGCAGTCCAGGCCAGAGGATAGAGAACAAGCAGGCTGAGGTTCAGCCATTTCAGAACGGGGGCCACGGTGGGCGTCATGCCAGGTAAACGCGGTCGTAACGTGCGCCGAGCGAGGTCAGGATTTCATACCCGATGGTATCGGCAAAGCCTGCAACCGTATCGACCGACTGATATGGCCCGATCATTTGCAGGTGTTCCGGTTCTTCGCTCAGGTCGCCAACGTCCACGGTAATCATGTCCATCGACACCCGTCCGATGACCGGAACGCTTGCGCCGCCGTGGGTCAAGGTCGCGCCGGCCCCCATCGCGCGGATCAGGCCATCGGCATATCCGGCGGCAAGGGTTGCCACGCGCATCGGGCGCCGGGCAACAAAGGCGTTTGCATATCCGACGCTTTCGCCCGGTTCGACATCGCGGACCTGAATGACCGGCACGTCAAGCTGCACAACGGGCAGTGCGTCAATGAACGGCAACCCGCCATACAGGCCGACACCGGGCCGGGTCAGGTCGAAGTGATATTCAGGCCCCAGCAGGATACCTCCCGTTGCGGCAAGTGAGCGCGGGGCATCGACGCCCCGGGTCATGTCCTCGAACGTCCTTAGCTGCGCCCGGTTCATGTCATGGTCCGGTTCATCCGCACAGGCCAGATGCGACATGATGAGCGTGGGCCGCTGTGCCAGTGCAATGTCGCGCAGTGCGGACCATTCGGCCAGTTCCATGCCGAGCCTGTTCATGCCGGTGTCAAGCTGTATGCCAAACGGATGCCCCGGCAGGCTTTCGACATGGATCAGCAATTGATCGACCGAATTGATCATCGGGGTCAGCTCGGCGGCGCGGATCATGTCGGCATCACCCGGCATGTGACCTGAAAAGACGCTGATTGCGGGACCGGGCCCCAGCACGTTGCGCAGATCAACGCCTTCTTCGGCGGTGGCCACAAAGAACTGGCGCGCGCCCGCTTTGACAAGCGCATGGCCAACCTTGACCACACCCAACCCGTAGGCATCTGCCTTGATGACGGCGGCGGTTTCACATTCCGTCATCCGGTCCAGCGCCTGCCAATTGGCAGCAATTGCAGTCAGATCTACGGTCAGGGTTGCGGTGCTCATGCGTTCAATGTCCCTCAGCTTACGTGGCGTTGGCGCTGGCCGTTGCCCCGCATCTAACGCAAGCTGGCTTTACAAGGCCAGAGGGCTTGACCCATGCTGGGTTCAGAAAATTGTGGATGGCCGCGAAAAAGGAACAGGTTCGGATGCAACGGATCAGGATCATGGTGACACATCCCTCATTGGTCGTGATGGGGCTTTGTTGTCTTTTGGCGTTTGGGGCGCTTGCGGCGGCGGGGCCGTGGTGGGCGTGGTTGCTGGTGCCGCTGGGGATCGGGGCGCAGATGCTGAATGAATACAATCTGCACCGCTATGTGTTTCACCTGCGGCCCCCAAAACGGCAATGGGCCTT
This sequence comes from uncultured Sulfitobacter sp., assembly GCA_963976125.1. Taxonomy (GTDB): domain Bacteria; phylum Pseudomonadota; class Alphaproteobacteria; order Rhodobacterales; family Rhodobacteraceae; genus Sulfitobacter. The sequence continues at coordinate 2,436 of CAXBKL010000084.1, read as the reverse complement.
TGATCTGCTTTACCAGGCGCATTACGGGCACCATGATTTTCCGACAAACCAGCCGTTGTTCTTTGTGCCGATCTGGATAGCCCTGCCGATGTTGGCTGGCAATTTTATTGTGGTCTGGGGGATTGCTGTGGTTCTGGGTGCCGATCAGGGGTTCTGGATCGCGCTGGCAATTGTGCCGGTCGGCGGTGTGATGATGTTCATGGTCTATGAGTGGTTCCACATGACGGCGCATTTGACCCTGCCCAAGACGCGGGTGGAGCAATATGTCTCGCGGCTGCACAATCAGCACCATTTCCGCGATTTCAGTAAATGGTTCCACGTCAGCCCCGGCGGGGAGATCATCGACCGCGTGATGGGCACGGGCATCGATCGCGAGGCGCTCAAATCGCAGCAGAGGGTCGAATTCATGCGCACCCTTGGGTTGGCCCCGGATGATGCGCGCCTTGTTGCGGCGCGGCGGCGGTTTGCAGGCAAATACGGGTTGTCGGCGGATGAGATTGCACAGGCGGGGCGCAGGTAGGGGGGCAGTGCGCCCCAACGTCACGCAATGGATGCTTGCCAGACTGCCAAACCCCGCTACCTTCCCCCAGACAGTGGAGGAAACACATCATGCAAAATACCATTCTCAAGACCTTGACGGTTGCGGCTGCCGCAACTGTGGCGGCAACCACGGTTGTGGCCGAAAACCGCATTGATACCCAGTTGCCGGGCGCACCTGCGTTGGCGGCTTACGGCGAATTTCCCGTCGGTGTGCGCCAGCTCGATCTGGTAAACCCCGACCAGATCAACATCCTTGCGATTGATCCCGCAGCGGCCAAACCCGATCCGCTGCCCCGCTACGACCGTCCATTGACGGTTGAAATGTGGTATCCGGCGGCGGAAGGGTCCACCGGGGATACCGCGCTCAGGGCCTATCTGCGCGATGGCACAACCGAAGTGACGCTGATGGGGCGGGCGGTACGTGATGCGGCCCCGGCGGGTGAGGGTTATCCGCTGGTGTTGATCAGCCACGGCTATCCGGGCAACCGGTTCTTGTTGTCGCATCTGGCCGAAAACATCGCGTCGAAGGGCTATGTGGTGGCGTCCATTGACCACACCGACAGTACCTACCGCACGCAAGCCGCGTTTGGATCGACTTTGGTCAACCGCTCGCTGGATCAGCTTTTTGTACTGGAGGAAATGGCGCAGATGGCTGGAGAAGGCGGCGAATTTGCGGGCCTTTTTGATGCGGATAACACCGGGTTGATCGGATATTCCATGGGGGGTTACGGCGCGGTCATCACGGCGGGTGGCGGTGTCACTGAGGCCTCTGTTGCTTACCCGTGGGGCGGGCCGCATGGCACGCTGGGCATTCATCAGGCGGGCAGTGACACGCATAACGCGCTGCCTGATGCGCGGATCAAGACGGCGGTGGCGTTTGGCCCATGGGGCATGAACACGGGGTTTTGGGATGCAGAGGGTCTGTCGGGTATTCAGATTCCGATGATGTTCCTCGCCGGATCGCAAGACGACGTGTCGCTGTATGAAAACGGGGTACGGGCGATTTGGGAAAATGCCTCGGCACTTCCGCATGCGTTGCTGACCTACGTGAACGGCGGCCACAATTCGGGCGCGCCAATGCCTGCCCCTGCGGAGAGCTATTACTTCAACGAGGACAAGGGTTTCGACATTTCGGAACATTACACCGATCCGGTCTGGGACACGGCGCGGATGAACAACATTGCGCAACATTTCGTGACGGCATGGTTGGATAAATATCTGAAGGCGGATGCAGACGCGGGCAGCTATCTTGAGTTGGTCGAAGATTCAAATGCCGGGGTCTGGTCGATGAATGAGGACGGCACCGCGAAAGAAGACCACACCTATTGGAAGGGCTTTGGGCAGGGGACTGCGAAGGGTCTGAAGTATGAGGTGAAGGGCGAATAAACGTCCCTAGACGGGGTCGGGGAATGCCCTGACCTTGCTTGGGTGTTTTGAGGTTCGGCCTGTCCCTTCGGGGGCAGGTTTTCTGCTTTTGAATGCTATTCTGACTGGTCATGAGTATCTTTCGATATTCCACCAGCCCGGAACAAAGGCAAGAATTGCCGCCGGGCGGTGTGTTTGTGGCACGGCAGCATCTGCATACCCAATAAGCTCTTGAGCGGGCCAGTTTTCTTGTTGGTGTTGGGAGGGGACCGCGCCTTGGTCTTGCGCCGGGGCCTCGCGCTAACAAACCAGGAAGCCCCGGCTCAGGGCCGGGGCGTGTCAGCCTGGCATTTGCTGGGTTGCGCAGTGAATGCCGCCGCCAACCTCGCCAAGGGCATCCACGTTTAACGTGATCACTTCGCGCCCCGGATAGTGGCGGCGCAGGGCTTCCACGGCGAGGGGATCGGTTTCGGGATCGCCAAATTCGGCGGCAATGATTGCCCCGTTGCAGGCATAGTAATTGGCGTAGGA
>CAXBKL010000083.1:0-15401 GCA_963976125.1 uncultured Sulfitobacter sp. | reverse complement strand
ACGTGCTGGATGATGCAATGAACCCCTTGCCCGTCGGCGTCGAGGGGGAGTTGTGGATTGGCGGTGAGGGGGTCACCCAGGGATATTGGCGTCGCCCCGACGTCACCGCCGAGCGATATGTGCCAAACCCCTTTGGGGCGGGGCGTTTGTACCGGACCGGTGATCTGGCCCGTCTGGATGCCGATGGGATCGTGCACTATGCTGGCCGCGCGGACGCTCAGGTCAAGATACGCGGCCACCGGATAGAGTTGGGCGAGATCGAGGCCCGCCTTGCGGAACTGCCCGGTGTGGTCCAGGCGGTTGTCAGCACGGTCGAGACCGGCGGAAGCCTGCAATTGGCCGGCTATGTAACATCCCAAAGACAGATTGACCCCGAAACGGCCCGGCGTGCGCTGGCGCGGGTGCTGCCAGAGATCATGGTGCCGTCGTTCATCATGACGCTGGAGGCGATGCCCCTGACCCCGAACAAGAAGATTGACCGCAAGGCCCTGCCGCGCCCCGAACGCCGATCGGATCGGCAGGGTGGCATACCAGAGCCGAAGGCCCAGACAGACACCCATGCGGCAATTGCGACCGTCTGGGGCAACCTGCTTGGCGTGTCGGACATTCGTGCGGATGACAACTTCTTTGCGCTGGGCGGGCATTCGCTGCTTGCGGTTCAGGCGCACCGCGACCTCAGGGCGGCACTGGGGGCCACGAACCTGACGATCACGGACATCTTCCGGTTTCCGATACTTGACGCATTGGCGGCACATCTGGACAAAGGGCAGGGGACCGATCCGGTCGAGACGCCCGTTACCCCCGCGCCGGATGCGGCAAAGACAATGTCAAAACGCCGCGCGATGCGCGCAGGACGCAGGAAGGAAGGGGTCTGATGCAAGCCAACAGCCCAGACAGATTTGCACAGGTCGAAGCCGCCGCAACCAGCCTGTTTGACGTTCCGGTTGCCGTGGTCGCCAACGATCCGCGCCGGCCGCAACCCGACTTGCTCGACGGCGAAGAGACGCATCTGACGCGGGCCTTTCCAAATCGCATCAGGGAATTCAGCGCAGGCCGTGCCGCCGCCCGTGACGGGATGGCGCGGCTCGACATGCCGCCGCAGGTGTTGATGGCCGATGACGACCGGGCACCGGTATGGCCCGAAGGCGTGCAGGGCAGCATCTCGCATACCCGTACCCTTTGTGTGGCCGGGATCACAACGCGGGCCCGCGCCATCGGCATCGACATCGAGGACAACAGTGATCTGGATGCCGATCTGGTCGGGAATATCTGTACCCAGGCCGAGATTGCGCGCATTCAGGGGCCGCATATGCTGCGGCTGGCAAAGCTTATCTTCAGCGCCAAGGAAGCGGCCTATAAGGCGCAGTATCCGCTGACCAAAGCCTTGTTCGAGTTTCATTATCTGGATGTCACGCTGGACTATCGGGATCAGAGTTTCATCGCGGAGTTTGTTGGGCCAGCCGGCGAATTTCAAACGGGGGACCAGCTTCGGGGCCGATTTGGTCATGCCGCAGATCACCTGATCACCGGGGTCACCATTGCGCAGGCTGATGCATCAGGGATTTGACGGATGGTTCCGATGACGCGACGCCTTGCCCTCGCAGCGATAGCAGGTGCCGCCAGTTTTGGCGGGTATGTCTATCTGCAACGGCGGCGCGGCAAGGCCCGCGCCAACGCGCTTTATTCAACTCCGCTGGCCGAGCCTTCCGGCGCATTGACCGTGTTCCATCTGGGCCATTCACTGGTTGGCCGGGACATGCCCGCGATGCTGGCGCAGCTTGCCGGCAAGGATCACCGCTACGACAGCCAACTGGGCTGGGGCACGTCGCTGCGCGCCCATTGGGAACCGGATGTGCCGATCAAGGGTTTTGCCGAGGAGAACGATCATCCGCGTTACCGTGATGCCCGCGACGCGCTTGGCTCCGGCGAATATGACACGTTTGTTCTGACAGAGATGGTCGAGCTGCGCGACGCGATCCGTTATCACGACAGCGCCCGGTATCTCGCACGGTGGGCCGAACTGGCGTGGCATGCCAATCCCGAGACGCGCATCTACCTTTACGAGACATGGCATCACATTGACGACAATGCAGGGTGGCTTGCGCGCATCGACGGTGATCTGCGCACCTATTGGCAGGACCGCGTCAAATATCCGGCTCTGGGCAGCACCGATGCGCCCATTCATCTGATACCAGCGGGACAGGTCATGGCGGCATTTGTCCGCGCGGCGCAAGCGCTGGGGGGTCTGGACGGGATTACCACCGAAGCGGATCTCTTTGCACGCCTTGATGACGGCAGCGTCGATACCATCCACTTCAACGACCTGGGGGCCTATCTGGTGGCGCTGACACATTATGCAGTGCTGTATCACCGCGCGCCTCTTGGCATGCCGCATGAATTGACGCGCGCGGATGGCACTCCCGCCGATGCCCCGACTTTGGCCGTTGCGCAGCTCATGCAGCGGGTTGTCTGGGATGTTGTACGCCAGTATCCGGAAACCGGAGTTGCGGTATGAGCGGGCTGGCCACGGCTTTTTCGGTCCTGATGGTCGGGCATAGCCTGTTTTCCTTTGACGGACCCAGCATGCTGCAATCGGCGCTGATTGCGGGCATGGGGGATGCGTCGGTTGCCGCACAGATCACCAATGGCGCGCCGCTGAAATTCAACTGGGAAGCGTCGGACCAGGCCCAGGGCGTCGATGCGCGGGCGGTTTTGCCGCAAGGGGGCGTGACCCATCTGATCCTGACCGAAGCGGTGCCGCTCGACAATCATCTGACCTGGTCCGACAGCGGATTCTATGCGCAGGCCTTTGCCAAACTGGCGCTGGATGCGAACCCTGACACCCGGATCTATGTTCAGGAGACCTGGCACAGCCTCAAGAGCGGGACCGGTGAGCAGATCGCCTTTGACAAAAAGGCAGATGTGCCGTGGCGCACCAGACTGGATCAGGATCTGGCAGGTTGGGAACAAATCGCCGACGAGATCAGGACGGCCCATCCCGACAAGGCAGACCAGATCGGGTTGATCCCCGCAGGACAGGCGCTGGGCCGGCTGGATGATGAGATCAGGGCCGGGCGTATTGACGGGCTAGGGTCCATCGACGCACTTTTTGCCGATGACATCCACCTGAACGACAGGGGCCATTACTTTGTCGCCATGGTGCAATATGCGACCCTTACGGGACAAGACCCGCTTGGCCTGCCCACAGCGTTCAGCAATCGGTATGGCAAGGCGTTTGACACCCCTGACCCTGATCTGGCCCGCGTGTTGCAACGGGTCGCATGGGAGGCGGTCAAGGCATATGAGGCGGTGGCGGTGGCGACAGCCACAAATGCGCCCGGACACCCACCCGATCCCGCCCGCGCCTCTGCCGCTCCACGCGCGCCACCCCTCGCCGATGTGGCAGACCTTGTGCAGGCGCCGCAGGGCGCGGTGATGGGCACGACGGATCGGGCCATCGGCCTTGCCTCGGTGAACGACTGGGGGACACAACAGCCGTTTCTCGACGTGATGAAAACCGCGCGGCCCTGGATCGGTCACTTGCCAGGGCGGTGGGGCGGCATGGATACTGCGGCGCTGCGCGACGGGGGGTATCTGGACGCCGAAGGCTGGCCGCTCGAGATGCCAAGACACCTGAGCAGCATCGGGACCGTGCTGTTGACAGATTTACCCGTGCAGGCGACTTCGCTGGAAGGGCGGTATCGGGTGCAGTTTTCCGGGACCGGTGTGATCGAGGTCCGGGGCAGGGCCCGCAATGTCCGCTATGGCAAGGGCGAAGTGACATTCGACTATACGCCGGGACCGGGCAGCGTCGATCTGCGCATCCAGCGGATCAACAGAACCGACCCGCCACGCAACATCACCGTGGTCAAGCTCGAGCATGTTGCCCGGTATGAGAAGGGCGCGCTGTTCAATCCCGACTGGACCACGCGGATCGGCACCTTCCGGGGGGTACGGTTCATGGACTGGATGAAGACCAACGATTCCACTCAATCGGCGTGGGCCGATCGGCCACTGCCCGGCGATGTCAGCTATGCAACCGGGGTGCCGCTTGAGATCATGATTGCCCTGGCCAATGAGTTGGAGAGCGATCCGTGGTTCAACATGCCGCATTTGGCCGACGATGCCTATGTGCGCGCCTTTGCCGAAATGGTGCGCGACAGGCTTGACCCAACTCTGACCGCCTATGTGGAGTTTTCCAACGAGGTCTGGAACTGGCAGTTTGCGCAGGCGCGCTGGGCCGACGAGAGGGCCAGGGCCCGGTGGGGACAGGACGGCAAATGGCTGGAACATTACGGTCTGCGCGCGGCAGAAGTGGCCCGGATTTGGTCCGAGGTCTTTGCCGACGAGGCCGAGGAGCGGCTGATGAACGTGATTTCAACCCAGACCGGGTGGCTTGGTCTGGAAACGGGGGCGTTGGAGGCGCCGCTTGGACAGGCCGAAGGCGCGCGCGCCCCGGCAACGGCCTTTGATGCCTATGCGGTGTCGGGATATTTTGGCGGTATGTTGGGCAGTGACAAGGCCCGCGACATGGTGCAGGGATGGTTGGCCAACAGCCTTGAGCAGGCCAAATTCCAGGCCGCAGAGCAAGGGCTGACCGGCGAGGCGGCGGCAGAATTCGTGGTGCGGCACCGCTTTGACAAGGCAACGGAGCTTGCTATGCGCCAACTTCAGGACGGCGCGCTGAACGGCGAGGCCGAAGGAACGCTGAGCGATTTGCTGGGCCGGATCTGGCCCTATCACGTACAGGTCGCGCGCAGCCACGGGCTTGACCTGATTATGTACGAAGGCGGCCCCCATGTTGTCGGGGTGGGTGAGCAGGTCGACAATTCGGAACTGACGGCCTTTATGCAGCACCTCAACTATACGCCGGAAATGGGCCAGTTGTATCAGACTCTGCTGAAGGGCTGGCAGGCGGTAGGGGGCCAGTTGTTCACTGCCTATGCCGATGTGCAGGCGCCGACCCGCTGGGGATCATGGGGGGGGTTACGACATCTCGACGATGCAAATCCCCGCTGGGAAGCGTTGGTAAATTTTCAATGAACGGTGTTTCAATCCTTGTCCCTGCCCATAACGAGGCGGCGTATCTGCCGGATTGCCTGGGCGCGCTTTTGGCGTCCGACCCGGTGGCGGAAGACGTCGAGGTGATCGTGATTGCCAACGGATGTACTGACGCCACCGCAGAGGTGGCGCGCGGTTTTTCCGACAAAGCGGCCCGGAAAGGTTGGCGATTGGTGGTGCTGGATCTGGCCGAGGGCGGCAAGCTGGTGGCGTGGAATGCCGGTGAGGCGGCGGCGCAGGGCAGCAGGCTGATCTATGTGGATGCAGATGTGACCGTGGCACCACCGCTTGTTGCTCAGTTGGCCGAGGCGCTGGATATGGCTGGACCGCAATACGCCAGTGGCAAACCGAACGTGACGGTCGGCAGCGACTGGGTGACGCGTCATTACACGCGGTTCTGGCTGACAACCCCTTTCATGACCCACGGCGTGCCGGGGTTTGGCGTTTTTGCGATGAACAGGGCCGGACGCGCCCGTTGGGATGTCTGGCCAGACATCATCTCGGACGACACCTTTGCACGGCTCAGCTTTGGCCCCCACGAACGCCAAAGCGTTCCGGGCCGGTACGACTGGCCGATGATCGAAGGGTTCCGGCGGCTGGTTCAGGTGCGCAGGCGGCAGGACATCGGCGTGGCCGAAATCGAACGGCTATTCCCGCAGTTGGTTGCCAATGACGATCCCAAGGACAAGGCCGTGCCGGTCTGGAAACGCGCCTTGCGCGACCCGTTGGGATTTGCCGTCTTTGCGCTTGTCCGCCTGACCATCCGGTTGCCGGTCATGCGGTCGAACAACAGATGGGTGCGGGGGCGTTAAAGCATGTGCTGCGCGAGCTTCTTGGCTTCTTGGGCGACGTCATGACGGTCAAGGACGCGGGCGCGGCCCGTTTGGCCCATTCTGGTCAGGCTCGCCAGCGGCGTCTTGGCCAATGTCTCGATTGACTGGGTCAGGGCAGCAACGTCACCTGCGGGCACCAGCCAACCGGTTTGACCATCGCGCACCAATTCCGGTGTGCCCGCGATATAGGTGGCAATGACGGGTCGGGCGGCGGCCATGGCCTCCATGACAACCATTGGCAGACCTTCGGCAAAGCTGGGCATGACCAGCGCATGGGCGTTGGCAAGCTCCGCCTTGATACGCGCCTCATCCACCCATCCGGTGAGGGTCACGCGGGCCGCCAGACCATGCCGTGCGATCAGCGCCTCAATCTTTGTGCGCATGTCTCCGTCGCCAATCAAGGTCAGGTGCACATCCGCCTGCACATCTGCCATTGCCCGGATCAGGGCAAGCTGACCTTTTTGTTCCACCAGCCGACCAATGGCAACCAGCCGGCGCGGCCCTTTTGGCATCGGGGCGGGATCGGCAAACTTCGCAGGTTCTATCCCGCAATGCACCACATGAATCCGGTCCCAGTCTTCGGGATCGGCCCAACGGCAAAGCTGCGAGCGGCCAAACTGGCTAATAGCGACGGTAAATGCCGCATGCTGTATCTTGCGCCCCATCGACAGGGCGCGCGGTGCGTCGAATTCTTCGGGGCCGTGAACGGTAAAGCTGAATTTCGGGCCTCCCATCATCTGCGCAAGCATCGCAACCGTCGCGGCATTGGTGCCGAAATGCGCGTGGACATGGGTCACGTTTTCGGCCGCACAGCGTTCAACGACATAAGCAGCTTCGGCCAGATAGATCAGGTGGCGCACCCGGCCCGCTTCAGAGACCGCCCCCATGAGCAGGGCGGTCCTGAATGCCTCGCCCGTGCCGCCCGCCTCGGCGCGCAACCGCCGCCAGAGTGCCGCCGCCAGTGCCTTGCCAGCCTCAGCCAGCACATATTCCGTCTTGTCCGCCTCGGCCCGATCCTGTGTATCGACCAGCGGGACATCTGCCGCCCGCATTGCGATACGGTGTACCTCATGCCCCTGGGCCTCAAGCGCACGGATTTCGCGCCGGATGAAACTCTGCGAGGGTTGCGGGTATGTGTTGAGGATGTAGGCGATTCTCAAGTCAGCTGTCCTTGTGGTTCATTTGCCCCAATTAACCGCATTTGTTACTGGTACAGAAGGCCCTGACGGACTATCCCCTCTAGAAGGCAGAAGTGAGGCTAATGGCGCGTGATTTCGCGGATACTTCAAGGGCTCAGTGGGGATCGGCTCAAGGCGCGCGTCGCGCGGTCGACGTCCTGGATCATTCTGGGATACGGAGCCTCGCAGGGGCTGCGGCTGGCGTCAAACCTGATCCTGACACGGCTGCTTTTTCCCGAAGCCTTTGGTTTGATGGCTCTGATTACGACCGTGACGGTCGGATTGCGGCTTTTTTCGGATGTTGGGCTGTCGCCCTCCATCGCCCAGAGCAAACGGGGCGACGACCCTGATTTTCTTGACACTGCCTGGACCATTCAGGTCATTCGCGGGTTCTTGTTGTGGCTGGTGGCCAGTTTGCTGGCCTATCCCGCCGCGCAGTTTTACGGCGAACCGGATCTCGCCGTCTATCTGCCGATAGCGGCCCTTGCGCTGTGTATTTCGGGGTTCAACCCGTCACGGATCGAAACCGCAAACCGGCATCTGCTGATGGGCCGGTTGACGGCACTGGATCTGGCATCGCAGTTGATCGGCATTGTCTCGATGGTGGTCCTGGCCTGGATGTTGCATTCAGTATCGGCGCTGGTGATCGGCGGGCTGATCGGGGTGGTGGCCAAACTGCTGCTGACGCATTTTGGATTGCCGGGGCAGACAAACCGCTTTCGCTGGGAAACCGCCGCCGTCGGGGAATTGGTCCGTTTTGGCAAATGGATTTTCCTGTCGACCGCCTTTTGGTTCTTCACCAGTCAGGGTGACAAGCTGGTTCTGGGCAAGTTTCTGACCCTCGAAAACCTTGGCATTTACAACATTGGCTTTTTCCTTGCGAGTTTCCCGGTATTGCTTGGCTCTGCCGTGACGCAGCGGGTGATGATCCCGATCTACCGTGAAAATGCCCGCCCCGAACGGATCAGGCGCCTGCGCTATGTGCTGTCGTTCGGGCTGGTTGGGCTGTTGGTGGTCATGGCCCTTGCGGGGCCCTGGCTTGTCGATTTGATGTATGATGCGCGCTATGCGCAGGCCGGATCCATCGTGGTGATCCTGGCCCTGGCGCAGATCATTCTGGTCATGGGCACCACCTACGATCAGGCGGCACTGGCGGCAGGAGATTCCTTGCGGGTCTTTTTGTATTCGGCGGCCCGCTCAGGGTTGCAGTTTGCTTTTTTGATCCTGGGGGCCGTCTATGGCGGGCTGATTGGTGCTTTGATCGGCGTGGCGGCCTCGATCGTTCTGGCGCATGGTGTGCTGATCTGGCTGGCGCGGGTGCATGGCGTTTGGGACCCACGACATGACCTGTTGTTTGTCTGTGTGGCGGTTGCCGCAACCGCCGGGGCTTTGTGGCTTCATGGCGACGCGATCCGCACCCAGCTGATTGGGTTCTGACCCTTATCCGCGTGGCAGTTGCGGGTTGCGTGCCAGCCGCGCAGCCCTGCCGCGCTGTCCCGCTTCGCGTCGATCCTGCCAAAGCTTTGCAAGACCGCGCCGTTCCTTGGTTTTGGGGGCCTGGGGGATCGAGATAACAGGTCTCAGGCCGGTCTCGCGTTCCATCTGGCGGGCAGTACGGATCACCGGACGCCGCAGTTCGAGCAGGAAAGCCAAAACCAGCGCAAGGCCGGTTGACGCGCCCGCACCCAGGATCGCCCGTTTCTTGCGGGCCATGGTAAAGGGATAATCAGGCACCACGGCTTCTTCGATGGTGACCATCCGTTCGCCCCGCGCGTCTGTTTCCAGCGCAAAGCCGACCTCGGCCTCGCTGCGCCGGGTGGCGACAATATCAAGTTGCGACTGCACCTGCGTGACGCGGCGTTGATAGCGGGCCAGTTCACGTTCGACTTCGGGGGTGTTATCAAGGCTCACGCTCAGTTCGGCCCGCCGGTTCTGGAGCAACTGGCGCTGTGTCGTCAGGCTGGTCAGTTCAGCGTCAAGGTCGTCTTCTTCACGCTGAACGGTGGCTGCGCGGGCACCGCGGTCAATGTTGTCGCGGGCCAGCTGAACGGTGATGATTTCGCGTTCCAGATCAAGCAGCGCGTCATTCAGGCTGGTGAGTTCGGACCGCACAAGAACCATGTTCCCATCAATGGACAGGTCATTTTCCTGACGGAACAGGGCCTGCTGGCGCTCGATTGCGGCGATCTCGTTGACCAGGTTCTGTTCCTGCTGTTGAAAAAACAACATCGTTTCGCGGGCCTGATCCGCCCGTTTTTGTGCAGACAGGGCGCGCGTCCGGTTGGCAAAGGCGTGGGCAACATCACGGGCCTGTTGGGCGGTGCCCATTACGGCCGTGATGGTCAGGACCGAAATGGCCCCGTCATCGCTGTACCCTTGCCGTGCCGCCGCGACACCGGTGATGGTCACCGACCGGCGCAACAGGTTGGTCTTGATCGACATCGGCTGCCCGGCCATATCTTCGAACAGCGACAGATCCTCGATCACGCTGATCAAACTGTTGCGGGCCATGATCTGTTGTTCGATCAGTTGCAGGCGACGTGCGGCAGAGCCGTCAACCGTAGAGGGGGCCAGATTGTCGGCGATCTTGGGTTGTTCGATCTGGATAACTTCGGACGCGCGATAAAGATGTGGCACCGACAGCGCCCAGAACACGGACGCAACACAGCCCAGACCGATCACAGTCACGATCAGCAAGGCCCGCCGGCGCAGCAGGTCGATAAAGTCGTCCAGTGAATAGATCGGACCCATCTCTTATGTCTCTCTCCGAAATGCCAAAGGACGGCACGGGGCCATCCTTCGTTCATTCTATCTTAATCAGGCAAATTTGGCACCAATAGGGCGTTTCCTTGCACAGATTGGTGCCGCATGTCAGGCATAGCGTGGGATGCTGGAGGCGCGGGCCCGATTGAGGACCACTCCCAGCAATGGCACATGCCCTTCAAGCATCCTTTCGCACTCCAACAACTCGCGCCCGATGGTTTGTGTGCCATCAGACACCAGTAACACACCGTCGAGTTGTGGCACAAAAGCCGACACATCGTCATTTACCAGCATCGGGGGCAGGTCGTATATCACCAGCTGCGGCTTTAATGCGGCGCGCATCTGGTCCAGGGTTTGCCAGGTCTGATCGTCCTGCAGGGTTTCGGCTGAATTGCTTTCGGCTGCATTGCTCAGGCCGAGTGCCAGGGTGTCGCTTACCCGGACAAGATGGTCGGTCATGTCAACCTCGCCCGACAGGTAGTCTTTCATCCGCCCAGGGGCCTTCAGGCCAAATTCATGGGCCACGTCAGGCTTGCGCAGGTTAAAATCCATCAGGATCGTCCGTGATCCGGTAATCCGCGACAGGCTGAGCGCCAGATTGACCGCCGTGAAGGTGTTGCCACACCCGGACGTCGGGGCCGTGACACCGATGTTGATCCATCCGTGTTCCTGTGTCGACTGGCGCAACCGGGTGCGGAGCAGATCAAAAGCCCGCACCGTTGCGGCGTCGCGGTCGAGATCGACCACCGGAATGGCCGATGATCCGGCACCGCGCAGGGCAGGTGTGCACAGGGTCAGGTCATCCCAGCCCAGATCCGGGGCCGGAGAGAACAGGGGCGCGTCTTGCTCGACGATGTCAAGGGGCTTGGCATCCCGAATACCGGCCGCGCGCTGCTTGGCGTGCTGCAAAACCACGCGGCGGGGGCGAATGCTGTGACCCATACCTGCGGGCACGTCAACCACGTTGTCGATCCAGGCGTCCTGGCTCAGGTCATCTGACAGAAATCCGTCCTTCATACCGTTCCCCTTGCGCTTGTTTTCCATACACTCTTCATATACCTGATCCTGTCAGATTTCCATCGCGGCACCGCTGTGCTGCGGGCTGTCTCAGTGGCCTGTCCGGCGCAGGACAACACCGACAGTCTTTAGGAGTATCGTTGCGTCCATGCCGATCGTTAGATTGCGTTCATAGGCCCCGTCGACGTCGTTGCGGTAATCGAATGTCGAAGTGTTGCGCGCCGATACCTGCCAAAGACCGGTGATGCCGGGCTGAACTGCAAAATATGCCTCTGCGGGACCGTACATTGTCAATTGTTCGGGCATCATGGGGCGCGGGCCGACAAGGCTCATCTCGCCGGTCAGGACGTTGTAAATCTGTGGCAGCTCATCAATCGACGTGCTACGCAGAAATTTGCCAATCGGCGTGATGCGTGGATCATCCTTGAGTTTTTGCAGCCGGTTCCATTCGTCCCGTGCAGCCGGATCCTGGGACAGATGCTCTTCGAGTTTGACATCGGCATCCGTGACCATGGTCCGCAGCTTGAGAATGGAAAAGCGTTTCCCATCCCGACCCAGACGGGTCTGGGTGTAGAATGGTGTCCCGCCTTCGCGCCAAAGCAGGACGGCACAGATCGCAATGATCGGCAAGGCAAAGGGCAGGGCCATCAGCACCAGCAGAATATCCAGGACTCGCTTGCCGAACTGGCGGTACACCGAAATCGGAGCGGCCCGGCGCTCAACGGCGGCCTGCCAGACATAGCTATACAACGCAGCACCAGTGTCAGAGGGCATGGTGTCAGAAATGGCAACAGCCGAGTTGCGTTCCGTCTTGGGGTATTTCAGCGCATGGAATTGTTGCGCGGTCACCAAATTTTTCGTCATCTCAACCCCCCAGGGTCAATTTCTGTTTGCACTGCGGAACCCGGTCATCGGCCCGCGTTAGTCGCTTTCAAGATCCCCTCGCGGCAGCGATTTGCAGGGTGGCTCTTTCGGCAAAGTTGGCACCTTTTACTGAGGTCCGGTTTTGCATTTGCCGAATTGGCAAGAAACAAGGCGAGATCGCAGCCAAAGCTCTAACTTCCCCAAATCAATACCATTTTTTCGCCTTTTTTGATCGACTTTCTCGGAAACAGTCTGTTTCGTGGCGTTTCGAAACAGTGATTTGAGTGACAGCGCATTGTTTCCAAAGTAAGGGGAATTTTTGCACCTTTTTGCCTTATTTGGGCCGCTCACTGACCGCCCTGACCCCGTACCTGTGGTTCTTTGGCGACACAGCACTTTGAAGGGTCCGCGACAAGGGCCGGGAAATGGGGCGAGAATGAGCCGTTTTGACCGATCCACTGGCACTGACTCGCGGGGTCGGACGGCACATTCTGTCCCAGATTGGTCTCCGCCGGGGGGTGCCATCGCATGGGCGGCGTCCGCGCCATTTCCGCGCGGCATCTCACGGCATCTTCCAATTTGATTGGGGTAAGGAGGGACAGAGTGCGGCGGGCAGGCAATTCAAGACGCTTCTTGTCGCCGGGAAGGGCCGCTGACGCGAAAATACCTCTGTTACGGGAAAAAGAGCGCATTTCCCGCAAATGTCAGGCAGTTGCCACATTTCAGTCCTTTTAAGCCCTTTCAATAGGGCCGCAACAAGCCTTGACCCCGCCTCGCGCGGCCAGTTTGCGGCCCCTGGCTTCTGCCCCCACGGGGGCAATCAGCAGGCGCGACGCCGGGGCCGCAACATGAACGATTGGACGCAAGACAATGACTGATGTTCGCTCCATCTCATATGGTGCCAAAGGGTTCTACGCCGGAGGACCGCGCAGCTGGATTGCGAAACGATACCGCACCGCCTCGCTCAGCCTGCGGGCCATGACCTTTTCCATGATGCTGGCCGTTGCGGTGGTCCCGATTGCGGTATTTTATGATTGGGTGGGCCGCACGTCATTTGAAAACGAGATTCAGCAGGTCGATGAAAGCCATCTGATCCTTGCCAAGAACCTGTCATCGACCCTGTCACGGTACGCCGGAGACGCGCTTGCGGTATTCAAATTTGTTCTTTCAAACCCTAACGATACCGAAGGTTATCCGCGGCTCTTGCGGATGTTTGATATTTGTCATGTGGCGCTGCTGGACGCGGACAATCGGCTGGTGTCGCTAGTCGCGGGCGAGAACAGTCATAAAAAGGGACTGCCATCTGCGGAAATGATTGCGGAACTGCGTGATCTGACAGCGGGAAAACCGGGTGAAATTGTTGTGTCCGGCATTCGACAGAATGATGATGGGTCACATTTCTTTATTGCGCAGTTGATGGCGGATGGCGGATTGGCCGTCGCACCATGGAGCCCGCGCTATGTCCGTGAGCTTCAGAAATCCATTGCCTTTGGGGAACTTGGCCATTCCATGATGGTCGATCACGAGGGGCGCGTGGTTGCCCACCCAAATGCCGAATGGCAGCGGATCGGTAAAGATGCCTCCAAACTGTCCGTGGTTCAGGCCATGTTGGCCGGCAAGACCGGCGTGATGCAGTTTTATTCACCGCCGATGGATGCGGATATGATCGCGGGGTATACTTATGTGCCCGAAACCGGTTGGGGTGTGATGGTGCCACAGCCGATCCGGGAGCTTGAAGTCCGAGCGGACGCAGTCAAGGAAACGGCCCTCTATATCTCGGCGCTGGTTGTGACCTTGTCGGTTATTGTCGGGTTGCTGTTCTCCAAGCTCCTCGCAGCGCCGATCATTTCGTTTGCGACAACGGCCAGCCGCATTGCAAAGGGCGACTTCTCTGCGCGTGTTGGCACATTGCCGCGTTACACACCCACGGAAATCGGCGCGCTCGCGCACAGTTTTGATGAGATGGCCGAGGAGCTTCAGGAAAAGAACGCACAGCTGACCAAGAACCTGCACATGGAAAAACGGCTATCAAACGAACGGGCGGTTCTTCTTGCCGAAGCGCAGCGCGCCTATGCGATGAAATCACAGTTTGTCTCGACGATAAGCCATGAATTGCGTACGCCGCTCACCTCGATCCGCGGCTCGGTCGATCTTGTCCTGTCCGGGCATCTGGGTCCGCTCAGCCCGAAAGCCGAGAGCATGCTGAGCGTCGGCAAGAGAAACGTGGGGCGGCTTTTGTCGCTGGTCAATGACATCCTCGATTTCAGCAGTCTGGATTCAGGTCAGTTGCCTCTGAACCTGGCGCCGGTGCCAGCGGCGCAAATCCTGGCGGAAACCGTCGAGGCCAACGCGCCGTTTTCGCGGGTGTCCGCGGTTGAGCTGCACGCGGATGTTCCTGACGTGGCGTTCAAGGTACTGGCCGATGACAGTCGCATTCAGCAGGTGTTTTCAAATCTCATCTCAAACGCTGTGAAATTCTCCCATGAAGGCAGCAGCGTCGAAATCTCCGCAGACAGTCAGGACGGCTTTGGCGTTTTCCGGGTCACGGACCACGGCATCGGCATCTCCGAAGAGTTCCGCCCACGCCTGTTCGACCGCTTTACCCAGGAAGACAGTTCGGACACGCGGCAGGTCGGCGGGACCGGGTTGGGTCTGGCGATTACGAAGGCAATTGTGGAAAACCACGGCGGCACCCTGGATTATGAAACCGAAATCGGTGTGGGGACAACGTTCTGGTTCACGATCCCTCTGGCGTAACTGCCCCCCGCGACTTCGGGGAAAGCGGGACACGGTCAAATACCGACACCAGTGACCCACGCCCCGAGATTGGTCCGGACAGAACACGAAGTCGCTGTGATATTCACCGCTTGATTTCTTGGCCCCATGCAGTTGTAACTTGATCAAACAATTCAGAAAGCCCCAAGCATGGCGACTGGCAGACCAGTCTCTGCACATCGTAGCAGAAAAAGCCGATCCGAAGCACCGGACAATCAGCAAAGTCTTGCTGACCAACAGGCCCGGCTTGATGCGACGTCCCGTCTCCTGAAATTGGTCAAGACGGCGAAAGATGATGCCCAGCCCTTTCTGGAAGAAGTGGCCAGGGAAACCACTGAACTTTGCCACGCGTCGTTTTGTGTCCTTTTTCGGCATGAAGACGGCCTCGCTCATTATTGCGCCAGCCATGGATTGCCGCAGGAGGTGATCGAAAAACATCTCGGGAAATTCGCCGCCCCGTTACCGGAAGAGGTCGGACAGAAGGTGGTCGCCCAGCGCACCGGCATTTTGGTAAGCGGCGCCACGTCCGACAGGCGTACAGATTACTGGCTGGCTCAGGTGAGGGACGTTGAGCAACTGTACACCGTCCCGATAGTGGCCGATCAGGAGGTCTGGGGATCGCTGGTGGTTGCCTGGCCGGAAGACAACGGCAATCGCGCGGCGCATATCGACCTGATTGAGACATTTGTCGAATATGCGGCCATCGCGATCGAGAAAACCCTTCAATTCCACGACGCGCAAAGCCGCTTGAGGCGCGAAGCCGCAACCCGGCAAGTCCTGCACAGCATCAGCCAAAGTCAGGAGGATGAGCAGCCGGTTTTTGATCTGATCGTGAAATGCGCCAAGGAGCTTTGCAATGCGACCTTTGCGGGACTTGTTTTGGGCCGCAAGGGCGACGTTGTTCAGAGAC
>CAXBKL010000082.1:0-15581 GCA_963976125.1 uncultured Sulfitobacter sp. | reverse complement strand
GGTAAGTTGGTGTGATGGGACGGCAAATGCGCGCTGCTGCGTGCTGATCTGCGATGCGTGTTGAGTTGATTGCCCGGCCCGCGATGGATTGGGTCAAAGCCTGAGAGCGGTGCAAACCCTGGTGGGGCAATTAAGATAATAGTGAATTTTCAAGCGATCACGCGGTTGTCCGGGCTGTTCCCCGCCGTTCCTGAATTTTCGGGGCAACGCCAGAACCCGGACGGCTCGTCGGAAGTCCCTGCGACCCCTGAACCGGCCCAATTGGGCGGATTGTTGCCATATACTGTGGTGATGACGCGCAAAATCGGGCCGGTTCGCTGCAATCTTCGACATGTAGTGGTAACCAAACATGCGATCCCCCAGACCGTGATTGCCATGAGGGCATAATTCCCGTTACATCGCAATTGAGGGGCCGCAGGTCAGGTGCGGACGCGGGATCGTGGCGAAACACGGCAATGCGGGATGAGCGAGGGATCAACTGTGACGGTTGAATCAAGAAAAGGCATTTCCAGACATCCCTTGCGCGCCGCGTTTTTGGGCCTGATTGCGATGGCCGGGACGGGGGCACTTGGTGCCGATCTGGAAATCAAGGGCGTCGCAGCGGACAGCGACCTCTATGCCAAGCTGCGCGGTGGCTCCCTGTTGGCTGAACAAATGGCGGCGGATGCGCGCCCCACCGCTCAGGAGCTGGTGTCCGCAGCGCAGGCCGACTACCAAAGGCTTCTGGCGGTGCTGTACAATCATGGGCATTTTGGTCCCGTGATTGCCATCACCCTCGATGGGGTGGAAGCCGCCGCAATCCCGTCTGTGCAACCACCCCGGCGCATCGGCCATGCCGTGATCCGTATCGAACCGGGTCCGACGTTTCGCTTTGGACGTGCGGACATTGAACCGGTTGCGCCAGAAACCACTTTCCCAGAGGGATTTCAGACCGGTCAGACCGCAAGCCTGCAAGTGCTGAAGTCGACGGTCGGAGCGGGCGTTGACGGATGGCGGAACCGCGGCCATGCCAAGGCGGCGCTTGCAGCACAATCCCTGACGGCCAACCACAGCACACAGACGATCAATGCCCAGTTGCGCCTCGATCCCGGCCCCCGACTGCGGTTTGGGGCGCTGAACGTGACCGGCAACCGGGCGGTGCGCACGGATCGGATCGTCGAAATCGCGGGGCTGCCCACGGGTGATGTTTTCTCACCGAAGGAGTTGCGGCTGGCCCAAACCCGTTTGCGTCGCGCCGGTGCATTCAATGCGGTTGCTCTCAGCGAGGCCGAGGAACCGGGCCAGGATACAACCCTCCCGATCACCGCGCAGGTGACAGAGGCAAAACCCCGCCGGCTGGGCTTTGGGGCGGAGCTATCCTCATTGGAGGGACTGACGCTCAGCACTTTCTGGCTGCATCGGAACCTGTGGGGCGGCGCTGAGCGGCTTCGGCTGGAGGCTGAGATCAAAGGCATCGGCGGCAATTCGGGGGGCGAGGATTATGGGCTGGCCGCACGATTTGACCGTCCCGCGACATTCAATGCCGATACGGATTTCTATGCGTTGGCAAAACTGGAACAACTGGACGAGGTGAATTTCTTTTCCCGCCAGCTCGATCTGGAAACGGGCATCGTACGCTATGCAAATCAGGCCCGGACCTACCGGCTGGGCATTGGCCTGCGTCGGGCCGAAACCCGCGACGCATTCGGCACAAACAGGTATACCTTGCTGACGCTGCCGCTGGGTGTCGAATTTGACTACCGCGATGACAAACTGGACGCCAAGAACGGATATTTCCTTAACGCAGGTGTCACGCCTTTTGTCGCACTCAGCGGATCGGACAACGGGTTGCGCAGCTATGTTGACGCGCGGGCATACCGGACGGTTGGCAGCGCCCGTCCGGTCACTTTTGCCTTTCGCGGTCAATTGGGGTCGGTCTATGGTCCCGGCCTGAGCACGGCACCGGCGGATTATCTGTTCTACTCCGGGGGCGGCGGGACCGTGCGCGGCCAACCCTATCAATCTCTTGGCGTCGATCTTGGGAGCGGCAATGTTGTCGGCGGACGCAGCTTCTTTGGCCTGTCGGCAGAGGCACGGTTTAAGGTTTCCGACACCATCGGGTTGGTTGGTTTTGCCGATGCCGGCTACGTCGGCGCGGAGGAATTCTATGACGGTTCAGGCACCTGGCAGTCCGGTGCCGGACTGGGCGTACGGTATGCAACGGGCATCGGACCCATCCGGTTTGACGTCGCGGTGCCGACATCGGGGCCGGACACAGGCGAGAAATTTCAGATTTACATCGGCGTAGGGCAGGCGTTCTGATGCGGGTATTGCTGTCTTTGATCGTCTCTTTCGGGGTCTGGATGGCAACGCTGCTGGCCGTTCAGGCACAGGAGGACGACAAGGGCTTTTTGACCCGCGCCATTCAGGATGCGCTGAGCGGGGCCGGGCGCGAGGTGCGCATTGATGGGTTCCAGGGCGCGCTCAGCTCGTCGGCTTCTTTCGATCAGATGACAATTGCGGACGCAACGGGTGTGTGGCTGACCTTGAGGAACGTCGAGCTTGTCTGGACCCGATCCGCGCTTTTGCGGGGGCGGCTGGAGGTGGAAAGCCTGACGGCGGATCAGCTCGACATCCCGCGCTTGCCCCTTGCCGATGCGGGCGCGCTCCCCGCCGCCGAAGCCGCTCCGTTTCGCTTGCCGTCCTTGCCGGTTTCCATCGACATCACGGCATTCGATGTGCGCAAGATCAACCTCGGCGCCCCGCTTCTGGGAGAGGCGGCACAGCTTCGGGTCAGCGCATCGGCAAGCTACAGTGAGGCGGTTGCAAACGTCGACATTCAGGCAAGGCGGACGGATGCCAAACAGGGTGTCTTTGCGATCAGGGCCAATCTTGAGCGGTCGACCGATGTTCTCGACCTGTTGATCCAATTGAACGAGGGGGCGGGCGGCATGGCCGCGCGGGTGCTGGATGTGCCGGGGCTGCCCTCCGTCACGATGTCGGTCAAGGGCGCCGGGCCTCTGGATGAATTCAGCACGGATGTGCGCATTGCGACGGACGGGCAGGAGCGCCTTGCAGGGCGTGTCACCTTGGGCACACAGGCCCCGCGGCGACCCTCTGACCCGCCCGATCAGCGCATTCAGGCGCAAATCGGTGGCGACATAACGGCCCTTGTTGCGCCGAGATACCGGGCGTTTTTCGGCACTGACATGCAACTGTCCCTTGATGCGCGGCGGACGGCGGACGGCGCGCTTGACGTCAATACGTTTGCTCTCAGGACGCAGGCGGCCAGCCTGCAGGGGCAGATGGGGCTGGACGCGGACCGCTGGCCCAGTTTGATCGACATCACCGGCGTGATCGCCACTCCGGATGCCACTCCGGTTCTGTTGCCGCTGTCGCAGGATGCCACAACGGCGGAACGGGTCGATCTGCGGATTCGGTTCGATGCAGCGGAAGGAGATGCGCTGAACGCGACCTTTGATCTGCGTGATCTCAGGACCACCGGCGCGAGCGTTGAACGTACGCGGCTGGTATTGGACGGGACATTGACGCGGCAACGCGGGTCCGCGGGTCAATTCGCGGGCACCCTGGGTTTTGACGCTGAGGGGCTGGTGCTGGAGGACGAGGCGCTGGGCATGGCAATTGGACCCCGGATCACGGGATCGGCGGTCATTGCCTATGCGCAGGATACCCCCATCACCATCAAGGCCTTCGCCGTGCAGGGGGTTGACTTCGGTCTTGGGGGAAATCTGAACATTGACGGTCTGGAGACCGGATTTGCGACGGAACTGGATCTCGCGCTGAACACGCAGAACCTTGCCCGATTTTCCGCGCTTGCAGGTCAGGACTTGGGAGGGCAGTCGCAGGTATCCATCAAGGGAAATCTGGTGCCGCTGAGCGGGCAATTTGATCTTGCTGTTGACGGCGCTGCTGACGACCTCTCACTGGGTATCGCGCAGGTGGATGCCGCACTGGTTGGGCGGACGACCTTGAACCTGACCGCTGCGCGCAATGCGACGGGCACGGTTCTGCGGGATCTGGTGTTGGACAATCCGGCGTTGAATTTGACCGGAGAAGCCGCGTTGCGCAGTGCTGGCAGCCGGGCCAGTCTCACTGCGCAAATGCGCGACCTATCCGTTGTGTTGCCGCAATATGATGGCCCTATCCATGTCACCGCAACCGCGGCGCAGGGCGCAGATGGCTGGACTTTGGATGCGCGCACCCAGGGCCCATATCGGGCGGAATTGACGGCCAGGGGGCTTGCCACCGGCGCGAATGCATCGCTGGTGTTTACCGCCGATGTGCCCGACATCAGCCGGTTTGCGGATCAGATCGGCGGTCGGGTTCAGGCCGATGGCAGGCTGTGGCGCACTGAAGACACCTGGCAGATTGCCGCCCAGGCCCTCGGACCGCACCGTGTCACCGCAACAATCGAAGGGGCCGTTGCCCCGGCCCTGAACATCGGATTTGACCTCTCTGCGCCCGATGTCCAGCCCTTCGCCCCACAGATACGCGGCCCGCTTGAGGCGACCGGACAGGTCCGTCAGACCGGGGAGGGCTTCTTTGTCGATGCTGATGCGCAGGGGCCTTACGGGTCGCGTGCGCAGGTCTCGGGGCTGGCCACCGGTGCGGATATGCGGATGACCTTTGACGTTGCGGTGCCGGATGTAGCCCCGCTGGTGCCGGGGGTGTCAGGGCCGCTGGCGGCCAAGGGCGTGTTGCGCCAGACCCCGCAAGGCATTGTCATGGACGCCGATGCCACCGGGCCTTATGCTGGGCGCGCCTCTGTTCAGGGGGTGGTGACAGGGCAGCAACCGGCGGTGGTTTTCAGCGTCGCGGTGCCGGACATCGGGGCGGTGGTGGACAAGGTGAATGGCCCGCTTGAGGTGACTGGCAACGCCCGCAGGCAGGGGGCGGATTGGCGGGTGAATACCCTTGCTGCCGGGCCATCCGGTACGCAGGCCACGATTGGCGGCGTAATCAGAGGCGATGGCACGGTGGACATTGCCCTCAAAGGTTCCGCGCCTCTTGGCCTGTCGCGGCCTTTCATTGCGCCGCGCAGCCTTCAGGGGCAGGCACGGTTTGATCTGAGCATCATTGGCCCGCCCGCCCTGTCTTCGGTTACGGGCACCATTCAAATGACGGAGGCGACCCTTGCCGCGCCGAATCTCAGGCTGTCGCTGCGCAACATAGCGGCCGACATACGCCTTGCCCGCAACCGGGCACAGATCGACGTAACCGGACAGGCGACCAATGGCGGCGAATTGCGCATCGGCGGGGCGGTCACATTGACGCCGTCCCTTCCTGCCGACATTCAGGTCGGGCTGCGTGATCTGGTGTTGATTGATCCGCGCCTTTACCGGACGTCGCTCGACGGTGATTTGCGGCTGGCCGGCCCGCTGACCGGAGGGGCGGTGATCGCAGGTCAGATCAACGTGGGAGAAACAGAAGTCAGCGTGCCGTCGACCGGATTGACCAGCATTGGCGACATTCCACAGATCACCCATGTCGGCGCATCATCTATCGTCAGCGCGACACGGCGCAAGGCCGGTCTGGACAACGGCCATGCCGGGGCTGAGCCGACCGCCGCAGGGCCGGTTTTCGGGCTGAACATGAAGATCAGCGCACCGGGGCGCCTTTTTGTGCGCGGCCGGGGGCTGGATGCGGAATTGGGCGGGGCGTTGCAGTTGACGGGCGATACTGGCGGTATCGTTTCTGTGGGTCGTTTCGACTTGCTTCGCGGGCGGCTTGATATTCTGGGCAAGCGGTTTGATCTGGTGGAAGGATCGAGCAGCTTTCAGGGCGATACGGTGCCGTATATCCGGTTTGTCTCTGAAACGACAACCAGCACCGGTGAAGTCCGGGTGATTGTCGAAGGGCCAGCCGATGCGCCAGCAGTGAGCTTTGCGGCGACACCGGAGGCGCCGCAGGACGAAGTCCTGGCGCAACTGCTCTTTGGTCGCCGGATTTCCGACATTTCTGCATTTCAGGCTTTGCAGCTTGCCAATGCGGTTGCGACGCTGGCAGGTCGGGAAGGGGCCGGTGTCATCTCAAATCTGCGTGACGGCTTTGGTCTGGATGATCTTGACGTGACCACCACCGACACCGGTGCAACGGCGGTCAGCGTTGGCAAATACCTGTCTGACAACATCTATACCGATGTGACCGCGGCCTCTGATGGCACCGGAGAAGTGTCACTGAACCTGGACATCACCCCGAACCTCAAGGGCAAGGCGACTCTCGACGCGGGCGGCGACAGCGGGATTGGCCTGTTCTTCGAGAAAGACTACTGATCGGCGCGGTCTGAGGAAAAGGTGCCAAAGCTGCCCTGATGAAAGATCAGGCCGGACCCCGGCCCACCGAATACCGATGCCTGTTTGATTTCGCCCAGAATGAGCGAGTGATCGCCAGCGGGGTGCACGGCGTATTGTTCGCAGTGGAATGTAGCAAGGCATCCTGACAACACCGGCACGACATTCGGACCTTCCGACCAGTCAAAGGCGTCGAACACCTCACCCTGGCTTGCAAAGTGATGGGCCATGTCCTGTTGCGTCGCGCTCAGAACATGGATGCAGTAATGGCGGGCGTTGACAAAGGCATCATGGCGCAAAGACCGTCTTGCAGCCGACCACAGAACAAGGGGAGGGTCGAGCGAAACGGAGGAAAAGGAATTGGCCGTCATGCCAAGCGGACCACGGTCCGATTGGGCCGTGATGATCGTCACTCCGGTGCCAAATTGGCCAAAGGCCCGGCGCAAGGTGGCACCGCCGTCGTCCAGTGGCGTAAAATGGAGCATGTCGTTTGTCATGGTGCCACCCGGTGCCATGACCTTTTGGAATTGTCCAGCAATACCCATAATTGTTTCCTCGCCAAATCCCATGTCGCCGTATCGACAGCGGACATGGTGTCACTCAGGGCGCGTCGGCCCATCGGACAAGTGACTGGCAGGGCAATTGGGTCTCAACATGCCGCGACGGCGGCGATATTACGGCGCCGGTGGCCCCGAAACGGTGTTCGGGGCCATCCGGTGCAGGCATTAGCTGCGGTTCATCCGGTTTTCGATCAGATCCTCAACCACCGACGGATCGGCCAGTGTTGAGGTATCCCCCAGCGCGCCGAAATCATCTTCGGCAATCTTGCGCAGGATGCGGCGCATGATCTTTCCGGACCGGGTCTTGGGCAGGCCGGGGGCCCACTGGATCAGGTCGGGAGAAGCGATCGGACCAATTTCCGTGCGCACCCAGGTCCGCAATTCCTTGCGCAACTCTTCGGAGGGTTCTTCGTCGCCCATCAGTGTCACGTAGCAATAGATGCCCTGCCCCTTGATGGCATGCGGGTAGCCAACAACAGCGGCTTCGGCCACCTTGGCGTGGGCAACCAATGCGCTTTCCACTTCGGCGGTGCCCATGCGGTGCCCGGAGACGTTGATGACATCATCCACGCGGCCAGTGATCCAATAGTCGCCATCCGCGTCGCGCTTGCAGCCATCCCCGGTGAAATAGTAGCCCGGATAATCGGAGAAATAGGTCTTTTCAAACCGTTCATGGTCGCCCCAGACGGTGCGCATCTGACCCGGCCAGCTGTTGGCGATGCACAGCACGCCCTCGACCGGATCGCCCTGTAGCTCTTCAGCCGTGGTAGGTTCCAGCACAACAGGTTTGATGCCGAAGAACGGCTTCATCGCGGAGCCGGGTTTCATCGCATGGGCGCCGGGCAGGGGGGTCATCAAATGGCCGCCGGTTTCGGTCTGCCACCATGTATCGACAATCGGGCAACGCCCGCCACCGACAACATCGTTGTACCAATTCCACGCTTCGGGGTTGATCGGTTCGCCCACAGTGCCAAGAACGCGGATGCTGCTCAGATCACTGTTGCTGACAAAACCATTGCCTTGTCCCATCAGTGCGCGAATGGCGGTGGGAGCGGTGTAGAATTGGTTTACCTTGTGCTTTTCGCAGACCTGCCAGAACCGCGAGGCGTCCGGGTAGGTTGGCACCCCTTCAAACATCAGTGTTGTCGCGCCATTGGCGAGTGGACCGTAGACAATATAGCTGTGCCCTGTGACCCATCCGACATCGGCCGTGCACCAGAACACGTCACCTTCCTTGTAATCAAAGGTGATTTCATGGGTCATCGCGGCATAGACGAGATAGCCGCCCGTTGTGTGTACAACGCCCTTTGGCTGTCCGGTAGAGCCGGAGGTATAAAGGATAAACAGGGGGTCTTCGGCATTCACGGCTTCGGCCGGGCAGTCGTCGGACACATCTTCAAGCTGCTCGTGCAGCCAGAAATCCAGATCCCCACGCCAGGCGACCTGTTGGCCGGTGCGTTTGACCACAAGGCATTTCACCTCGTCAAAGTCGTTCAACAGCGCCTGATTGACGTTGTCCTTGAGGTTCGTCACGCGGCCCCCGCGCGGTGCACCGTCAGAGGTGATGACCAGCTTCGCGTCACACCCGTTGACCCGCGCACCCAGGGCATCCGGCGAGAACCCTGCAAAGACAATCGAATGGATTGCGCCAATACGCGCGCAGGCCAGCATGGCATAAGCGGCCTCGGGAATCATCGGCAGATAGATGACCACCCGGTCGCCCTTGGTGATACCAAGTTTTTTCAGCACATTCGCCATTCGGCTGACGTTGGAGTGCAATTCCTTGTAGGTGATGTGCAGCGCGTCATCGTCCGGGCTGTCCGGTTCCCAGATGATTGCCGTCTGATCGCCGCGTGTCGCAAGGTGGCGGTCAACGCAGTTTGCAGCAACATTCAGTTGCCCGTCTGCGTACCAGTTGATCTTTACGTTTCCGAGGGTGAAATCGACGTCCTGCACCTGGGTAAAGGGTGTGATCCAGTCAACGCGCGCCCCCTGTTCAGCCCAGAAACCATCGGGGTCTTCAATCGACGCCCGGTACATCGCATCATAGCGTGCGGCGTCAACATGCGCATTGGCTGCCATGTCTTCCGATGGCGGATAGGTTTTGGCTTGTGTGTCGGACATAGTATTCCCTCCCTAGGCGTTTTCACGTGTCTGGCGTCAGATGCGTACACGGAATCCTTGACTTGGAGGCGATCATAGCGCCGTAGGGAGGGAAAGGAATAAGCAACTGGCGCCGGGCGGGTTCATTGTAAAGGTTTTTCCCTTGTGGCTGAAAACTTGTAAAAAATTTGCTGAAGAGAGGTAATTTTCCGCTGAAATTCAGCATATTTTGAGTCAAGGAATGAGCAAAAGGATTTACCCTTGTGGTGACCGTCAGACAGAATTTCCGGGGTGAATGCGCAATGGGTCGTGCTCCCGGAACCGGCCACGGCCCACCCGATGCTTCCTGGTGACCTCCTGTCGGGTTGCGCTTGTGGATTTTTCAAAGTGCCCGGAAAACAGGCGCATTTGATCTTTTTGCGGCATCTGGACACGCTTCGGTCAACGCCGGGGTTGGCAGTCTGTATTGCCCGCGTTAGCTTGGCGCCAAGCGGGCCGAGGAGGGCCCGCATGAACGGGAGAAAAACCAATGAAGAAATACTTGAGCGGCGCAGCCGTCTGCGCCATCAGCTTTGCCTTTGTCTCACAGGCTGCTGCAACGGAATGGAACGTCTCTGTCTGGGGCAAGCGCCGCGCGTTTACGGAGCATGTAGAGAAAATCGCCGAATTGGTGTCTGCGAAAACCAACGGCGAATTCACCATGAACATCAGCTACGGCGGATTGTCCAAGAACCGCGAGAACCTTGACGGGATTTCAATCGGTGCGTTCGAGATGGCCCAGTTCTGCGCCGGCTATCACCGTGACAAGAACCGCGTCATCACCGTGCTTGAACTGCCGTTCCTGGGGGTCGAAAACCTGGAGCAGGAAGTTGCCGTGTCAAAAGCGGTCTATGCACATCCTGCCGCAACCGAAGAGATGGCGCAGTGGAATGCCAAGCTGCTGATGACGTCGCCGATGCCGCAATACAATATCGTGGGCACCGGCGAGCCGCGCACGACGCTGGCGGATTTTGAAGGCATGCGGGTGCGTGCCACAGGTGGTCTGGGGCAGGCGTTTGAAGCCGTGGGCGGTGTGCCAACATCCGTGACCGCGACCGAAGCCTATCAGGCGATGGAATCTGGCGTTGTGGACACGGTGGCTTTTGCACAGCACGCGCATCTGTCGTTTGGTACGATCAATCAGGCGGACTGGTGGACTGCCAACCTGAACCCCGGCACGGTGAATTGTCCTGTGGTCGTGAATATCGACGCCTACGATTCCCTGTCCGATGCTGAGCGCGAGGCGCTGGACGGTTCCGTGGACGAGGCGCTGGATCATTACCTGGCGAATTACGGTGAGTTGCTCAAGCGTTGGGATTCCGTGCTGGAAGAAAAAGGCGTGAAGAAAGTCATGATCGCAGAAGATGTCCTTGCCGAATTCCGCGCCAAGGCCGCTGATCCGATCCGTGACAAGTGGATTGCCGACATGGAAGCGCAGGGCCTGCCGGGCCAGGAGCTATATGATCTGGTTGTCGAGGCGCTGGCCGAGGCAAAAGCAGGCGGCTGATCGGCAAAGACCAACGTCGAGGCCCCGGACATCATCCGGGGCCTTACGCATTTAAATAGGGACCGCGAAAAAGCGGCCGGACTGACAGGGAGAAACAAATGGCCGGATCAGCAGCCGTGCTGGAAGATTCCAGTGTTCTAAGCAGATTGGACCGACTGTTGCTCCCCCTTGAGCGATTTTGTGCGCTCCTGAGCGGTCTGGCAATTTTTTCGCTGATGTTTCTAGCCGCCTATTCGGTGACAGGGCGCAAGTTTTTTGCCTCCCCGATGGCGGGGTATGTTGACTATATCGAAGCTGCGATGCCGATCATCGCCATCATGGGCGTGTCCTTTGTTCAGCGTGACGGCACCCACATCCGCATGGACATGCTGGTCTCGGCACTCGGGGGGCGGGTGTTGTGGTTCTTCGAGCTGATTTCCGTGCTCCTGATGCTGGTTCTCATCGTCGCCCTTACCTGGGGGGCCTGGGAACATTTTGACCGCTCCTTTGATTGTGCCCGACCGCTGTGCAGCCGGGACAGTTCCATCGACGTCGGGATCCCGATCTGGCCCAGTAAACTGGTGGTCCCGATCGCCTTTGGTGTCCTGACACTGCGGTTACTCCTGCAGGCCTGGGGCTATGGCCGCGCCTTGATACTGGGGTTGGAAAACCCCGTTGCCGTGCCGCTGAACCTCAGTGTGGCCGAACAGGCCATGATCGAGGCCGAAGCGCTGGAAGGGGCTGACTGATGGAACCGATTGAGATTGGCCTATGGGTCTCCGGCGGCATGCTGCTGATGGTTGTTCTTGGCATGCGGGTTGCCTTTGCTGCGGGTCTGGCGGGATTGGTCGGGCTGGTCTGGCTGCGCTGGAACGGGTTTGACTATGATCCGGACCGGTTCTGGAAAGCGGTCGAGATCAGTGTGAAAATTGCCGGGTTGACCCCGCATTCCAAGGTCTCCGCACAGGTGCTCAGCCTGATCCCGGTGTTCATCATGATCGGGTATCTGGCCTACTACGCCAAGCTGACCACGGAGCTTTTTGAAGCCTGCAAACGCTGGTTTGCCTGGGTGCCGGGCGGGCTTGCGGTGTCGACCGTTTTTGCGACAGCTGGCTTTGCCGCGGTTTCGGGTGCATCGGTTGCAACGGCGGCGGTCTTTGCCCGTATTGCCATCCCCGAGATGCTGAAAGTTGGCTACAACAAACAATTCGCCGCCGGGGTTGTCGCCGCCGGCGGGACACTCGCGTCGCTTATTCCGCCCTCGGCCATCCTTGTGATCTATGCCATCATCGTGGAGCAGGACGTGGGCAAGCTGTTGCTGGCCGGTTTTATTCCGGGCGCATTCTCCGCCATCGTCTATGCGGCGCTAATTATCGGTATTGCGGTCATCTTCAAGTCGGTCGGGCCGCCGGTCACAGGCTTCACTTGGCGCGAACGGTTTGAATCCCTGCCGCCCGCGCTGCCGATTGTCGCGGTGGTCGTGATCATCATCTTCTTTGTCTACAACCCCTTTGGCGATGCCTGGGGCACGCCAACCGAAGGCGGTGCGGTTGGGGCGTTCATCATCTTTCTGATGGCGCTTTTTCGCGGGATGCGCTGGAAGCAATTGCGCGAGGCTTTGCTGGATACTGCCAAGCTGACCGTGATGATCTTCAGCATCATCTGGGGTGTGCTGATCTATGTGCGGTTTCTGGGTTTTGCGGAGTTGCCGGATGCCTTTGCGGCGTGGATCACCGCGCTGGATATGCCGCCCATCCTTATCCTGATCTATATCCTTCTGGCCTATGCCGTTCTTGGCATGTTCATGGATGCCATCGGGATGCTGTTGCTGACGCTGCCCGTGGTTTATCCGGCGGTCATGGCCTTGAACGGCGGGGATTATGTCTCCGCTGCGGACAGCGCCTTTGGCATGTCCGGGCCGATGTGCGCGATCTGGTTCGGTATTCTGGTGGTGAAGATGGCTGAATTCTGTCTGATCACGCCGCCCATCGGGTTGAACTGTTTTGTGGTCGCAGGCGTACGCGACGATCTGACCGTGCAGGATGTGTTCAAAGGTGTTGCACCGTTCTTTGTGGCGGACGCCGTGACCATTGCCCTGCTGGTCGCCTTTCCCGGCATCGTTCTCTGGTTGCCGTCCCTGGCGGGGTAATATGCCCTTTTCTCGATGTCGGCGGCAGGGATTTATTCCGTTGTTAGTTACAAAAGTAACTGATATTCGTGCCGGACTGAGATTTGGGAGGATGCCATGAACAAGCAAAGCCAACCCCGTGCGATGGTCCAGGCGCCGTCGCTGCCGGGCCCGCACGAAGGGTATATGCCCGGCTTCGGCAATGACTACGAAACCGAGGCGCTGCCGGGGGCGCTGCCGCAAGGCATGAACAGCCCGCAAAAATGCAATTACGGGCTGTATGGGGAACAGCTTACCGGGACGGCCTTTACCGCGCCCAGCCATCAGAACGAACGCACGTGGTGCTACCGCATCCGCCCCTCGGTCAAACATTCGCATCGCTATGACCGCATCGACCTGCCCTACTGGAAATCCGCCCCGAACGTGGTCGAGGATGTGACGTCATTGGGTCAATACCGCTGGGATCCGGTGCCACACAGCGATGAACCGCTGAACTGGCTGACTGGCATGCGCACCATGACCACGGCGGGGGATGTGAACACGCAGGTGGGCATGGCAACGCATATTTATCTGGTGACCGACACCATGGTGGACAGCTATTTCTTCTCTGCCGACAGTGAATTGCTGGTGGTCCCGCAAGAGGGGCGTTTGCGGTTTAGCACGGAATTGGGGATCATTGATCTGGAGCCCAAGGAGATTGCGATCATCCCGCGCGGATTGCTGTATCGGGTCGAGGTGTTGGAAGGGCCTTGCCGGGGTTTTGTCTGTGAAAACTACGGGCAGAAATTCGAATTGCCGGGCAGGGGGCCAATCGGGGCCAACTGCATGGCGAATCGGCGTGACTTCAAAGCGCCCGTGGCGGCCTATGAGGACCGCGAAGTGCCGTCAACGGTGACCATCAAGTGGTGCGGGCAATTCCACGAGACCAGGATAGATCAATCGCCGCTGGATGTGGTCGCATGGCACGGGAACTACGCGCCGGTGAAGTACGACCTGCGCACCTATTGCCCGGTGGGGGCGATCCTGTTCGATCACCCCGATCCGTCGATCTTTACCGTGCTTACGGCACCGTCAGGGCAGCCGGGCACCGCAAACATCGACTTTGTGCTGTTCCGCGAACGCTGGATGGTGGCCGAGGACACGTTCCGCCCGCCGTGGTATCACAAGAACATCATGTCCGAACTGATGGGCAATATTTATGGGCAATATGATGCCAAGCCGCAGGGGTTTGTCCCCGGCGGAGTGTCTCTGCACAACATGATGATCCCGCACGGGCCGGACAAGAATGCGTTCGAGGGCGCGTCAAATGCCGATCTGGGGCCGGAGAAGTTGGACAACACCATGTCTTTCATGTTCGAGACCCGGTTCCCGCAGCATCTGACCGCCTTTGCAGGCAAGGAAGCACCGATGCAGGACGATTACATTGATTGCTGGGCGGATATCGAAAAGAAATTCGACGGCACGCCGGGGAAGAAATGAAGGTGTCGGAATTGCAGGGTGGCGGCTCCGGCTCACGGCCGGGGCGGGTGCTGCTTTGCGCATTCGGTCCAGGATCAGGTCCGGGACGATCGCTGCGTGATGTCATAGTTTCCCGCCATGAGCCGGAGAGTGTGGGTCTCAATCCAGCCTCTGAGGCGACGCTATGAAACTCTATTCCTACTGGCGCTCGACCACCTCATACCGGGTCCGCGCAGCGCTCAACCTCAAAGGTGTGGCATATGAAACGGTGCCGGTTGATCTTGTGGCAGGGGATCAGCGTTCCAGGGAGTACACCGCGCTGAACCCCGGTGCCGGGGTGCCGACGCTGGTGTTGGACGATGGGACGGTCCTGACGCAATCCATGGCGATCCTTGAGTATATCGACGCCACTTGGCCCGGCCCGCGCCTGATCCCTGCGGATGCGTTGACCCGCGCGCAGGTGATGGCAGCGGCGCATACGGTTGCGCTGGATATTCATCCGGTGAACAACCTGCGTCTGATTGCACAGCTCAAGACCCGGTTTGGGGCGACCCCGGAACAGGCGCAGGACTGGATGTGTCACTGGATGGTCCAGGGTTTCTCCGCCCTTGAGGCACAGCTTGACCCCGACACGGCCTTTGCCTTTGGTCACAAGCCTGATCTGGCGGACCTCTGCATCGTTGCACAATGTTACAATGCGCGGCGTTGGGGCGTTGCGCTTGGGGACTTCCCCAAGGTCGCGCGCATCGAGGCCGCCTGTCTGAAAGTGCCGGCCATTGCCGCTGCTCACCCCGATCAACAACCCGATGCGGCGATACCTGCATCCTGACCCAAACAAACATCCAACGAGGATTTCCATGGCCAAAGCATTCGCGTCCCAAGGGGACATGACCGAAAAGAAGATCACCTTTGATGAGGTGGGCCGCGATCTTTGGGCGTTCACTGCCGAAGGCGACCCCAATTCGGGCGTTATCATCGGCGACGACAGTGTGATGATTGTAGAAGCACAGGCCACCCCCCGGCTGGCTGAAAAGGTTATTGAAAAGGTGCGCACCGTCACCGACAAGCCGATTACACATCTGGTCCTGACCCACTATCACGCGGTGCGGGTGCTGGGGGCATCGGCCTACGGCGCGGATCAGGTCATCATGTCGGATGTAGCGCGCGGGATGGTTGAAGAACGCGGGCAGGAAGACTGGGACAGCGAATTCCAACGCTTCCCGCGCCTGTTTGAGGGGCACGAAAGCATTCCGGGTCTGACCTATCCGACAACCACGTTCAGCGACAGCATGACCGTTTATCTGGGCAAGCGCCGCGTGGACATCAAACACATCGGGCGGGCGCATACGGCGGGTGACGCGGGGATCCATGTGCCGGATGAAAACGTGATGTTCACCGGGGACATCGTCGAGGATCATTCGGCCTGCTATTGCGGGGACGGGTATTTTGGCGACTGGGGCGGTACGCTGGACCGCATCGTGGCCTATGATGTGGACGCCATTGCGCCGGGGCGCGGA
>CAXBKL010000081.1:0-15864 GCA_963976125.1 uncultured Sulfitobacter sp. | reverse complement strand
CTGAGGATCAGTGCGCCAAGACAAATGGACCAGACCGGCACCTGATAGTTGACCAGTGACATGAACACCGGTCCTGCGCCGCGCACCACCAGAACCCGCAGCAGGTTTGCCGCCGCTGTCGGCACAAGGCCCAGAAACACAAGCACCGCAAAGATGTTAGCGCTGGGCATTGACGGCACCCCTTCGACGGCCAGAGCCAACGGAAGGGTAATGAACGATCCGATCAGCACCAGCAGCGTGGCCAACCCGATGGGGTCAACCGCAGGCAGGCGCCGCATCAGGATCGAGCTGGTCGCATAACATCCCGCAGCACCGATACAGGCCAGACGGCCCGCTGTTTCCAAGCGCGACCCGCTGGTCTCAAATGCCTGGGCACCAATCAGGATCACCACCCCGGCAAAGCCGACCAAAAACCCCAAGACGCGCCGCCATGTCATCCGCTCGCCCGGCACAAGGAAATGTGCCATCGGCAATATGATCAATGCTGTTGAGGCCATCGACACGCCTGCGAAGCCGGAGGTGACATATTGCTGACCCCAGGCGAGCAGGGAAAACGGGATGGCACCGCTGAGCGCGCCCACGGCGACCAGGGCGAAGATCTGATCCGGTCTGGGGCGCGTCACAAAAAGCGTGAACCCGCCAGCGGCCCAGATGACTGACATGATGAGCGCTGCAAACCCGATCCGCGCGGCCGCGATCCAGAACGGGGTCATTCCGGTCAGTGCAACTTCGGTGACCATGAAGGTGCCGCCCCAGACAAAGGCAAGCGTGACGACCATCAGCCAGCTTCCCGCTGTGATTTTCGGGCTGCTAGCTGTCATCAATGTCGGTCACATAGGGCGACCCCGCGGGCGCACCCCGCAGCGTGGTATATTCACGCTCTACCACGTTGCCCGCAAAGCGCAGCACGCGGTCGTGGTCCGGATAGGTTACCGTATCGGCCCGCGATCTGGTGCCGATGACAAGGTATTTCAGCGGCTGGTCCGATGTGTTTTCAACCTGGTGCCCAAGCGGGTTACCCGCCTTGAAAGTTGCCCCCTCTCCGGGGGTTAGCGTGTAAACCTCATCCCCTTCTTTGACCGTTGCGGTTCCTTCGATGACATAGATCATCTCGTCTTCCTGCGCGTGCCAATGCGTGACGGAAGAGAACGACCCAGGCGGCAATATCTCGACCAATGCACCAAACTGTGTCAGCCCGCCGCTGTCGGAATAGAGGAACGCCTCATGCGGGCCGCAGGGGTGGCCTGCGGCCTCATGGCGTCTGCGCCGCACGGTGGTTTCCGTAATCTTGGGCAAAGAGTTGATCCTTGTTGAGGCAGGTCACAATGCAAAAGACCCCCGCACAGGGCGGGGGTCAATCAGTTTCGCGTCGGGCCCGTTTCGGGGCGACGGATCAGTTCTTGGATTTGTCGACCATCTTGCCCGCAGAAATCCACGGCATCATGCCGCGCAGGGTCTCGCCTGTGGCTTCGATCTGGTGTTCGTCGTTGATGCGGCGCGTGGCCTTGAAAGAGGGCTGACCCACCGCGTTTTCAAGCATGAAGTCACGCACGAACTTGCCGTTCTGGATGTCGGTCAGAACCGCCTTCATCTTCGCCTTTGTCTCGTCGTAGGGCAGGATGCGCGGGCCGGAAACATATTCACCGTATTCGGCCGTGTTGGAGATCGAGTAGTTCATGTTGGCAATGCCGCCTTCATAGATCAGGTCCACGATCAGCTTCACTTCGTGCAGGCATTCGAAATAGGCCATCTCGGGTGCATACCCTGCCTCGACCAATGTCTCGAAACCCATGCGGATCAGCTCAACCAAGCCACCGCAGAGGACGGCCTGTTCCCCAAAGAGATCGGTCTCGCATTCTTCACGGAAGTTGGTTTCGATGATGCCGGAACGACCGCCACCAATGGCGGAGCAATAAGACAGGCCGATTTCCAGGGCCTTGCCGGAGGCATCCTTGTCCACCGCCACAAGGCAGGGCACGCCGCCGCCTTTGGTGTATTCGCCGCGCACTGTGTGACCGGGGCCTTTCGGGGCCATCATGATGACGTCGACGCCTTCTTTTGGCTCGATCAGGCCAAAATGCACGTTCAGACCGTGGGCAAACGCGATTGCAGCGCCTTCACGGATGTTGTCGTGGACGTATTTCTTGTAGGTTTCGGCCTGAAGTTCATCGGGCATGGTGAACATGATGACGTCCGCCCATGCGGCGGCTTCGGCGATGCCCATGACCGTGAGGCCTTCGCCTTCGGCCTTGGCGGTTGATGCAGAGCCTTCGCGCAGGGCGACGACGAGGTTTTTCGCGCCGGAGTCGCGCAGGTTGAGAGCGTGGGCGTGGCCCTGGGAGCCATAGCCGAGGATGGCGACTTTTTTGTCCTTGATAAGGTTCACATCGCAGTCACGGTCATAATATACGCGCATTTTCTGAAGTCCTTTGGTTGGTGTTCATCTGTTGTGCACAATAGGTATCCGGGCGGGTGAAACCATTGTTGGATTATGAGTTTATTTGGAAAGGTGAAGATGATAATGCGTCGTTGGACCAAAAAATGGATAATTCATGCTTGATGACACCGATCGCAGAGTGTTGCGCTACTGGCTGGCTGACCCGACCCTTTCGCCTGGAGAGCTGGCGGAACGCTGTGGGTTGACCACCGGCAAGGTCGCGCGGCGGATTGCCAGGATGGAGGATGAGGGCATCGTTCAGGGGGTGGGCGCTGTCGTGAATTGGGCGGCGTTGGGCTATGCGGTTGAGGTATCGTTGCGGGTGACTTTGGACAAGACGCAAGGCAATGCCTTTGACGAATTTCTCGGCGCGGCGCGCGAGGTGCCGGAGGTGATCGAAGTGCAGACGTTTCTGGGGCGGGTCGATGCGCGGTTGTCGATCATTGCCCGCGACATGGCGCATTACCAGCAGATTTATCGCGCCCGCATCCTGACCTTGCCGCATATCGCCGACATCGAGGCCTTGATGCATGTGGCGCGGATCAAGGATGAGGAGCGGCTGCCGTTGTGATGGAGCTGGACGACATTGACCGGGGATTGATCCGGGCGCTGGCGCGCGATGCCAGTCAAAGTGCTTCGGCGCTGGGGCGTCGGTTCGGGTTGTCCCAGCCGGCGACGTGGCGGCGGATCAGACGGTTGGAGGACGCAGGCGTGATCCGTGGCCGGCGGTTGCGGCTGAATGCCGAGGCGCTGGGTTTCGGGGTGACGGTGTTTCTGGGGATCAAGCTGGCCACCAAGGGGCGGGTGTCGCTTGAGGACTTCGAGCGGGCGGTCAGTGCCATTCCAGAGGTGCAGACCGTCGAGCATGTTCTGGGGCTGTATGATTACCGATTGCGGGTGGTGGCGCGGGATTTGCCGGATTTCGAGCGGGTGTTGCGGCGCCGGATCATGACCTTGCCCGGTGCGGGCGAAGTCGAAGCAAATGTGTTGCTGAGTGAGGAACGATTGGCGGGGCCCTTGTAGAAGGCGGCGCGTGCCGGATGCGGTCCGGGCCGCTCCCTCACCACGGTGCGCCGGATCACGGCCAGGGCGGCGCAGGCCAAGTTAGGCTTTGCCAATCCGGGGCGGGGTTTGTATCCAAGCACTCAGATTGCACCAGAGGATTTTGATATGGCACTTCTTGATACGGTCGACCCCACCGGGCTTGAGGAATTTTCGGTGGTGTTCACCGACCGCTCGCTGAACCACATGAGCGCCGCGTTCCAGCAGGTGATGCGCGACATCTCGGAACTGCTGCGGGAGGTGTACAATGCCGATGCAGTGGCCGTGATCCCCGGCGGCGGCACCTTTGGTATGGAAGCGGTTGCGCGGCAGTTTGCGCGCGGCGCGGATGTGCTGGTGGTGCGCAACGGGTGGTTTTCCTATCGATGGTCACAGATCATCGAGACAGGGGGCCTGACCGCCAGCGCCACAGTGATGACGGCACGGCAGCAAGGCAATGCGCCGACCTCTCCTTTTGCGCCGGCAGGGATAGAGGACGTGGTGGCGCGGATCCGCGAGGACAAGCCACAGGTGGTGTTTGCGCCCCATGTGGAAACGAGTGCCGGTGTGATCCTGCCAGATGCCTATATTGCGCAGATGGCGGCGGCGGCGCATGACGTGGGGGCGTTGATGGTGCTGGACTGCATCGCGTCGGGCTGTGTCTGGGTCGATATGAAGGCTCTGGGAGTGGACGTGCTGATTTCCGCACCGCAAAAGGGGTGGTCGGCCTCGCCCTCAGCAGGGCTGGTGATGATGTCCGCACGGGCCGAAGCGCGGCTGGCGGAAACCATATCCGACAGCTTTGCCCTTGATCTGGGCAAATGGCGCAGCATCATGAAAGCCTATGAGGACGGGGGACATGCCTATCATGCGACCATGCCGACGGATGCGTTGCGGGCGTTCCGTGACACGGTTCTGGAAACCAGGGACTACGGTTTTCAACGTCTGAAAGAGGCGCAATGGGCCTTGGGGGACGGGGTGCGCAGCATGTTGGCGGCCAAGGGCGTGGTTTCGGTTGCCGCCGAGGGGTACGGCGCGCCGGGGGTTGTGGTGAGCTATACCGCCGATCCGAATGTCCAGAATGGCAAGGCCTTTGCGGCCCAGGGCATGCAAATCGCTGCCGGGGTGCCGTTGCAGGTGGGCGAGCCTGACGGGTTCAGCACCTTCCGGCTCGGGCTGTTTGGGTTGGACAAGCTGTATGATGTTGAAGGGACGCTGGGGCGTCTGGGGGCCGTTCTGGACGAGGTTCTCTGAAGGATTTGGCGATGCCCGCCCGCGGCTCAGGGCCGGGGTGGGCCTTTTACGACCGCACACCCAGGCCCATTTGCATCAGCATCTTGCGTACCGGGGCAAGTGAATACAGCGCGTTCAGCCCCGCGGCGCGGGCATCGCGGGCAAGCGGTGCGCGGGCCTGGCTGACCCGGTTCAACAGGTCTATGCCCCGCACGCGCAGCTGAACATCCGCATATCGGGCCTTGTGATAGGCGTCGAGCATGGCCGCATCACCCAGCTGTTCAGGTGATTTCTGTGCCAGGTTCAGCAGGCTTGCGATGTCGCGCAGGGACATGTTCAACCCCTGCGCACCAATGGGCGGCACAACATGGGCGGCTTCCGCAATCAAGGCGATGCGTTCCCCGCTCAACCGGTCGGCGTGTTGGCTGATGATCGGCCAGACCGTGCGCGGGCTGGCCAGTGTCAGCGGGCCGAACAGGGTGCAGGACCGCAGCGACATTTCGGCCTCGAACGCGGGGACATCCAGGGTTGCGCGGTCCTGGGTGGCGCGGCCATCGTCCATCCAGACCACCGCCGAGGATGGCATGCCGTCGAAATCGGGCAGCGGAACCAGGGTGAATGGCCCGCCCGACCGATGGATCTCCGTTGACACGTTGTCATGTGGAATCGGGTGGGTGACGGCAAAGGCAAGCGCCTTTTGACCGTAGTGCCGGGTGCTGACCTTGATCCCGGCGGCCTCGCGCATCGGGGAGCTGCGGCCGTCCGCCGCGATCACAAGTCTGGTGGTGACGCGGGTGCCGTCGGTCAGGCCCACGCGGGCTTGGGACATGCGCCGGAACAGCGATGTTGTGCCGGTGCCGGGGCGGAAATCGACGTTGGACAGTTGGGTCAGCCGGGCCACCATTTCGCGGCGCAACAGCCAGTTGGGGAAGTTCCAGCCAAAGGGGGCGTCGGAAATGTCGCTGGCGTCGAATTCGCGGGTCACGCGTGGTTCGGGCAACTCTCCACCGGCGTCGACGATCCGCATGATCTGCAATTCCGCGGCATGGGGGATCAGCGCGTCCCACAGCCCCGCCGCCGCAAGCACATCGCGGGCGGGTTGCAGCATCGCAGTGGTGCGCATGTCCGCCCCCGCCGCGTCCCGGTCGGTCACGGGCGGGGCCGGATCCACACAGATCACATCAAAACCTGCGGTGCCAAACGCAGCAGCCGCCGTCAGCCCGGCAATGCCGCCGCCAGAAATGAGAATGTCACAATCATGGGTCATCTGCGTATTCTATCCTCTGAGGACTGCAAGGAAATCCCCCAGATCGTCAGTATGGTGGTCGATATGCGCGGCATCCAGTCGCGCCGGGGCCACGTGTACGGTTTTCATGCCCATCTCAAACGGCGCGGCAAGGTTGCGCGGATCGTCCTCGAACATCGCGGCGCGCTTTGGGTCGAGCCCATCCGTCGCAAAGACGGCGTCAAAGGCTTCGCGGTCGGGTTTGGGCAGGAACCCGGCATGTTCGACGCCGTAAACCGCATCAAAAAGCCCAGACAGCCCGCGCGCGGCCAGCACCCGTTCGGCATACGGGGCGCAGCCATTGGTATAAACAACCCGGCGGCCAGGCAGGGCGTGTATGCGCGCCGCCAGTTCCGGGTCCGGCGTCAGGCGATCCATCGGAATGTTGTGTACGTCGTCAAGATAGGGACCGGGATCGACGTCATGTTCGCGCATCAGCCCAGCCAGTGTCGTGCCGTGTTCATGCCAGTATTTGACGCGCAGGCGGTCCGCTTCGTGGCGGTCGACGCGCAGCGCCTCCATCACCCATGCGGTCATGCGGACCTCGATCAGGTCAAAGAGCGCGGCAGACGGCGGATAGAGCGTGTTATCAAGGTCAAAGACCCAGGTGTCGACGTGGGAGAAGTCATCGCGTGGCATGGTGTTCCTGTTAGGCCCATGTGCGGGATGTCGCAAGCGCAGACGGGTGATTGCCATCTTGCGCAAATGCTGTTGCAAGCTAAGTTGGCGCTACGAAAGGAACGCTTATGCCATCGCCCCGCCCCGGACAGACCGACGCCTATTCCATGTTGCTGGACGCGATTGACCAGGGCGTGTTCCGCCCCGGCGACCGGTTGGTCGAAAGCGAATTGGCGGAGCGGTTCAATGTGTCCCGTACACCCATCCGCGAAGCGTTGCAGCGGTTGGAGACGCAATCGCTTCTGGCCCGCGAGGGGCGCAGTCTGATTGTCGCCTCGCTTGACCACAACCAGACGGCCGAGCTTTATGTGGTGCGCGGCGAGTTGGAGGGGCTGGCCGCCCGGCTTGCTGCCAAACATGCAACCAAAGAGGAAATCAGTGTTCTGCGGGATATGGTGGAGGCTGACAATGCCTTGATAAACGATCCAATTGCCCTGTCACGCAACAACCGGAAATTCCACAAGCAAATCCATCTTGCATCACACAATCGCTATCTGGTTCAGCAGCTGGACCTTGTCTATCGGTCCATGGCGTTGATGAAGACCACATCTCTGGCCGCCGAGGGGCGGGGCGAGATTGCGCAGGCTGAACACGACCGCATTGTATCCATGATCGAGGCACGCGACGAAGATGGGGCCGACCAGGCGCTGCGCGAACATATCTCGGTGGCTTTTGTGACCCGTCTCAAGCAGGAGGCGGAGCGTCTTGAGGGCGGCCGGTAGACGGATCAATCCAGCGGCGTTGTGACCCCATGTTCGGTCTTGTCCCAGAAAAACGGGCGCACAACAAATTCATGCAGCCCCTTGAATGCGGCCAGTGCACCGAGGGCAAAGTAGATCGGCAGGGTGAATGCCCAGCCCATCAGGTGCCTGTGCCGTCTGCCCGATACGGCGACCATTGCCAATGCGATGTTAAGCGTTTCGGCCAGAATAAACACCGTCACCATCAGCCACAGGGTCGGTGCCCCCAGCGTGATCTCGACGGGGTGCGGAACATCCAGCAGGATCAACCAGAACGACCAGAGCAGGGGCGCGAAGGCAAATTGGCAAAACCCGGCGAACAACATTGTCTGAAGCCCCAGAAACCGTTTCCAGCCAAGATCGCGCAGCACCTGGCCGGGCTGGCGCATGTGGACACACCAGGTGATCAGGAACCCCTTGAGCCAGCGCGAGCGTTGCCGCACCCAAGGCCAGGCCCGGCAGTTTGCCTCCTCGTAGGTGACCGTGGAAAGCAATTCGGTCACATAACCATGCCGGGCCAGACGCACGCCCAGATCCGCATCTTCGGTGACGTTGTGGGCGTCCCAGCCACAGAGCTTTTCCAGAATGTCACGGCGGAAAAACAAGGTGGTCCCGCCAAGGGGAATCACCAGGCCCAAACGCGCAATGCCCGGCAGGATGATCCGCCACCACGCCGCGTATTCGATGGTAAAACACCGCGACAGCCAGTTGGCTCTGCTGTTGTAATAATCCAGTATTCCTTGCAGGCAGGCAACATTTGCCGGCGCGCTTTGGAACCGGTGCACAACCCGCTCGATCTGATCGGGTTCAGGTGAATCTTCGGCATCCCAGACGCCGATCACGCTGCCTTCACAGAAATCGAGCGCATAGTTCAGTGCCCGCGGCTTGGTTGTGAGCCGATTTGCTTCGGGCACCTCGATCACGCTGATCCAGGGCGGCAGGGGGGTACGGGCGATGGTGGTGCGGGTAACCTGATCGCCCTGTTCAAGAACCAGAACCACATTGAGCAGTGATTTCGGATAGGTCAGGCGCGACAACCTGCGGATCAGGGCACCGGCAATTTCCTTTTCCCGCAGGAGCGGCACGAGGATGGAGACCTTTGGCATCCGAAACGGCATCCGGGTGCTTTCAAAGGGCGGGGCCTGTTCCGGGGTGTTGTGCGCAATCTGCGACCAGAATGCAGCCCCCTTGAGCACCGTGCTGGCCAGCAGCGCCACAAAGGCCCAGAGCATCGCAAACGTCAACGTCCACATGGGAGCTGCCAGAAGGGCCAGTGCGCAGATCATCAGGATCCCGCCCGCCCATGCCTTGCGCCGAAGCGGTGCCACCTCCCAGGTGCGGCAGCTTTCGGCAGATGGCACACGTGTTGCGGCCTTTTGCGCCAGTTCGGTGCCGTAAAG
This sequence comes from uncultured Sulfitobacter sp., assembly GCA_963976125.1. Taxonomy (GTDB): domain Bacteria; phylum Pseudomonadota; class Alphaproteobacteria; order Rhodobacterales; family Rhodobacteraceae; genus Sulfitobacter. The sequence continues at coordinate 7,050 of CAXBKL010000081.1, read as the reverse complement.
GCGGCTGATCTGATGCTGAATCTGGCGTTCATCCGCGATCACCGGCAACAGCCTGAACCCATCCGGCCCCATGCAGGTACGCAATTGGTCAAAGTTGTTGGGGCGGGACGTTGCCACAAGCAAGGCATCGCCGATCACCATCCACGGCACAGCCCGGTAAGTGAGGCAAAGCGCCGACGGCAGTTGCCCGGCCAATGCCGGTGAAGGGGGATCGGCGTCAAGATCGGCAAGCTGGGCCTGATGCTGACGCGACAGGGCGGCAAGAACATCCTGCCGGTCTGCCAATCCTTCCGAAATCAGGATCTCGCCCAATGGGGCGTCCACATGAGATTGCAGGTCGAGCGCGTGGGCCAGATCGCCCTCGGTAATCTGGTTTGCGTCAAGCAGGATCTGACCAATCGGTTGACGTCCAGCCGCTGTGCCCGCAAAGCGCGGGTTCTTCAGAGACAGCCTTAGATTGCTCATGCGCGCAATGCCTTACATCTTAACCAAAGCCTAAGATGCGCGGTATTTGTTAATTGTGGGTTAACAGGCGGTTAATCAGGCCGGTGCCGGCGTTTTGACCTTGGCCATTGCCGCTGCAAATCGCTCAAAAAGGTAGTAGCTGTCTTGCGGACCCGGAGAGGCCTCCGGGTGGTGCTGCACCGACCAGACCGGACGATCGGCCAATCGGATGCCGCAGTTGGACCCATCAAAGAGCGACACATGGGTCTCGACAACGCCTTCGGGAAGGGTTTGGGCGTCCACCGCAAAACCGTGGTTCATTGAGGTGATTTCGACCTTGCCGGTGTCTTTGTCCTTGACCGGGTGGTTGGCTCCGTGGTGGCCGTGGCTCATCTTGATGGTCTGAGCGCCAAGAGCCAGCGCAAGCATCTGGTGTCCAAGACAAATGCCAAAGACCGGCAGATTGGATTTTTCCAGCACGTCGCGGATCATCGGGACGGCATAAACACCCGTTGCCGCCGGGTCGCCCGGCCCATTGGACAGGAATATCCCATCGGGTTCATGGGCCATCACCTCGTCAAAGGTCGCGGATGCGGGCAGGACTGTGACATCGCAACCGGCAGAGGCAAGGCACCGCAAAATGTTGCGTTTTGCCCCGTAATCCACGGCAACGACCTTGTGTTTTGGATCGACCTGCGGCGCAAACCCGTCGGGCCACGCCCACCGCATTTCGTTCCAGCGGTAAGACTGTGCACAGGTCACTTCGCGGGCCAGATCCATGCCCTCCAATCCGGCAAATCCACGTGCAGCATTGACCAGCCCCTCCAGATCGAAATTGCCATCTGGATCATGGGCCAGCGCCACATGTGGCGCGCCCTGTTGACGGATCGCGCGGGTCAGCCGGCGGGTATCGACGCCACCCATCGCAATGCGGCCCCGCGCGGCCAGCCAGTCAGACAATTCCTGGGTAGTGCGCCAGTTGCTGGCGTCGGTCGGCATCCATTTGACAATCATGCCCTCGGCCACGGGATCGGCGGTTTCATCATCGTCGGGGTTGGTGCCGACATTTCCGATATGGGGAAAGGTAAACGTGACGATCTGCCCGGCATACGACGGGTCGGTCATGATTTCCTGATAGCCGGTCATTGCGGTGTTGAAACACAATTCGGCCACCGTCTGACCTGTGGCCCCAAAGCCGGCGCCGTAGAAAATTGATCCATCCGCAAGAGCGAGGCAGGCGGTTGGGCGTGAAGGGACGGGCGCGGACATGGGGCAGCCTCCGGCAGAATTTCATTTGGGCAAACTTGCGCGAAACTAATGCCGTCCCTCCAAGGCGTCAAGGGTTGAGGGAAAATGAGATTTGTTTTAAAAACAATAACTTAACATCGCGTCCTTGCCATTGCTTGCGGACCATACAATGGCTATGGTGCCCAACGCAATTGACCCGGCAACAGGATACCCCCCATGGCACTGCGCACGCGGATTACGGATGCACTGAAACAAGCGATGAAAGACAAGGCGGCGGACCGGCTGTCGACCCTGCGGCTTATCAATGCCGCGATCAAGGACAAGGACATTGCCGCACGGGCGACCGGAAACGACGATGGCGTGGGCGAGGACGAGGTTTTGGCGATCCTTGGGAAAATGGCAAAGCAGCGCATGGAATCGGCGCGCGCCTATGAAGAGGGCGGGCGGCTTGACCTGGCGGAGCGTGAGCGCGAGGAAATCGCGGTCATCGAAGAGTACCTGCCACGTCAACTGAGCGACAAGGAAGTCGCAGATGCGGTAGATAGCGCAATTTCCGAGCAAGGTGCCAGCTCGATCCGGGACATGGGAAAAGTCATCGGCGCGTTGAAATCCAAATACACCGGCCGGATGGATTTTGGGAAAGTGGGTCCAATGGTGAAAGAACGCCTCAGCTGAGGCGTTTGGGGCACTCCCGAGATGTCCGGCGTGTCCCGAAGGCAACAATCCGGTGACCTTTTTGCGCTTTGGGAAAAACCCGGATCACCTGACGCCGTTTGAAATTACGGATTTCATCGCCCCGACATACCGCTTATTTTTGATCCAGTCGGGCGCCGTCCGGCGTCATCGACGCAGCGAGCGTTGCAGATCATCAAAAAGCGCTATGCGCTCCTCCTCGCTCAGAAACGCGCCAATTTCAACTTCCCGCCCCTAGCCGCGCAGGGTCACGTAGTGCGGGACGGGGCCGTCGTTTTCGTATTTGGTCACCGTGGTCCAATATTTGTTGCAGGCCCATTCCTTCAGGTCGCCTGTGGCCGTGCGGTGGGTCAGGTGGGCGTTTGTGGCGTCGATCGTCAGGATCTCTTCGATCTGACGTGCCCGGTAATTGGTTTGCAGCGCCAAATAGATGCCCGCCATCGCCATCATCGCAAAGGGCAATATTCCCCACAGCAACACCGACCCCAGAAGGGCGATTGCCGGAATGAGGATCATGATGAATGTGATCAGGATAAAGGTCACAAAACCTTTTGCGGGCAAGGACTGATGCGGCCACAGGTGCAGTTCCTGTGGGCTGGCATGTGCAGGAGTGGTCCATTTGTAAGGCATGTGCGCGTCCGTCGTTTGAACGGAACAATAGGCACAAGTTGAGACGGCGCAATGCGACAGGTTGCGCCAAATCTCTGCTGCTGCGGGAATGCCTTTCCGGTAATGCCCTGCCACAAAATTCGGCGATCCATGTATGGTGCAAGCCATGAAAGCACGGAATCACATTGCTGACCGGGCCGGGACAGAGTCGGAAATGGTGCAAACCACCTTGATGTCGCTTGCTGAACGGGTGGTCCAGCTGGGGCTGACGGCAGCGCGTCAGGACGAAGTGCTGGAGGATTATTGTACCTCCCTTGTGGCGGCGGGTGTTCCGATCCTACGGGTGCATGTCGCACAACGCGCCTATCATCCGGAATTTGGTGGCTTTGGATATGACTGGCACAAAAGCAGCGGACTGGACAAAGCCACCTATGCCCATGTGGAACAGCCGGTGGATGTTTGGCTGCGAAGCCCGCTGTATCATTTGCTGTCTGTAGCCGCGCAAGAAATGCACGAAAACCTGACCCGGCCGGAGACCCGCAGCCGGTTTCCGATTTTTGAGGAATTGCACGCCCTGGGCGGTACGGACTATTTCGCGATGAAGGTTTCCTTTGTTGATGGGATCGTGGGTTTTGCAAGTGACCCTAACGATCCTGGCGAGGGTTTCCTGATCTCATGGACCTGCAATGCAGAAGGGGGCTTTTCGGATGACCACCTGACGCTTTTGCGCGGGGTTCTGCCCTATCTGGGATTGGCGCTGCGCTGCATCGCGAACAAACAGATGGCGGTGGATATTACCTCGACCTATCTGGGGGCAGATGCCGGGGCGCGGGTGCTGTCAGGGGAAATCATGCGCGGATCATCGGAAACGATCCATGCGGTGGTCTGGTATTTCGATTTGCAGGGATTCACGCGGTTGACCGAAGACGTGCCGGGCCGGGACGTGATTGCCCTTTTGAATGCCTATTTCGGAGAGGTCGTTGCCGTAGTTGAACAACATGGCGGCAATGTGCTGAAGTTCATGGGGGACGGGCTTCTGGCCATCTTTGATGCGGAAAAAGATGCCCATGCGGTCGACAGCGCGCTTGAGGCCGCGCGCGTTCTTCAGGGGCGGGTCGGTGCATTGACCACGCAGCGGTCGGCAGAGGGTTTGCCCGTCACCCGCTACAGCCTCGCGCTGCACATCGGTGACGTTCTGTATGGCAATATCGGCGGAGCCGCGCGGCTTGATTTCACGGTGATCGGATCGGCGGTCAATACAACGGCCCGCATTCTCGGCATGTGCGGCCCGCTTGATCAACCGTTGATCCTGTCGGCGGATGTGGCGCGCAAAGTCACGGCGCGGCAATCGGAGCTGGTATCGCTGGGGCCATACATGCTGCGCGGTGTGACGCGACCCAAGGAGCTTTTTACTTTGTATTCAGGGCAATAGGGGGGCGGCGGAGGGAAAGGGGCTGACGCCAGATTGCCACTCTGGTGTCGGGAAAGGCGTGTTTGTTTCAACGGCAAAACCCTGTGCCGGTCACTTCAGACATATTCGATCAGATCCCAGCGGTGCCCGAATGTGTCCGCAAATACCGCCACGGTGCCATAGGGCTCATGGCGCGGCGCTTCCTCAAACTGCACACCTGCGGCGATCAGGCGGGCATGATCGGCCGCAAAATCATCCGTTTGCAGGAACAACCAGACACGGCCAGCGCCCTGATTGCCAATGGCGGCGATTTGATCCGGGGTTGTGGCCCTGGCAAGGATGAACCCGGTTTGAGCGCTCTTGGCGGGGGAGACACGGACCCAGCGTTTGTCGCCCTGGTCAATGTCTTGTTCGAGGGTGAACCCAAGGCTGTCGCAGTAGTAGGCGATGGCGTCATCGTAGTCGGGAACGATGAGGGTGAGGGCGGAGAGATGCATTTGTGTCGGCTCCATTTTTGCTGACGTCGTGCCCTTTACCACATTTGTCGGCATGATGGCTGCAAGCAGCAATGATGCCGTGCCGGACGATGAAGGCAAAGCGGTTGGTCTGAGGCCCGGATCAAGTCCAAAGTACCCATTACGTCATCGCGTGATGGCGCACTGCTTTTGGGGATACAAAAGGGATTCGGTCGCAAGCGGCACCTATCCCTTTGGATATAGTCTTGCTTGGCAAGGGGATTTGACATGACGCGGTTTGAAACAGCGCAGAAGTTCTTTGAAGCCTGCGAAATCGGCGAGGGGTGGCAACAAGTTTCCTTTTTTCCGGGCAGGCCTATCAAAAGGTGCAACCGGGTCGGTCGTAAACGCAGCCGCCGCCAATCCTACTCCAGCTCTACAAGCAAATCCTTCGCGTCGATCTGGCCGCCTGCCTGTACGTGCACGGCTTTGACCACGGCATCGCGTTCGGCGTGTATCCCCGTCTCCATCTTCATCGCCTCGATGGTCAACAGCAGATCACCTGCGTGCACCTTTTGCCCGACCACAGCCCCGACGGAGGCCACGACACCAGGCATCGGCGCCCCGATGTGGTTTTCATTGCCGACTTCGGCTTTCGGGCGCTGGGCGGTGGTGGCTTTGACCAGACGATTGGGCACGCGGATCACACGCGGCTGGCCGTTGAGTTCAAAGAAAACTTTGACCTCGCCGTCTTCATTGGTGTCACCCACCGCCTGCAAACGAATTTCCAGCGTCTTGCCGGGGTCGATCTCGGCGCTTATTTCCTCGGAAGGGTCCATGCCATAGAAAAACGTCTGTGTGGGCAGGGTCCGAACCGGGCCGTATTGGCGGTGACGGCCCATGTAGTCGAGGAACACTTTTGGATACATCAGGTATCCGGCCAGATCCTCGTCGTCGATGTCCATGCCTTCAAGCTGTTCGGACAACTCCTTGCGGGTGGCCTCCAGATCGACAGGCTTGAGGTGTTTGCCGGGACGTTCGAGGTTGGGTTTTTCGTCCTTGAGCACCTTGGTCACGATACGGTCAGGGAACCCGCCGGGGGGCTGGCCCAGATTGCCGCGCATCATGTCGATCACGGAATCGGGAAAGGCGACATCCGCGTCGGGGTCTTCGACGTCGGCGCGGCTCAGCCCCTGAGACACCATCATCAGGGCCATGTCGCCCACAACTTTTGAACTTGGCGTGACCTTGACGATGTCGCCGAACATCTGGTTCACGTCCGCATAGGTCCGCGCCACTTCGGGCCAGCGGTCATCAAGGCCAAGGGAGGCCGCCTGCGCCTTGAGATTGGTGAACTGACCGCCGGGCATTTCGTGTAGATAAACCTCGGAGGAGGGGGCCTGCATGCCTGTTTCAAAGGCAGCGTATTGGTGGCGGACCTCTTCCCAATAATCCGAAATTTCGCGGATCGCGGTCATGTCCAGCCCGGTGTCGCGGTCGGTGTGTTTGAGCGCCGAGACAACAGAGCCAAGCGTGGCCTGCGAGGTGTTACCCGAAAACGCATCCATCGCGCAGTCAACCGCATCCACACCCGCTTCCGATGCAGCAAGGATGGTGGCGCAGGCAATGCCGGCGGTGTCATGGGTGTGGAAATGGATAGGCAGGCCCACTTCGGTTTTCAGCGCCTTGACCAGCACCCGTGCCTGCGCAGGTTTCAACAGTCCAGCCATGTCCTTGAGGCCAAGGATATGGGCGCCGGCCGCCTTTAGTTCCTTGCCCATCTGGACGTAGTATTTCAGGTCGTATTTGGCGCGATCAGGGTCGAATATGTCACCGGTATAACAGATCGTGCCTTCGCAGACCTTGTTCGCGTCAATCACTGCGTCCATCGCCACGCGCATGTTTTCAACCCAGTTGAGGCTGTCGAACACGCGGAAAACGTCCACGCCGGACTGGGCCGCCTGTTTCACAAAGAACTGCACAACGTTGTCCGGGTAATTGGTGTAGCCAACGCCGTTTGAGGCGCGCAGAAGCATCTGCGTCATCACATTCGGCATGCGTTCGCGCAGGTCGCGCAACCGCTGCCAGGGGCATTCCTGCAAGAAACGGTAGGCCACATCAAAGGTTGCGCCGCCCCAGCATTCCATCGAAAAAAGCTGCGGCAGGTTGGCGGCATAGGCGGGCGCCACC
>CAXBKL010000080.1:0-16028 GCA_963976125.1 uncultured Sulfitobacter sp. | reverse complement strand
CCCGGAGCCGGATCGAGGATGCGCATGCGTTCAAAGGGGGTGGTCTCATCCGCTGCCCACGAACGGGGCGTGCCCCAGGCATCCGGAAACCCGGCGGGGGCGGCGGGCAGATAGGTCTGCGAAAAAGGGGCCGCGCGCAATTGCGCAAGATATTTCGGCAAGGCGCGAAAGGCATCCGGCCCGATATAGAGGTTGGACTGCCCCGTCGGGGCAAGGGTATAACCGCCATCCAACCTCCTGCGAAACGCAACCTTGCCCAATGCCGTGGCGCCGTCGGATATGGACGGCAGGGCGTCGGTAGCGATGACACTTTCGCGCACCGACAATTGCGGAATGCCAACCCCGTGACGGCGCAGGAACAAGGCGGACCACGCACCGCCTGCCAGCACCACCGCCGACGCCGCGACCGGCCCGTGTTCGGTCATCACCCCTGCCACGCGCCCTGCCACCATATCAAGGCTGCGCACGGCGCAGTTTTCCACAATCGTCACCCCGGCGCGTGCCGCAATCGCCGCAAGGGCCGGTACCGCAAGCCAGGGTTCCGCGCGCATGTCGGAAGGGGTAATCATCGCCCCCGCCACCGCGCGGGAAAGCCCCGGCAGCATCTGTGCCACCTGCCCGCCGGTGATGATCGCCGTGTCCAGACCCTGCTTTTGTGCGTGGGGCAGCCAACGCTCGTAGTCGTCCAACTCCCCTGCGGTTTGCGCGACATAGCTGACCCCACCGTGTCGCAGGCCAAAATCGACGTCAGTGTCCTGTGCCAACTCACGCCAGCGGCCAATCGCCTCCATCATGATCGGCAATTCGTCCGGGTCGCGCCCCTGCTGGCGGATCCAGCCCCAATTGCGCGAGGATTGTTCCCCTGCAATCCGACCCTTTTCCAGCAGCGTGACCCGGTGGCCATCGCGGGCCAGATAAAGGGCAGTGCACACGCCAATCACACCCCCGCCGATCACCACCACATCCGCCTGTGGCGATGGCGGACCGGGATAGGTGACTGGCGTGGCGGCGGTTATGGGAACTCCGGTCATGATGGCTCTTCCCGGTCAGGCGCGAAAGCTCTGCCCGCCTGTTCCCCGGACAGTCGGGACCAGCAAGCACAAAGGCGCATGGGGGCCAAGGTCAGGCCGAAACCCGTACCAGAAGTTTTTTCATAAAGTCGTGGCCTGCGTTGAACTGCGAGATCTCGATGAATTCATTGGGCTGATGGGCCTGCGCGATACTGCCCGGACCACAGATCACCGCCGAATAACCCGCGTTCTGAAACTGCCCTGCCTCGGTGCCATAGCTGACCTTGTGGCTGGCATTGTCGCCGGTGATCTGGCGCACAATGGTTTCGGCCAGACCGTTCTGTTCGGGTTGCAGGCCCGGCACGTCAAACCGTTCGCTGATCCTGATCTCTGTTTCGGGAACAACAGCCTTCATCTGCGCTTCAACTTCGCGCACCTTGCTGAGATAGGCCGTGGCCCATTTGTCCTTGTCTTCACCCGGCACCACGCGGAAATCCATCGCAAATCTGCAATCCTTTGCGGTGATGTTATGGGCGGTGCCGCCTTGAATCATGCCCACATGTACCGTGGTAAAGGGAGGATCGAACATGGCGGCCAGCGCAGTTGGCTTTGCGGCCATGTTGAGCGTGTTCATCTCATTGGCCCATTCAATAAGCTTGGCCCCCGCCATGATCGCGTTCACGCCTGTATGCAGCAGCGACGAATGCACTTCAAACCCCACCACATGGGTGTCAAACCCGGTGCCGCCCTTGTGTCCTGTCACCGCCTGCATGGTTGACGGCTCTCCGATGATGGCCGCCGCCCCCTTGGGCAGGACCGGCTGCATCGCCGCGATCATCGGCGGCGCGCCGGTACACCCGATCTCTTCGTCAAAGCTGAGCGCGATCTGCAACGGCGTCCTGAGCGTGCCGTAGTGGCCCTCGACCAGCGCCCAGAGCGCCAGCGCATCAAAACCTTTCATGTCACATGTGCCGCGCCCGAAATACCGCCCGTCCTTTTCCACCACGCTAAAGGGGTCGGTATCCCAGGCCTGACCGTCGACCGGGACCACATCCGTATGACCGGACAGAACAATTGCCCCCTCGTCCCAGGGACCAACATGGGCAAAGAGCGCGTGTTTGGGCTGTTCAGGATCAACATAGCGGTGGCTCTGGATGCCGTGACTGTCAAGATAACCGGCGACCCAGTCTATCAGGGGAATGTTGGTGTCACGCGACACGGTGGGAAAGCTGACTAGCTTTTCCATCAGCTCAAACGGCGAAAGACGGTTGGGCATGGGGTCTCCTTCAGTAGCCGCTGTCGGTCAGCAATATCTCATGACCCGGCGTGATCTGACGGTACACTGTAGGCTGCACCTTGTAGCCAACCGGATGGATTGGCGAGGGAATTGGCTTGAAATTCAGATCCGCCTCATCCTTGCGCTTGCGCGGATCGGCAATGGGGACCGCCTTCATCAGCGCCTGAGTATAGGGGTGTTGCGGATTTTCGAACACCGCCGCACGCGGGCCGATTTCGACAATCCGGCCCAGATACATCACCCCGACGTAGTGGCTGACCCGCTCCACCACCGCCATGTCATGGCTGATGAACAGAAAACTCAACCCCAACTCGGCCTGCAATTCCATCATCAGGTTCAGCACCTGCGCCTGTACCGACACATCCAGCGCCGACACCGCCTCATCGGCGATGATCAGTTTCGGATTGAGTGCCAGAGCGCGCGCAATGGCCACGCGCTGGCGCTGGCCGCCGGACAATTCGTGCGGAAAGCGGCGCATGAAACTGCGCGGCAGTTCCACCCGGTCAAACAACATCTCAACCCGTTTGGTGATGTCACCCCCCTTGAGCGTGGCAAAGTTGTGGATGGGTTCGGCGACCTGATCGGCCAGTTGCATCTGCGGATTAAGAGAGGCGAAAGGATCCTGAAAGATCATCTGCATATCAAGCCGCGCGGTGCGCAGATCACGGGCGTTCAGCGCCATGATGTTCTTGCCATCAAGGTCGATCTCGCCCGCCTGCGGCTCCACCAGCCGCAGGATCGACCGGCCCGCAGTGGACTTGCCGCAGCCCGATTCGCCCACAAGGCTCAGCGTCTGCCCCTTGTTGATGGTAAAGGAGATGTCCTCGACCGCATGTACATTGGCCACCGTGCGGCGCAGAAAACCGCCCTGCACCGGAAACCGGGTGGTCAGACCCTTGACCCTCAACAGCACCTCGTTGGTGCCTTCGATCGGTTTGATGTCCTTGTCTTTCTGCCCCATCAGCTTCATCGGCTCGGGAAATTCCTTGCCGTTCATTTCGCCAAGTTTTGGCACCGCAGCCAAAAGCGCCTTGGTATAGGGGTGTTGCGGGTTCTCGAAAATCTCTTCGACAGTGCCCTCTTCGACCTTGTTGCCCCGGAACATCACGACAACCCGGTCCGCCATCTGCGCCACCACGGCCATGTCGTGGGTGATGAACATCACCGCCGTGCCTGTCTCCCGCTTGAGCCGGTCCATCAGGGCAAGGATCTCGGCCTGAATCGTCACATCAAGCGCTGTTGTCGGTTCATCCGCGATCAACAGACGCGGCTCACAGGCCAGCGCCATGGCGATCACCACACGCTGGCGCATGCCACCCGAAAGCTCATGCGGGTATTGCTGCAACCGCCGTTCGGCTTCGGGAATACGCACCTGCTTGAGCAACTCAAGCGCGCGTGCAGCGGCCTGTGCCCTGCTCATCCTACGGTGCAGGCGCAACCCTTCGGTCATCTGGCGACCAACGGTGAACACCGGGTTCAGCGCTGTCATCGGTTCCTGAAAAATCATGCCGATCTCGTTACCACGGATGCGGCGCATCTTTTTCTGATCCGTCGTGGCAAGGTCGATCTGGCCACTTTCGCGCCCGTCAAAGACCAACTGGCCGCCGGAAATTTCTCCGCCGCCATATTCCACCAACCGCATCAGCGATAGCGAAGATACCGATTTGCCAGACCCGGATTCGCCCACCACACAGACCGTCTGTCCGGGTTCGATGTCGAAACTGACGTCCTCAACCCCCACAACCGGTCCGTCCTTGGTCTGAAACTCGACCCGCAGCCCCTTGATCTGGGCAATCGGTGCGCTGTTCGGCTGGTCTAGCATTCTATCCCCTGACTTGAATGGCAGCTTGATGCCCGACGCTACGGCCAATGGGCAATCGGTGTCAAACCTCTGGCACCGGGTTGCCCAAAATTCCAGCAAGGGCGATCAACAGGCTTGCATTTCTGGTGAAACCTGTTTCGATACCGCCCATGCGCTTCGGGGATGCTGAACTAATTCGCAGAAAAAATTGCTGGTTTGCGCGAGGTTAGCTGTGGTTCCTAAATGCAACTTCGAAACGACAAAAGAGACCGGATACGGTCCAACACGACATGTGGCGCCCTGATCCGCGCCCAACAAGGAGTATGATATGAATATGAAAACCCTTATGATGGGTGTGATTGCGTCAATTGCCATCGCCCCCGTTGCTTTTGCCGACGGCGACACGGGCGAACGTGGGCGTGACGGTGATGTGAAGATCCTGTACTGGCAGGCGCCCTCCATTCTGAACCCCTTTCTGTCAGGTGGTACCAAGGACGTCGAATCCGCATCGCTGGTGATTGAGCCGCTGGCGCGCTACAATGAAACCGGCGTGATGATCCCGTTCCTTGCGGCTGAAATTCCGACGGTTGCCAATGGCGGCGTCTCTGCCGACCTGACATCCATCACGTGGAAAATCGCGCCCGGCCTGACATGGTCCGACGGCACGGCCTTCACATCCGCCGATGTAAAATTCACCGCTGACTATTGCATGGACCCCGAAGGTGGCTGTGCGCAGGGCGCGAAATTCGACGGTGTGACAAATGTCGAAGCGCTGGATGACCTGACCGTCAAGGTCACGTTCGGCGGGCCACAGCCCAACCCATATGGCCCGTTCGTTGGGGGCGAGAGCCCGATCATTCAGGCGGCCGACTGCATGGGGGCCAAGGCACCTGAGTGCACCGAGGCAAACTTCAACCCGATCGGCACCGGCCCGTTCAAAGTGGTGGAATTCCGCCCCAACGACGTGATCACAATGGCAGCCAACGAAAACTTCCGCCACGAGGGCAAACCAGCCTTTGCGACGTTGACCTTCAAGGGCGGCGGCGATGCAACGGCGGCAGGCCGTGCGGTTCTTGAAACGGGCGAATATGACTACGCCTGGAACCTGCAACTGGCACCCGACGTGATTGCGAAGATGGAAGAAGCAGGCAAAGGCGTTGCCATCGCCGGCTTTGGCCCTCTGGTCGAGCGTCTGGAAATGAACATGACGAACCCCTCGCCGGATCTGCCAGCCGAGACACGCTCCACGGTTGCGGAACCGCATCCGTTCCTGTCTGACATCAAGGTCCGCACGGCGCTGTCGATGGCCATCGACCGCGATCTGCTGACCGAAGTGGGATATGGCAAGGCCGGCACACCAACCTGTAACCTCGTTCCTGCCCCTGCGATTTACAACTCTGACAACACAGAGTGCCTGACGCAGGACATTGCCGGGGCCAATGCATTGCTTGACGAAGCGGGCTGGGCTGACAGCGATGGCGATGGCGTCCGCGACAAGGATGGCGTGAAACTGTCGATCCTCTATCAGACATCGACAAATGCCGTTCGTCAGGACTTTCAGGCATTGATCAAGGACTGGTGGAGCCAGATCGGTGTCGAAACCGAGCTGCGCAACCTTGACGCTTCCGTGTTCTTTGGGGGTGACCCAGGTTCTCCTGATACTTTCCAGAAGTTCTATGCGGATGTGGAAATGTATGCCAACACCTTCAACGGCACAGACCCACAAGCATACCTGTCGGCATACCGGTGCGGCAACGAGCCAAAGCCCTCCAGCCAATGGCAGGGTGAGAACATCAACCGCTTTTGCGATCCTGCCTATGACGCCCTGCTTGACGAGCTTGCCCAGACAGGTGATCTCGACAAACGTGGCGAGATTGGCCGCAAGCTGAACGACATGATGACAAAAGACAGCATGGTCATCGTTCCGCTGGTCAATCGTGCACGGGTATCTGCACATGCCAACAGCCTTGGTGGTGTGGTCCTGAATGTATGGGACTCCGAACTGTGGAATGCGGCCGACTGGTACCGCATGAAGTAACGACCTGACCCCGCCCCGGAGCAGGTCCGGGGCGGGGTTAACTGTCTCTCTTTACCTTCAAGACCGATATACAAAGGCGACGGCCACCCATGCTGACCTTCACCATCCGACGATTGTTGCTGTCGATACCGACGCTTTTGTTCATCAGTTTTATCATCTTCGGCCTGTTGCAACTGGCGCCCGGCGATCCGATGGCGCAGGTGCCTTTGACCGTGCCGCCAGAAGTCAAGCAGAAGATGCGCGAGGCACTTGGCCTCGGCGCGCCTTGGTACGTGCAATACTGGAAATGGCTGATCCAGTTCTTCTGGATCGAACCGCAGGTGTTCATTGATTACTTGACCAATCGCAGCACCCTGCTGGGCTGGTTGCCTGACACGTCGCTCTACAATGACGAATTGCGGGTGATCTCCTGGCAGACCCGGTCGCCGGTGATGGACATTGTGGCACAACGGATGCCACAGACGCTTTGGGTTGTCGGGCTGAGCTATCTGGTGGGCATCGTGATCGCGATCCCAATCGGCATCTATTCCGCCTACCGTCACTATTCGGTGTTTGATCAGGCAGGTACGTTCATCACGATGGTTGGATTCTCCATCCCGCCGTTCTTCACGGGTCCGCTGCTTATCGTGATCTTTTCCGTGTCGCTGGGCTGGTTGCCTTCCATCTATGACACCACCCACGTCGTGACCGACTGGGCCAGCTTCAAGGTCCAGTTTTTTCAGATGATCATGCCGGTGATGGTGCTGGCGCTGCAGACCACGGCCCAGATCAGCCGCTACATGCGTGGTGCGATGCTGGACAACCTTAATCAGGATTATGTACGCACCGCCCGCGCCAAGGGCCTGCGCGAAGGTGTGGTTGTGATGGTCCATGTGCTGCGCAACTCGATGATCCCGGTTGTGACGGTCATCGCGCTTGGCATGCCTGCGATCTTTGGCGGCGCAATCATCACCGAGAACGTGTTCAAGGTGAACGGCATCGGGCAGTTGCTGCTCACCGCCCTTTTTGCAAATGACCTGCCAATGGTCATGACGCTGACCTTTATCTTCGCGATCCTGATTGTGCTCTTCAACCTGATCGCTGATATTCTCTACGGCCTGCTTGACCCGAGGATCCGCTATGATTGATCACCCCGTCACCGCAGTCCCCGTCGAGGCCGAGATCGAGACCTTTGGCGCATTGGTCGACAAAGAGCCGCAAAAGCCGCCGCGCAGCCAGTGGAAGGACGTCTGGGACCAGTTTCGCAAGCACAAGGGTGCGATGTTCGGCGGTGGCTTTCTGGTGTTCATCACGCTTGCGGTAGTGCTTGGTCCCTGGCTTTGGGATGTGGACCCCAAGGGACTGGACATCCGCAACAAGAACTGGCGGCCGATCTATACGTTGATGTGGGATGACAGCGTCAGGGCGGGCTGGGCGCATCCCTTTGGCACCGATCAGCTTGGCCGTGATATTCTCGCCCAGATGATTGCCGGGGGCCGCGTGTCGATGGCCGTTGGCTGGCTTGCCATGGTGCTGGCCCTTGTCATCGGCACCGCAATCGGCGTGCTCGCCGGTTATTTCAAGCGCCTCGACTTTTGGCTGATGCGGTTCACCGATCTGGTCCTGTCGCTGCCGATCCTGCCGCTGGTCCTTTTGGCGGTGACCTTGTTCCGCCAGCCGCTGAATTCTCGGTTCGGGCCGGAAGGCGGGATGTTCATCCTGATCGTATCCGTCATTGGCCTGACGTCCTGGATGCAGACCGCGCGGATCGTGCGCGGGGATATTCTGGCGCTCAAGGAACGTGAATTCATCCTTGCCGCCCGCTCCATTGGCACCACCTCGGCCAAGATCATCCGGCGCCACCTGCTGCCCAATGTGATCTCTCCAATCATGGTCTCGGCGACCCTGGGCCTTGCCACCGCCATCATCACGGAAAGCGCGCTCAGCTTTCTGGGCGTGGGTTTCCCGTCTGACTATCCGACCTGGGGCAAACTGCTCGCGGATGCGGTGCCGAGAATGCAGGATTATCCCGAACGTGTGCTGTTGCCGGGCATTGCGATCTCGCTGACTGTGCTGGGGGTGAATTACCTTGGCGATGGTCTGCGCGACGCATTGGATCCGCGCATTCGGGGCCGGTAAAACACCGGGACGGAGACCGGGCGGGCGCGGGCCAGCCGCAGCGCAGTGGGGGCCAGCCCCCATCGGCCCAAGGGCCGATTCCCCCGGAGTTTTTCGGGAAAGATGAAGCAGGGGACCGCTGGCGTCAGCCCAGGTGTTTGCGCAGGCGGCGCACCATCAGCCAGACCGCGCCCACCACCGGCAGCGTCACCAGCGCCGTCAGCAGCCCTTTGCTGACCCCTGTCACCTCGGCCAGGGGATAGAGCAGGTAGCCGGCCAGAGAGACCGCATAATAGCTGATCGCCACAACCGACAGACCCTCCACCGTCTTTTGCAGCCGCAGTTGCAGATCGGCGCGCCGGTCCATGCTGGCGAGGATGTCCTGGTTCTGGGCGGAGCGTTCCACGTCTACCCGGGTGCGCAACAGTTCGGAAGCGCGGATCGCGCGGGCCGACATTGCCGTGAGCCGGTTTTCGGTCGATTGCACCGTGCGCATCGCAGGCTCATAGCGGCGCATCATGAATTCGGCAAACCCCTGCCGCCCCCTGAACCGTGTCTCGCGCAGCGCCACGATCCGTTGCGCCACAATCGCCTGATAGGCCCCTGTTGCCCCGAACCGAAACGCGGATTTTACCGCCAGTGTTTCCAGCTCCACCGAGATGTCCAGAAGCGCATGCAGCGTGTCCTCGGCGCGCGCCGCAGGTCCGCGCATCTGTGCCATCAGATCGGTCAGCCTGGCATCCAGCGCAGTCAGGGTTCCGCCCATTTCGCGAACCATGTCAAAGCCAAGCATGGAGGCGGATTTGTACATCTCGATCTCGCAGAGGCGTTGCAATATGCGCCCGGTGCGCCGGGCTCCGGTTTGTTCGCCCTCGAAGATCACCATCCGCAAATGCCCTGCCGGGTCGATGCGAAAGTCCGTCGCAATGACGGCCGCGCCATCCAACACATCGGCCACCGCCAGACTTTCAGGCACGAACCAATCTTTGAGCAGACCGTTTATCTCCTGATCGTCCGCAGGTTTTGGCATCACCTGCAGCAACGCCGAGGTCAGCCGCCCGCCCGGTGACTGGTCAAGCCAATAGGCCGGAAAAACATCGAAAGCATCGGGATCAAAGACCGGGCCGCCGCTGTCGCGCCTGAAGACCGTATAGGTCACCAATTCGGTGTGCTGTTCCCATTTCAAGCGAAACTTGCCCATATCGCCGTAGTAATGCGTCGCATTGGCATCCGGGCGCGGCGCGCCGTAATGGTCCAGCAATGCCGTCAGATGCGCCAGATCCGCCGCCTTGTCGCGGTTGGCAGCATCCTGGGGGTGCTTGATGGCCAAAAACACCGCCCGTGACGGGGCCTTGAGCGCGGGAAAGGGCCGCGCGTGTAATTCCCCTGTCAGGGCGTAGCGCTGTGGATGGTCTTTGATCGGGGCCATTGGCGTTTTCCTGATGTCTTTGGGCAGTTCATAAAACGCGTTTGAAGATTTTTCAATTCCTTTATGTTTTTCAATGCGTTAACGGAATACAACGGTATACCGGGGCGAAGGGGTCACGCACACGGTGGGTTTGGGGCAGACACCATTGCACCAGGCCCCCAAAGCAGAACGCCCCACCATTCCTGGCGGGGCGCTTGCACTCTTGTGCCGGATATTTCCAGATTTCCGACCGGTTTTCTTCAAAGAAAACGCCTAGTCGATCATCGGCAGCAGCTTGTCCAGTGACGCCTTGGCGTCGCCATAGAACATCCGCGTATTGTCCTTGAAGAACAGCGGGTTTTCGATGCCCGAATAGCCGGTGCCCTGCCCGCGCTTGGACACAAAGACCTGCTTGGCCTTCCAGCATTCCAGCACCGGCATGCCGGCGATGGGGCTGTTGGGATCGTCCTGTGCCGCCGGGTTCACGATGTCGTTGGAACCGATGACAATGGCCACATCCGTATCGGGGAAGTCATCGTTGATCTCGTCCATCTCCATCACGATGTCATAGGGCACCTTGGCCTCGGCCAGCAGCACGTTCATGTGGCCCGGCAAACGCCCCGCAACGGGGTGAATTGCAAAACGCACGTTCTTGCCCCTGGCGCGCAGCTTCTTGACCAACTCAGATACGGCCTGCTGCGCCTGTGCAACGGCCATGCCGTAGCCGGGGATGATGATCACGGAATCGGCTTCATTCAGCGCCGCTGCGACGCCTTCCGCCTCGATCGCGATCTGCTCGCCCTCAACGGCCATCTGTTCGCCTGCAGGACCGCCAAAACCGCCCAGAATGACCGAAATGAAGGATCGGTTCATCGCCTTGCACATGATGTAGCTGAGGATCGCGCCGCTTGAGCCGACCAATGCGCCGACCACGATCAACAGATCGTTGCCGAGGCTGAAACCGATCGCCGCCGCAGCCCAGCCGGAATAGCTGTTCAGCATGGACACAACCACCGGCATATCCGCCCCGCCGATCCCCATGATAAGGTGATAGCCGATGAAAAGCGCCAGAAGCGTCATCACGAAAAGCGGCAGGAAACCACCGGTGTTGAAATACCAGATCAGGCAAAGCACCGACACGATCGCCGCCCCTGCATTCAGCATATGCCCGCCCGGCAGCTTGGTCGCTGCGGAATCCACCCGGCCCGCCAGCTTGCCGTAGGCAATCACCGACCCCGTAAAGGTCACCGCACCAATGAAGATACCCAGGAACACCTCGACCCGAAGGATGGCAATCTCGACGCTGTCCTTCTTGGCCAGAAGCGCCGCAAACCCCTCGGCGGCCTTGCGTCCGGCGTCATCCATCGCCAGAACATTGCCCATTTCCAGATGGGCGTTGTATCCGACAAACACCGCCGCCAGACCAACCAGCGAATGCATCGCCGCCACCAATTCGGGCATCTGCGTCATCTGCACCCGCGTCGCCAGCTGATAGCCGATGGCACCGCCCCCGGCGACGAGGATCAGCGACAAAAGCCAGAAGCCTGAGCCCGGTCCGATCAGTGTCGCCGCCACCGCCAGCGCCATGCCGACAATGCCGTACCACACGGCGCGCTTTGCGCTTTCCTGCCCGGACAACCCGCCAAGGCTCAGGATGAAAAGCACCGCTGCGACTACATAAGCCGCTGTTGTGAAACCAAAATCCATAATCCCCGCTCCTTTAAGATTTCTGGAACATGGCGAGCATGCGCCGTGTCACGAGGAAGCCGCCGAAAATGTTGATCCCACACATGAAGACCGACAAGGCAGCAAGTAAGATGATAAGGAACGAACCCGATCCGATCTGCATCAACGCGCCGAGAATAATGATCGACGAAATCGCGTTCGTGACCGCCATCAGCGGTGTGTGCAGCGAATGCGCCACGCCCCAGATCACCTGGAACCCGACAAACACCGCCAGCACAAATACGATGAAATGCTGCATGAAGCTGGCCGGGGCCACCAGACCCACAGCCAGAAGCAACGCACCGCCAATCGCCAGCAGCGTCACCTGGTTCTTGGTCTGCTGCTTGAACGCGGCAACTTCGGCTGCGGCCTTTTCTTCTGCGGTCAATTCCCTGGGCACAGGTTTCTTTGGCTGTGCTGCGATTGCAGCCACCTTGGGCGGCGGCGGTGGAAAGGTGACTTCCTTGGCGTGGGCAATCGTGGCCCCGCGAATGACGTCATCTTCCATGTTGTGATCGATCACGCCGTCTTTTTCCGGCGTCAGGTCCGTCATCAGATGGCGGATGTTGGTCGCATAAAGCGTCGAGGACTGCGTTGCCATCCGGCTGGGGAAATCAGTGTAGCCGATGATCGTCACGCCGTTTTCGGTGACAATCTTTTCATCCATCACCGTCAGCTTGCAGTTGCCGCCCTTTTCCGCCGCCAGATCCACAATCACCGATCCCGGTTTCATCGCGGCAACCATGTCCTCGGTCCACAATTCCGGCGCTTCGCGGTTGGGGATCAGGGCCGTGGTGATGACAATATCGACTTCCGGGGCCAGCTCGCGAAACTTGGCCAGCTGCGCCTCGCGGAACTCTGGCGAGGACACGGAGGCATAGCCGCCCGTCGCCGCGCCGTCTGTCTGCTCTTCCTCAAAATCGAGGTAAACAAACTCCGCCCCCATGCTCTCGACCTGCTCGGCCACTTCGGGGCGCACATCAAAGGCCAGGGTGATCGCCCCCAGCGAGGTGGACGTGCCAATCGCAGCCAGTCCCGCGACACCCGCGCCAACAACCAGAACCTTGGCCGGAGGCACCTTGCCGGCGGCGGTGATCTGGCCGGTAAAGAACCGGCCAAAGTTGTTGCCGGCCTCGATCACTGCGCGATAGCCCGCGATGTTTGCCATGGAGGACAACGCGTCCATCTTCTGCGCACGCGATATTCGCGGGATCATCTCCATCGCGACAACGGTGGCACCCTTTTTGGCCGCCGCTTTCATCTCTTTTTCATTGGCCACCGGGCTGAAGAACGAAATCAACGTCTGCTCGGCGCGCAGCTTTTTCATTTCTGTATCCGAGGGCGCACGCACCTTGGCCACCACCTCGGCCGCCTTCCAAAGCGCCGCCGCCGTCTTGACCACGGTCACACCGGCTGCCTCATAGGCTGTGTCATCAAACCCGGCAAGCGCCCCTGCACCAGCTTCAATCAGGCACTCGTGCCCAAGCTTTTGCAAAGCCTGCGCCGAGTCGGGCGTCATCGCAACCCGTGCCTCGCCGTCAAATGTTTCTTTTGGCGTTCCGATCTTCACTACAAAAACCCCGCATAGCTCAGCCACGCCCCAACGGCGCAACTTTATTGCGTGGGTGGATATAGCCCCGCCCCACTTTGTACAAGCGGCCCACCGCCTCAAATTCAGGCGTTTGGCCCATATTGGCTTGCAACTGCACGTATATTACGCAACGGACATTCTGGTATACCGAAGTATGCAGAAATTCAGGTCACAGCCCCGGCAATACCCGTGACAGCCCGCGCCGCTCAAACGTGGCACCCCGGTTCGGCCCAAGCAGGAGCTTGCCGCCCAAACCGACATAGGGTTCGGAATCCCAGACCCCAAAGGCGCGGGCCTTGGCCGATCCAACCTCGACGAACATGTTCAGATTTGCGCTGACATCCCCATCCAGCCGCAGCGCCACTTTGCCGCCTTCCAGCCCGTTCACGTCGATATGTTCATAGAGCCCGGAAACCCCGATGTCGTTGGCCATTGTATACCGTGTCGCAAGGCCCCACACCCCGCCATCGTCGACCTGCGTTTCTGCGTATCCGAGAAATCCCGCGAAACTGAGCTGACCGGCGTCATGCCGCGCCTCGACCCCGTAGATATTCACGTCGCTGCTGGCGCCTTGGAATTCCACATCCTCGCGGGTGTAGAATGCACCCAGAGATGTCACATCCGTCAGGTGGTAAATCCCGTGCACACCCAAGGTCAGCGCCTCCAGATCGGAGGCGCCAAAGCGGTCACTGCCAACATCGAACTGGCCGCTGAACTGACGGCCAAAGGCGAATTCCGCAGACCCTTCAAGGCTCAGATGGTCGAAATCGCCGTCCTGCGTGAAGGCCGAATAGGACACTCCAATCGAGCCCCCGGTAAACTCTCCGGCCTTGAGGGCGGACGCACTGGCAATCACGGCACCCAACAGGATGCCCAACAAAGTTTTCATGGCGCTGCTCCAACGCTACCTCAATAAGGGCCCTGTTTTCAGGGTGCCCGCCATCATGACTATCCGCGCGGGCATCCGGCGCAAGGGCTGGTTGCCGATTGGCACCATTGCTTTCGATCTGTGGTCAGATGAACACGCATGATCCCAGTAGTTTGCAGGGGGATGTTCATGCGGATCTGGTAGCGGCCAGCCCTTCCTGCACCAGATATAGCCACCTTTGCACGGCCCCACGCCGCCCGCCCGCCTTAACCCGCTATTAACCTTGCACAGCCTACCTTGTCCCCATGACCTGTGACGATCCCGATGCCCGCACCTATTTCCTGACACTGCGCCTTGCGGATCGGCGCAGCGACCTGTTGGTGCGCCGCATCGACGATCTGCGCCGGGCCATGCGCGAAACACTGGTCCAGCACCCGCTGCATATCGACGCCATTGCCGTCCTGCCGGCGGTGATCCACCTGCTCTGGACCTTGCCGCCCGGCGATTGCAACTTGGCCGCCCGCATCGGCATGTTGAAATGCGGCTTTTCAAGGGCCATCTCCCCGCCCCCCACGCACAGCCTTGCCCGGATCAGACGCCGCGACAAAGGCATTTGGCAACGGCACCACTGGGTCCACGCCCTCCGCGATGGGGCCGACTTCAATCGCCACCGCAATCTGATCTATCACTGCCCGGTGCACGCCGATCTATGCGCCCATCCCCGCGATTGGCCCCATACGTCCCTCCACCGCGACCTGATGGATGGCGCACCCCCGCCGCCGCCCGCCATTGCGTGGCCCCGCGACCCGGTATTTTTTATTGAACCGTCACATCCGACAACAGCACGATAGCGCGGTGTTGCGCATATCCGACAATGGGTCTGCTAGATGCCGCAATGGACATCGCATGTGAGCGGGGGTGCCTTCATCGACACTCCGTGTTGCTCAAATGGCCTTCAACGCCGGGGCCGCCCCGCGTTCAACCCACTCATGCACCGCCGAGCCAAACGCCTCGAACAACGGACGTGACACCGGATCGCCTGCGGCATTCCATTCGGGATGCCACTGCACCGCAAGGGTGAACCCCGCCGCCCCTTCGACATAGATCGCCTCTGGCGTGCCGTCCTCGGCATGTCCATCCATGACGATCCGGCGGCCGGGGGTCTTGATGCCCTGACCATGCAGGGTGTTGGTCAAGACCTTCGTGCGTCCCATCAGTTCATGAAACACGCCCCCTTCCCGAAAGGTGACGTCATGGCGCAGCTCGAATTTCTCTTCGATGGATCCCTCCGGCGGCATCCGGTGATTCATCCGTCCCGGCAAATCCCTGATTTCCGGATACAGCGTGCCACCCATGGCGACGTTGACCTCCTGAAATCCCCGGCAAATGCCCAGAAACGGCTGACCGCGCTCCACGCAGGCCCGCACCAACGGCAAGGCAATCGCATCGCGCGCCCGGTCAAAGGCCCCATGCGCATCGGTTTCGACCTCGCCATATTCTTCGGGGTGCACATTCGGCCGCCCCCCGGTAAGCAGAAACCCATCACAGACATCCAGCAACTCGCCAACACTGACATGGCGCGGGTCCGCAGGAATAATCAGCGGCAAACACCCGGACACCTCCGTGACCGCATCGGCATTCATCTGCCCTCCGGCATGCACCGGATACTGATCGTTCAGCAGATAGGAATTGCCGATAATGCCAACAACGGGACGGGCCATGGTGCACCTGTGCTTACCTGTAATTGCCCCCTGTATAGAACGCCCGGCGCAGACGCTCAAGCGGGGCCTATATCTCGCCCTGCAGACCCGCCGCCTCGATCCCGGCAAGGGCCGCTGCGGCATCATTGTCCGACGTATCGCCGGTCACGCCAACCGCACCGATCACCGCACCTTTCTTGTCGCGCAACAGCACGCCGCCGGGGACCGGGATCACCTGACCGCCATAGACCCCGTTCACGGCAGCCATGAAAAAGGCCTGATCCTCCGCCCGCTTCATCTGGGCCGTTCCGGCCATCCCCAACATGACCGCGCCGTATGCCTTGCCCTGGGCAATCGCAAACCGCCCCGGTGCCGCGCCATCCTCCCGCTCAAACGCCTGCACATGCCCCCCGGCATCCAGCACCACAACGCTCAGCGGCTTCAACCCCATCTCCCGCCCCTTCTCAAGCGTCTTGCGAATGATCGTCCGCGC
>CAXBKL010000079.1:0-16299 GCA_963976125.1 uncultured Sulfitobacter sp. | reverse complement strand
TCATGGGCGATGCGCCGTGCAACATCACCCCAGGCGGCCATACGTTGCGCACTGACCAGATCGGTCACATCGTCAAAAGCCACCACATAACCCTCCAGACGCCCGTCGTCTGCGCGCCGGGTGGCCATGCGCACCAGCAGGTTTTCCATTGATCCTTGCCGCGACACCTTGATCTCGCCCTGAGCCACCTCGCGCCCGCCTGCGGCAAGCTCATCAAACAAGGGACCGAATTCTGGCACCGCCACCGAAAGCGCGACCGATTGCTGGTCTTCTGACCAATCAAGCAGGCGCATTGCAGATCGGTTTACAAAGGTGACGCGCCCTTCGGGGTCAAGCCCGACAACACCGGAGGTCACGGAGCTAAGCACTGAATCAAACAACCGGCGGCGGCGCTCGATCTGGCGGGTATTGTCCAGAAGCGTCTCGCGCTGCGCCTTGAGCTGCCGGGTCATCTGATTGAAGTACCTGCCCAGCATGGCGATTTCGTCATCGCCTTCCTCTTCGCGAACCCGGACGTTAAGATCCCCCGCGCCGACCTGCTGCGCGGCCCCCGTCAGACGCCCCACGGGGCCGGACAGCCGTTCCGCAAACCACAGGCCAAGCCAAACAGCGGCCAGGATCAGGATCACCGCAAAGCCGATGTAGAGCAGGCCAAATTCAAACAACAGGCGCCCACGTTCGGATTCAAGCTGTTCATAAAGCCGGACCGTTTCCTTGGTGTCATCAAGCAGCGACAGGATCTCGCCGTCCACGTCCCGGCTGACATAGAGGTAGCGATCGACAAATGACTGCAAGGGCACAAGGGCCCTGAATTCATTGTTGTCCCAGTCCTCGATAATCAAAAGATCGTTCGCCGCAGCGCTGGCAATCTGTTCGGCACCGGGCCGTTCAAAATCAAATAGATACGATCGATCCCCGCGCGCACGGATCTCTGCGGTTCCATCTATCAGATAGGCCTCCCTGAGACCGCGCTGGATCTGTCTCTGTCCCTCTCCCAACAACTCGCTGTCGCTCAGGTTCACGCCCTGCGCGCGGGCCTGGTCAAGATTGCGCGCCAACGCACGCGCATCTGCAATCAGGTCTTCGCGTTGCTCGGCCTCATAGGCCTGCGCGGCCGCCAGGGAATTGCCGACAACGCTGCGCACACGATCTGAAAACCACCCTTCAAAGCCGACGTTGATTGTCAGCCCGGCAAAGACTGCCACGCTCACCGTCGGGATCAGCGCCATCAGCGCAAAAACTCCGGTGAGCCGCAGATGCAGGCGAGACCCCGCCGACTTGGCCCGCCGCGCCGCGATCAGGCGTGCGACCTGGCTCAGCACCAGGGCGGCCACCAGCAGGACATAGACCAAATCGGTCAGCAGAATCAGGCGCAGTCCAATGGTGTCGGCGCCCTGCCCCAGCGGCCCCAGAACCAGATAGGTCGCCAACGCAAGCACCGGCCCCAGAACAACAACACCCAGCGTCGACAGGTTGCGCACACGCCGAAGGCGCCGCAAACGGCCCAATGTGTCGAGAGATATACTGCGTGACCGGGTTGCCACCCGCTGTCCTCACCGATGATGTGGTGCAACTTGGCACCAACCGCCATATTTTGTGGTCCTGAACATGAATGGTACATGATGGCCACGGTTATGTGGCGGTTTTACATCATTTTGCGACCCCGTGTCACCTCAATATCGAGGTCGGTGATCTTCTTGCGCAAAGTATTTCGATTGATGCCCAGCAGGTCGGCACATTTGGCCTGATTTCCCGACGTCGCGTTGAGCGCGATTTCCAGCAACGGCACCTCGATTTCCCGCAAAATCCGCGCATAAAGACCCGGCGGCGGCAGATCAGAGCCATGTTGATCGAAGTATCGGCGCAGGTGGCGCTCTACCGAAGCACCCAGCCGTTCGGTGCTGGCCTCGGCGTGGATCGGCTCCGGCGCGGGCTGTGTGCCCAGCACCTGTTCGGCTTCGATCTGGCTGATTTCGGCAGCGCCACTGGTGAGGGACAGTTGGCGCACTGCGTGCTCCAGCTGACGCACATTTCCGGGCCAGGGATAGGTCGAAAAGACCCGGCGCGCACCTTCGGACAATTGCCGCGACGCCAGGCCGCTGTCTGCACGGTCGAGAAAATGGCGCGCCAAAAGGTCAATATCTTCAACACGGTCCCGCAAGGCCGGAACATGCACTGTCGCCCCCGACAGGCGGTAATACAGATCACGGCGCAGATTACCGTCCTTCATGGCTGCGGCCAGATCCGATTGACTGGTGGCCAGAAACCGCGGGGTGTATTCACCCGGCGCATCCATCATCCGCGCGATCCGAGCCTGCACTTCTTCCGAAATATCCGCAATTTCATCAATCAGCAGCGTCCCGCCCCTGACCCGTGCCAACACTCGGGACGGCCCCTCTATATCTTGCAGATCTGCGCCGGTCACCGTCACAAACGGCAACGTACGCCGGTCGGAAAAATCGTGAATTGCCCTTCCGATCAGAGACTTACCCGTCCCGCTTTCGCCCCAGATCAACACCGGAAGGTCAGTGTTCATCACCCGCGCAACCAACCGGTAAAGGGCCTGCATCGCAGGCGTGCGGCCGATGAGCGGCAAGTCATCCCGATCCACATCCGTGGAAGAAGCAGGTTGCGCCCGGCGCTGGCGCGACGTCTTGTCCAGCGCGCGGGCGGTCCGCTTCATCAGATCCGGCAGGTCAAAAGGCTTGGGCAAATAATCAAAGGCATTTGCCTCCGTCGCCTTGATCGCGGTCATGATGGTATTTTGCGCCGAAATCACGATGACCGGCAAATTCGGACGGTCTTGGGAAATCTTTGGCAACATCTCCAAACCGTTTCCGTCCGGCATCACCACATCCGTGATCACCGCATCGCCCTTTCCCTCGCCAATCCACCGCATCAAGGTGGTCAGGCTTGAGGTTGCGTGCACCTTGCACCCCGCGCGGGTCAGTGCCTGGGTCAGAACGGTTCGGATTGTGCGGTCATCATCAGCGACCAGAACAGTGCCATCCATGGATCAGCTCTCCTTTTTTCTGTCAGGCCGCTCAGCGCGGGGCAACGAAATACGGAATGTTGTCTGGCCCGGAACGGAGTCCACCGAAATCCAGCCGTCATGTTCCGAAATGATCTTGCTCACCAGCGCGAGACCAAGCCCGGTGCCATTTTCCCGACCCGAGACAAAGGGATCAAAAATATCCCCCCTGATGGCATCAGGCAGGCCGGGTCCGTCGTCGCTGATCTCGATCTGCAAGGGCAGCGATGTCCCCGAGCCATCTGCACGGCGCATCGAGAACGAGTGCTCAAAAAAGGTATGCAGTCGGATGGTTCCGCCGGCCTTGCCCGCCGCTTCGGAAGCGTTTTTCAGAAGGTTCAGAATGACCTGCAACAATTGGTCCTTGTCGCCCAGGGCCAGTGGCAGGGAGGGGTCATAATCCTCAACGATGCGCATCTGCGCGCCGAACCCCAAAAGCGCCGAGCGGCGGGCGCGATCCAGCACGTCATGGATATTGACCGGGGACCGGACCGGTTCGGTCAGATTGCCAAATTGCTCAACCTGCTCCAGCAGTTTCACGATGCGTCGGCTTTCACCGACAATCAGGTCGGTCAGTTCCAGTTCCTCCGCCGTGAGGTTCATCGACAAAAGCTGTGCCGCACCGGTGATCCCGGCCAGTGGATTCTTGATCTCATGGGCCAGCATCTCGGCCATGCCGATGGCGGATTTGGCCGCCGATTTGACCGTATGGTTCTGAGTCATGCGACCCGAAAGCTCGCGCGGTGAAATCATCATCAGCATATGCCCCGGCATGCCCGAGAGCGGCGCAATCTCAAGCGCGGATTTTTGCGGCGCACGTTGGCCGCTGCCCACATCGACGTCGTTCACAAAGAGCGCAGTGCCACCCTCGCGGGCGCGGCCAAAGGACGGCTCAAGCGGGAAGTCCACTGCGATCGTGTCCCAAACGGGCGATCCGGCAACCGATTTTGCCGAGGCGTTCAGGAAACCCTCCGCAGCGGGGTTTATGTCGAGGATCGTATCATCGGGCGCAATCAGGATGGTGGGGATCGGCAAGGACGTCCAAAGCCGTCTGTCGGAATTCATGCCGCCGTCCTCGCCGCGTCGCCGCCCAGGGCCTCCGGCAAAAGACCCAGCACGTCCGCCGCCGTCGGCGCGGTCAGTACCGCGCGCCGCAACGCAATCGGCGTATCGGCGGTATCCATGTACCAGCCAAGGTGCTTTCGGGCGACACGGCCACCGAGGTCCTTTCCGTAAAAGGCCAGCATGTCTTCGTAATGTCCGGCCACCATCGCGATGAAATCGTCGCCGGTCGGCACGGTCGGTACAGCGGTGCCAAATAGAACATGGGCAATCTGCGCCAGCATCCAGGGTCTGCCCTGCGCACCCCGGCCCACCATGACCCCATCGGCACCTGACTGGGCCAATGCCGTTGCTGCGCTGCGTGCACAGATAATGTCGCCATTGGCGATCACCGGGATGTGTACGGCCTCCTTGACCTTTGCAATTGCACGCCAGTTTGCGCGCCCCTTGTAGAACTGGCACCGGGTCCGGCCATGAATGGTGATCATCTGAATGCCCGCAGCTTCTGCGCGGCGCGCGATCGACGGGGCGTTCATCGTCGCATCATCCCACCCCAACCGGGTCTTGAGCGTAACCGGCACATCAACGGCCCCCACAACCGCCTCGATCAGGCGCAGAGCGTGATCGGGCGTTTTCATCAACGCAGAACCCGAGGCCCCTTGGGTGACCTTCTTGGCCGGGCACCCCATGTTGATGTCGATGATGCGGGCACCCTGATCGGCAATCATGCGCGCAGCTTCGGCCATCGGCGCGGCCTCCCGCCCGGC
Source organism: uncultured Sulfitobacter sp. (assembly GCA_963976125.1). Classification (GTDB taxonomy): domain Bacteria; phylum Pseudomonadota; class Alphaproteobacteria; order Rhodobacterales; family Rhodobacteraceae; genus Sulfitobacter. The sequence goes on along the minus strand of CAXBKL010000079.1, from coordinate 11,439 downwards.
GATCTGAACGGACGTCCCTGCGACCTCCAGCCCCAGCTCGGCCTTTTCCCGTGTGCCGGGTCTGCGCGACAGCAATTCCTGGCTCGCGACCATTTCAGACACGACAAGTCCCGCACCAAAGCGGGCCACAAGGGTGCGGAATGGCAGGTCGGTGATTCCCGCCATCGGTGCCAGAATTACCGGCGGTGTCAGACCTAGAGGCAGGGCCAGCGGGCTCAATTGCTTAATCCTTGTGCAGTTACCTTGGATGTAGCAGACCCTATCTGGACGGCAATAAAATATCGCATCTTCCAGATGCTTGACTGCACATTGCCTAAATTTTAGGCGAAACCACTGGGCGATTGCGCGCGGCCAGACCATTGCCTAGACAGGTTTCATGACGGAACCTGAAAACATCGGTGGCATTTCGGCTGTGATTGTTGCGGCAGGGCGCGGCACCCGTGCGGGCGGCCCCGCACCAAAGCAATGGCAGCGGATCGCTGGCAAAAGGGTGCTTGAGCACACCATCGCCGCGTTTGCGGATCACGACCGGATCGGCCAGGTGGTGGTTGTGCTGCACCCGGATGATGTTGCGTCCCATGCCGACGGCCTCCGCATGCGGGGCATCCTGATCGCTCAGGGCGGTGCGGAAAGGTCGCAATCTGTTGCCAATGGTCTGGCGCTGCTGCCGGCAACTGGCAAGGTGTTGATCCATGATGGCGCCCGGTGCTGTGTTCCGCGAGACGTGATTGATGCGGTCATCGCGGCGCTCGACAGTTCAGTTGCGGCGGCACCGGGCCTTGCGGTTTCCGATGCGCTGTGGCGGGCAGACAAGGGGCAGATCACCGGCTTGCAGGATCGCAGCGGCCTTTTTGCGGCCCAGACCCCGCAGGGGTTTGACCTTGCAACCATTCGTGCGGCCCATGCGGCCTATCAGGGTCCGGCCGCCGATGACGTGGCCGTCGCGCGTGCCGCTGGTGTGCCTGTCACCATCACGCCAGGGCATGGGGACAATCTCAAGATCACCACACCCGAAGATTTTTCCCGTGCCGCCGGAATATTGGAGAGACAGATGGACATTCGCACCGGCAACGGGTTTGACGTGCATGCTTTTGGACCGGGCGACCATGTGATCCTGTGCGGGGTCAGGATCCCGCATGGCATGGGGCTGGTCGGGCATTCCGATGCGGATGTTGGCATGCATACGGTCACGGACGCCATTTATGGCGGTTTGGCCCGTGGCGACATCGGTCAGCATTTCCCCCCGTCCGATGACCAATGGAAAGGCGCGTCCAGCGATGTTTTCCTGCGCCACGCTGTTGCCCTCGCGCATGAGATGGGATTTATCATCACCCACGTGGATTGCACGCTGATTTGCGAGCATCCAAAGATCGGCCCCCATGCCCCGGCCATGCGGGCCGTGATGGCGCAGGTCATGCGCATGGACATCGAGCGGGTATCGGTCAAGGCAACAACCTCGGAAAAGCTGGGATTTACGGGCCGGGGCGAGGGCATCGCCTGTCTGGCAACCGCAACAATGGTGAAAACATGAACATTCCGCAACTTTTCGCAACGGTCTTTGGCGTCGGTTATATCCGCCCCGCGCCGGGCACCTGGGGGTCGTTGATTGCCCTGCCCTATGGCTGGCTTTTGCATGTAGCTGGCAGCCTGCCCCTGCTCGCGTCGGGTATTGTAGTCGCGTTTGTGTTGGGGTGGTGGGCGACCTCCCGAATGACGCAGGGAAGTGATGACCACGATCCTTCTGAAATCGTGATCGACGAACTGGTGGGGCAGTGGCTTGCGCTGATACCCCTGAGCTATGCGGCCTGGTCGATGGATATATCGATCCTTGCGATGTGGCCGGGCTGGATCGCTGCATTCTTGTTGTTTCGGCTGTTTGACATCACCAAGCCCTGGATTGTCGGCTGGGCCGACAGGCGCGGTGACGCCCTGGGGGTGATGCTTGACGATGTGATTGCCGGTGTTTTTGCGGCAATTGGTGTCGTTGTTTTGGCGGCCCTCTATCACGGCGTGACCTGAATGAGCGTGGTTTCGGAACTGCTTGACCTGGCGTTGGAGAAATCCGTGATGATTGCCTGTGCAGAAAGCTGCACGGGCGGGATGCTCGCTGCGGCACTGACCGACCTGCCGGGATCCTCCGGCATGTTGGACAGGGGGTTTGTCACCTATACCAACGCCGCCAAGGTGGCGATGCTGGGTGTTCAGGACAGCACACTTGCCGTCCACGGCGCTGTTTCAGAAGACGTGGCCGGGGAAATGGTCCGCGGCGCGTTGGCCAATTCAGATGCGCAATTGGCCGTTTCGATCACCGGAATTGCCGGCCCCGGCGGATCGGAACACAAGCCGGAGGGTCGTGTGTGTTTTGGGGTGGCCAGCGCAGTGGGCTGTGCCGTGGAAACCGTCGAATTTGGTGTCATCGGGCGTGCCAATGTCCGCCGTGCCGCCCGCGACCACGCCCTGACGCTGTTGCTGGTCGCCATGCGTACTCTGCCTGAAAAATAGGCGGGCAGCGCAAAAATGCGCCCAAATTTCGGTCAATGCCGCAAATGCACAGAAAATTGGCATGTCGGCGCTTTCCTGTGCCTTTGGGTTGGACAATGTGCGGGAACCTTTGACTTTCATACCGGAGACCCCCGATGAATGCCGCCGATACCGCGTGGATCATGACCGCCACCGCTCTTGTTTTGTTGATGACCCTGCCGGGTCTGGCCCTGTTCTACGGCGGGCTTGTACGTGCCCGGAACGTGCTCAGCGTCTTTATGCATTGTTATGCCATCGCCAGCCTGATGTCGGTGCTCTGGTTCCTGTTTGGCTATTCCATTGCCTTTGGCCCGTCCGAAAGCGGTTTCTGGGGCGGATTGGCAAAAATGGGTTTGAACGGTGTGACCGCTGAGAGCCTGACCGGCACCTTGCCGGAAATCCTGTTCTTTGCGTTTCAGATGACATTTGCGATCATCACCCCCGCGCTGATCGTCGGGGCCTATGTGGAGCGGATCGGTTTCGGTTTTCTGATGCTGTTCTCCGGTCTTTGGATGCTTTTGGCTTACGCGCCCGTTGTGCATTGGATTTGGGGCGGTGGTATGCTGGCCGATGGCGGCATATTTGGAGAGATCGGTGCGCGGGATTTTGCAGGCGGCATCGTCGTGCATGAAACCGCCGCGATCGCGGCGATTGTCATTGCGATCATGCTTGGCCCACGCAAAGATCAAAGCAAACCACCGCACAATCCCGGTATCGTGATGATCGGGGCGGCATTGCTCTGGGTTGGCTGGTTCGGCTTTAACGGCGGCTCGCAGCTGGCTGCGGACGGCGGGGCGGCGATGGCCATTACCGTTACGCATATTTCGGCGGCAACCGCCTCTCTGACCTGGGCGTTCTGGGAAAAGGTGAAATTCGGCAAGGCATCCCTTGTCGGCATCGTCACCGGCACCATTGCCGGGCTGGCCTCCATCACCCCCGCCTCCGGCTTTGTCGGTCCCTGGGCGGCGCTGCTGATTGGCGCTGTTGCCGGTATTCTGTGTCAGGAAGCAGTTGTGATGATCCGCAACCGTCTCAAAATAGACGATACCCTGGACGTCTTTGCCGTTCACGGTGTTGGCGGTATTTTCGGGACCATCATGATTGCGGCGCTGGGTGCAGGCACCTGGACCGCGCAGTTGGGGTCATTGGCAATTGTTGGTGTATACACCATCGTCGTGACGGTGGTCATTGTGCTGGTCTGTCGGGCCATTATGCCGATGCGCGTCGATCTTGAGACCGAAACCAACGGCCTTGATCTGAGCACCCACGGCGAACGGGCCTACGACTTCACCAGCTGATCCGTGAAAACACGCAGGCGGCCATTCTGGATCGCCTCCCAGATGGCCTGCGCCCCGGTGTCACCCACCAGGGCGCAGGCTTTACTTTGCAATTTGGCCGCGCGGGCTTCCAGCGTCATCGGTGCCATCAGATCATGCCGCAACCGCCGCATGGCCCCGTTTTGCAGTGTCACGGACACCTCTGTCTGGGTCTCTGTCAGACGATCATCCGCCCTGACCACAACACAGCCACGCAAGCGCGCAACTGCCGGATCGCGGGTGATGTCATCGGTGAAATTTGAAATGACACCGGTCTCATGGCCCAGGATTGCCATCGCACAGGTCTGCGCATAGCTGAATTTAGCGGCAAGTCCGGTCTTTGGCTCAGCGATGTTGCACACGGTCATCCACCGGGGATGGGTCCGGATGGTCAGGCTCTTGATCGCTTCGGGGTCAAGCCCGGCACCGTTGAGGGCCTCAAGCATGGCGTGCAAACCGTGACAACAGGCATGAAACTTGTGGCTGATCTCAAGAATGCGCCAGCGTTTGCCCGGCAAACTCACCTCCGCCGCTTCACCGTGGTGCGTGGGACCAAAGCCCAAACCCCCTGCCAGCCCATCAGGTGCCGCAGTCATCCCGCCCTGCGCCCAAAGAGCGGCTTCGACCCCTGTCCGCGCCGCCAGACCGGCGTTGAGCGGCTTGGCCATCGTGCCGAATTGCGATTTCAATCCCGAGGCCATACTTGCACATAGCCCCAGCGCCGCGCGGGCCTGATCGGCGTCCAGATCAAGCAACCGACACGCGCCCACCGTCGCCCCAAAGGCCCCCGCAGTTGCAGTTTGGTGATAGCCCACCTGATAATGCGTCCGGCCCAGCCACATCCCCACAAGGATGGACGCCTCAACGCCGATGGTCGCCGCCTCGATCACCATCTCCAGATCGGCATGCAGTTCCTGGCCGAGCGCAAGCACCGCCGGAACCACCGCAACAGACGGATGACCAATATGCGCAAAATGTGTGTCGTCATAGTCCAGCGCATGAGACAGGGTGCCATTGACCAGCGCCGCCGTCGCCGCCGGCACCAGCCCGCCCCCGAAAACCGAAGATTGGCCCGGTCCCAGCCGCCGCTGGGCCGATGCAAATTCTTCAAACTCGACCTCACGGCTGCCTGCGATCCCGCAGGCGGCCCAGTCAAACAGCGACAGCGACATCATGGCCGCGGCATCCGCCGGCACCGGCTTGCGCATAAAGGCAATCAGCTGATCCGTAATCGTACCGGGCACCGGATCAGTCCCTTGGGCCATAAAGATCGTGCGCGCGGGCCTCGAAGGCCCGGACAACCCGTTGCATGGCCTCATTGAAAACCATACCGATGATCCCTTGCAGGATGGCATTGCGAAACTCGAAATCGACATGAAAATGCACCAGACACCCCTGATCCGCGTCCTCGAAGTGCCAGTTCGACACCATGTGCCGGAAAGGACCGTCCAGATAGGTTGTGTCGATCTTGCGCGTCTCGGGCCACAGCAGCACACGGCTCGTAAACCGTTCCCGGAAAACCTTGAAGCTGATGACCAGATCCGCCTCCATCACCCGGTGATCCCCCACAACATCGTCGCGCCGCACCCGCGCCGCCGCTGTCCAGGGCAGGAATTGCGGGTATTTCGCAACGTCAGCCACCAATGCGTACATCTGGTCTGCGGAATAGGGCAGTTCTTTGGTCTCTGAGTGGGTTGGCATTGCTTTTCACGTCTGCTCGGGGTAGCCCTATCTCACTGTTTGAGCGCACAAATTCAAGGGCAAAGGTCATGACAGATCGTCGCTATGTGATTGATGAAATGATCTCGGCCAAGTCGATTGCCGCACGCATCGAAGAGTTGTGCCGCGAGATCACCGCAGATTTTGAAGGAACGGACAAGCTGGTGGTTGTCGGGTTGTTACGGGGGTCGTTTGTGTTCATCGCTGATCTGGTGCGCGAACTGGACCTGCCGATCGAGGTTGATTTCCTTGAGGCATCCAGCTACGGCGACGGCATGGAAAGTAGTAGAGAAGTCCGCATTCTCAAGGACTTGCGCGGAGCAATTGAGGGCCGGGACGTGCTTTTGGTCGAAGACATCGTTGATACCGGGCACACGCTGCACCATGTCACAAACCTGCTCAAATCACGCGAACCGGCACGGTTGCGCACCATCGCTCTGCTTGACAAACCCTCGCGCCGCGAGGTCGACATGAAAGCCGATTGGACCGGCTTTGAAATTCCCGATGAATTTGTGGTCGGCTATGGCATTGATTTCGCTCAGCGCAACCGCAACCTGCCCTACATTGGCAAGGTCCGTTTCCTATGAACCCGCGGCACCTGCTGCGCATGTCTCGGTGGGCCCGCAATCCACCGTCTGAAAAGCGGGTGAAATTGGTCTTCGGTATTGTTGCTCTGGCGCTGCTGATCGGGGGTATAGAATGGATGGGGTGGTGGCCGGAATGGGCCACGGCCGAACGAATTCCACGCAAATTCTAGGAAAAGGATGCGGGTCACGAAATTTTCTCTTTGCCACTGAGATGAACTGATCCATCAATAGAGGCAGCACATCGTCCGAATAGGTACCAACCGGGAGAATTGACATGACTAAACAGGTCAAATCTATGGGGGGCATCGCCCTTGCCGTGGCAAAGGGCAAGATGGCGTTCGAGCCTGAAATGGTGGAGGCGGCGGCGGTTACAACGGCTGTTACGAACCCTGTCTCGGCCCAAGGGTCTGGCCCTTGCGCAGTCTGACCAAAATCCTGATTGCCTGTGCCGTTGTCGGCGCGGCCGGGGCGTGGGTAATTACGCGCCCTGCCCCGCTTGATCCCGATTTTGCAAAGGGACATCAGCCGGACGCCAAGGCGGGTGCTTTGGTGTTTGCGGCGGCGGGATGTGCGTCGTGCCATGCAGCACCGGGCGCGGAGGGGGACGACAAACTTGTGCTTGCCGGCGGCTACAGCTTTGCGAGCGATTTTGGCACCTTCTACGCCCCCAACATCTCGCCCTCCGATGGGGCCGGGATCGGCGGCTGGACGCTCCCGCAATTTGCCCGCGCCGTGACCCAGGGAGTATCGCCCGAAGGTCAGCATTATTACCCAGCGTTTCCCTATAGCACCTATGTGCGCATGACCGTTGGCGATGTCAGCGATCTTTTTGCCTACATGAAGGGGTTGCCAGCCTCTGAAATAGCCAGCAAATCCCATGACTTGGGTTTTCCCTTCAATATCCGGCGCACATTGGGCTTTTGGAAGCTGCTGTTTTTCAACGATGATTTCCGCCTGAAGGGTAATCTGACAGCAACGCTGGAACGGGGGCGGTATTTGGTAGAGGCGCAGGGCCATTGTGGCGAATGCCACACGGCACGCAATGCACTGGGCGGGTTGGACCGGGATCGGTGGCTTGCGGGCGCACCCAATCCATCGGGCAAGGGCAAAATTCCCAACATCACGCCCGCAGGATTGGATTGGCCCGAAGGCGATATCGCCTACTACCTGTCCACCGGATTCACACCGGATTTCGATTCCGTTGGCGGGTCGATGGCGGCGGTAGTGGCAAATATGGCCAAGCTGCCCGACAGCGACCGCGCCGCGATCGCCGCCTATCTCAAGGCAGTTCCGGCCGTGGAATAGGTGGCGTGCATGAGCCCCCCGCAAGCAAATCTCTCTTCGGTCTGAACCCCATAGCGCAAAAAGAAACGGAGCGGTTGCCCACTCCGTTTCCCTGCGCGCGCCATCCAAAGGCGGAGCGGCAGCTGCATATACCTGACGCGCGCAAATTCTGCGCGCGCCTGTTGTTTTGGAAAGGTGTTATTTCGTCAGAAGCCGGGCTTCAAACTTCTTGAGAGACCGGCGTGCCGAAGTATAGCCGTCAATGCCCTCACGCGTTGCAAGCTCCGGGAACAATTCCAGGATTTCCTCGCGCTGCTCATCGCCAATGCCCGCCAGTGACATATCACCTGGCTGGAAGCTTTCGGTCCAGGTGCCATCGGACAGGATCACCTCGTGCTGGTCGAACATGATATGGATATACGTTGTCGAAGACACATCCACCACGTCGATACCGTCACGATCCGTCAGGTGCTTGGCCGCAACCAGAACCTCACGCTCTTCGAAATAGAGCGCCGTCTTGTCGTTGGCAATCAGCACCCTGTGGTTTGGCGATACCATCATGTCACGCTCTGGCAGATCGTTGCCGAGGGCCCCTTTCTGGATCAAAACCGGGCGCAGATGCGCGGCGGCCTGAAGCTCGTCACCGGACATGTCCCGTGCACCGACCCAGCGGATGACCTGCATGCCGTTGTCGCGTGTAATCACGCGGTCGCCGACCTTCAGGTCTTCGACCAGCCGCTCGCCCTGTGGCGTGGCGATCCTGGTGCCCGGTGTGAAACAGGGGATGACGTTTTCGATTTCTACAAAATCGAGACGCCCGGCGTCTGAATCGTCCGCATTGAAGTAGTTCACAAACCCATCTTCGCGGTCAGCAGAGGTATAGGTGATCTCAAGCCGGCCATCGACAGGGGCCGAGCCACGCAGGTCAAGCGTGTCAAAATCAACCGGAGCCGAGCCACCGTCAATGTCATCACCCGCACCCACATCCGAGAACGTGTCACGGCCTGCGCCGCCCGTCATCGTATCGGCACCTGCGCCACCCTGGATGTCGTCGTCACCCTGTGCGCCCATCAGGAAGTCATCGCCGTCGCCCCCCAGCAAGGTGTCGTCGTCGCCGCCGCCATCAAGGGAATCGTTGCCCGCGCCGCCTTCGAGAAGGTCATCGTCCAGATTGCCCCGCAGCGTATCATCGCCATCGTTGCCTTCCAGTTCATCATCACCCTGGCCGCCTTCGACGCTGTCGTCACCCTGACCACCGATCAGCGTGTCGTCGCCGGTGTTGCCGTCAATGGTGTCATCGTCGACCTGACCGTCGACAAAGTCATCGCCGGAACCGCCAAAGAGCACGTCATCGTCGTCCGCGCCGTAGATTACGTCATTGCCGGAACCGCCATCGACGGTATCCTGACCGTTGTCCGGGTTTCTGTCCGGCGTAAAGGGGTTTCCGGCTGTGGCTTCGTCCGGCAGATCAAGAATGTCGAGACCAAGATCGGGATCGTTCCCGGCGTAGATGGTGTCGTCGCCCCGGCCACCCAGAATGCTGTCATTACCTTCGCCGCCGACAATGCGGTCGTCATCATCGCCACCGTCGATCAGATCATCGTCGATGCCGCCGTCGATCACGTCATCGCCGTCGTCGCCGGTGATGGTGTCGCGGTCGTCGCCGGTGCTGATGGTGTCGTTGCCATCGCCACCCTCGACCAGATCACGGTCGTTTTCGGGATCGGCATCAGGCCCATAGCCAAGACCGTCAGTCGCCGCAAAGGGATACCCCAGATCCGGCGCAAGATCACCATTGCCGGTTTCGATGTCGTCGTCGCCGTCGCCGCCTTCAACGATGTCGCTGCCTTCGCCCGCCACAACCGTGTCATCGCCACCACCGGCACGGACATAGTCGTCATTGGGCCCGGCACCGGGCAGTATTTCGTCGTTGGCATCAATCAGATCGCCATCCGGGTCGCCGCGATAGTCCTCGTCGATCAGGTTGCCGGTATCATCACCGTCGACATAGCCGTCGCGCACCGGTGTAACATCGGAGACCGTGACAACGGCCTGACCATCGTCAGTGAGCCCGTCAGGATCCCGTACGGTGTAGTCGATGACCGCATCACCGGTGAAACCGGCGGCCGGTGTAAAGGTTACTGTCCCGTCGCCGTTGTTCACCACACCGCCATTGGGGCTGGTTGCCGAAGAGATCACAAGCGCGGACGTCGGATCGTCCACATCTGTATCATTGCTGCGCAGGTCCACGATTACGGGGGTGCCTTCCGGCGTCGTTCCCGTGTCGTCTACGGCCACTGGCGCATCGTTTACGGGACGCACGGTCACGTCAATGTTGCCCGTATCCGCCCCCCCGTTTCCATCTGAAATCGTATAGGAAATGTCAGCAGGTCCGTTGTAGTTCAGTGCCGGTGTAAAGGTCACCGAGTCGTCGGTGAAGGTGACGGACCCATCCGGGCTGGATGCGCCGATGATACGGATCGGATCACCGTCCGGGTCGCTGTCATTACCCAGAGGGAAGATGGTGACCGTGGTATCCTCGTCCATGAACGCCGTGTCATCAACCGCAATCGGATCCTCGTTGCCACCACCGTTCGGGGGGCATTCATAGATCAGGTTGTCAATTGCGCCGGACCCTTCGAATTTCACTTCAAGACGAGAGACCCCTTTGACATTGAGAATAACTGTGCGCTCGCCGCCATCGCCGGTCGGGGCGACGTAGTGATTTTCGATGACATTGTTGTTTTTGTCGTAATAGATCAGACGGGTGCCGTCGCCACCCTTTTCCTCGATGTCTTTGAACGTGATGGCCTTGACGCGCACCAGATCATCAAAGTCGAAAAAGATGCTGCCACCGCCTGCGTTGTCATCAGGATCCTGACTGTCGCCGTCTTCCGAAATAATCAGCAAACCATCAAGCGTTTTCGACCCAAGGTCGGTATCGCCGCCTGTTGGATTGTTGCTGTCAAAAATCATCGCCTTGCCGGACCCACCCGAGGCGGAAATATTGACGCCGTCGTTCGCGTATTCGTCGTCAATGACCGTACCGGCAGGGAAGGCATTGAAATCGATGGTTTTAAATATGCTGGTCATGGGTTGGTCTCCTAAGCGTTGTTGCACGCGGCGCGCAACGCGGCCGATCTGTATTCTGGTATGTAGGTGGCTTGGTTCAGCGTCCTGCGCACATCCAAAAACCGCCCATCAGGCAATCTTGTCTCATCCTGACATCTTACAGCGGTCATCATGTTCACTCCGTTCAAACGCATCACCCCCGGACACTGTTTTCAAGATCACAGCGACACACACCGACTTCACCAAAACAAGGGGAGGGCCTGAAAAGCAGCCGAAGCCCGGACAAACAATCCTGACAGCTCCGCGAGTACGGTCGCATTTTCTGCGGCATACACACGTCTCCCGCACCTGTTGAGATGCGATACAAGTGTGGCCGCCCCCGTGACCTACAAACAATGCCCCCCAGTTGGGCAAGACTATTAATACTTGGGGGGATCGTTCCAACAAAGGGAAAAATGTCGGAAAAGTGTCAACCCTGGCGTTCCGGGGCGGGTGCCGGCCGGGGCCGAATGCTGCGCTTGGGCGCAGTTTTGTATGTGATTGTTTCCAGATCTGCCAATCTTGCGGAGACCATTTCTCATATAACCAAGGGGAAGGATGCAATGCCCGACACCCAACGCGGAATAATAAGCCCCTGATTGTCCTTGAAGCGGAAACAATGGCATCGCCAATTGCAACCGTCGCGCCCCGCCTCATTGCCGCCCAGAAGACTGCGGGCCTGTTTTCGACCTGGAACCAATCGGGTCAAAAGTGCCTGACTGGTGCAGGATTTGACGAAACCATGCCACATTTTCCTCGAATCGAAAACATGGAGATGCCGTCATCTTGCGCGGCCAGTGGCGCGCGAAGAGGAAAATTCAGAGAATTGCGGCTGCTGGAAAACCAGTGGTACCCAAGGCCGGACTCGAACCGGCACGCCTCGCGGCGGGAGATTTTGAATC
>CAXBKL010000078.1:0-16569 GCA_963976125.1 uncultured Sulfitobacter sp. | reverse complement strand
GTCGGGCGTTCGAATCGCCTCGCCCGCTCCAACAAACTAACAAACGTCGTTAGTAACAATGAGGCCGCCTTCGGGCGGCTTTTTTGATGGCATGTCCAAACGTGAATGGCTGTCGCCACCTGTGCCATTCTCACATCTCTTTTGGTGATCCCCTCAGCGGCCGACACATGTTCCCAAAGGGCCCGCGCTCCTCCGCGGATGGTGGAAGCACACTACTTGAGGTCACGGACCACAAGCAGGTGCCACAGCACCCCGCGCCGGGTGAATTTCTCGGTTCTGCTTCAAAGATCGACCTGCGGGGGTGGATCGGCGGGGGTGTCAGGTGCTTCTAGCGGTCTGTCCGGCTTGCGCCGAATGATGATGTCTCCGTTCGGAAGTATTTCAGGCGCCTGATAGGCCGACCAATCCTCCACCTCGTCAAGCAATTCCGTCAGCTTCGGCCCCATTTCCTCGGCAAAGCTCTTGAGCGCCGGACCCATCTGCTCTGTCAGGTCAGAGAACCCGTCAATGGCCGGCTCCATCTCTTTCATGATGCCTTCCAGGAACATCTGCGCACCGCGTTCCATCAACGAAAGCCCGCTGTCCTCTTCTGCGGCGCCCGCAACGGGCAGCACAACGAGACACAGGCACAACGCGAAAGGTATCTGTTTCATGCGTTCAATATAGGACATCGATGCCGGAAATTCGAGAGGGCCTTAAACCGTATCGTCAAAATCCACGGTCACCGGAAAGTGGTCAGACGCGGCGATCAATGCGTCGCGCAAGGTCGGGTTGCTCCAGCATGCGGGGTCATCCATAGGGTGCCAGATACGCCAGGACGCATTGCGTTTGGTAAAATGGGGTGTGACCATAACGTAGTCCAGCAATGCCTGGAGGTACCGTTTTTCTGGCCGTATCCAGAACCGCGCGCTCGTGGGTTGCGCGCCCAGACGGCGCGACAGCGCCTGGCGGGCATGGGGATCGAACAGCGCCCCCGGTTGCCCGTGTCCCATCACAATCTCGACTGAAGAGCGGCCAAAGAGGCTTTCAAATTCATCCAGCCCCGGACCATCGTTCAAATCACCCGCCAGAACAAAGGGCATTTCGTCGTGCAGGTACTCCTCAATCCTTGCCCGGAGCCAAATTGCCTGTGCCAGCTGTTTTCGGCGGTTGGCGATGCCGATGCTCATGACTTCTGCAGCATTTTTGGCGCCGTGCGGGGCCTTTGATTTCAGATGCGCCCCAATCATCTGGAATGTGAAACCGCTTTGGGTGGTCACGCTGAGTTCGAGGGGTGGTTTGGAAAACACCACCAGATCTTCGGTCGCATCAATATCCAGGTCGATGCGCAGGGCGCTGTCGAACCGGGGGGCACCCGTGGCCCCTTCCGGCCCCGCAGCCACGCCCCTTGGGTCATGTTGCGCCGTGATCACGTCAGGGTCATAAAGCAGCGCGATTTCCTGCTGGGTGTCGTTTGAAAACCCCATGACAGCATAGCGGGCGCGCAGATCAAAGCGTTCGGCAAAGCCTTCGAGCGACTGCACCGTCGATTGTCTTGAGTTGGTATCGGGGGCCTCGACCACCATCACGGCATCCGCATCTATGGCCCGAAACACGGTCCCCAAAGCTGCGGTCTGCTCTGCGCGCGTGATGTTGTAGCGCGTGGACCACTCGGCATCGTCATAAAGCTGGTTGTTGTTGTCAAACAGGCTTGAAAACCATTCGACATTATAGGTGGCCAAACGCATCAGGCGGCCTTGCCAGACACGATTTCCCACGCCCTGTTGATGTCGATCATGCGCTTTTCCGCCATTCTGACAGCTTCTTCGGGCAATCCACGCGCCAAAAGAGCGTCGGGGTGGTTGTCACGTACCAACTGCCGCCATGCTGCGCGGGCTTGCTGAAGTGTGGCATCCGGCGGCACGCCCAGAACCATATGCGGCAACGGCGATGTGTCGGGTACAAACCGCACTTTCAACGCGGCAAACCGTTCTTCCGAAATGCCAAATATCTTTGCCACTTCTTCAAGGAACGCGTCTTCGTTGGGATGGTATGTCCCATCCGCCATCGCGATATGAAATAGCCCTTCCATCAGGTCGCACAGTATCTCGGGCTGCGATCGAAACATCATGGCAATCCGGCGCGCGTAATCATCAAATCCCGCCACATCCTTGCGCGCCATGTTGAAAACACGGGCGGCCCCGTCCCTGTCCGCTTCGGCGATCTGGAACACTTCACGAAAGGCCGTAACCTCGTCGCGGGTGACCAATCCGTCCGCCTTGGCCATCTTGGCGCCCAGCGCGATGACGGCAATGGTAAAAGCCACGGAGCGCTCCGGCGGGCTGCGCAACCGATCAAAAACAGCACCCAACCCCTCGCCTTTGCTCAGGGCTTGCAATGCTTCTGTTATCCGGGTCCAAATCGACATGCCGAACCATACCGCCTGTTTGAAGGGAAGTCAGGGGATGGAAATCGTTTTCTGCGGGAAACGTCATCCGCTGGCGGTGACCTTCCCGCCGCTATTTCGGCAATTGCCCGCCGATTGCAGCTTAATTTCAGCCAAAAAGTGCAGTTTTGTCACAATTTGGCCGGATTTATCCGTCCTATTGTACAGCGGGAAAACTGGCTTCGTGGGCGGCGCATGGTTGAGCAAAGAGGTACGTAATGAGAATTTTGGCTGTAGACGACGACCCGGTCATTCTGGACCTTTTGCCGATGATCTTCCGCGAGGCCGACCTCCCGCGTCTGAACCTGGCGTCCTCCGGTGCGGACGCGCTGGATATTCTGCGCGATCCGGAAACTCAGTTCGATTGCCTGCTGCTCGACATCATGATGTCGGAGATGGACGGGATCGAGCTTTGCGAACGTATCCGTCAAATGCCGAATTATCGCCATACGCCGATCCTGATGCTTACCGCGGTCAAGGACCATGCGGAGATCGAGGCTGCGTTTGTCGCCGGAGCAAACGACTACATCACCAAACCCTTCGACGTGAAGGAAATCGCAACCCGTGTGCGGGTTGCCCAGCGCATGACCGAAACAACCGCTCATGTGCCGCGTCTGAATCCGCTGGACCGGGACGCAGCCGTCGAGGCCGGTGTGCATGGCTTTGCGGTGGACGATCCGGTCATGCTGGACCAGACAGAACGGTTGATCCTGCCGTTCTCGCTTGGCAACTACCTGTCCCAGTTGTCTCGGACCCGGCTGGACAGCTGCACCATCTTTGCGGCCCGCCTTGAGGGGGTCTCAAACCTTTACGGCACCTGCAAGACTCACGAATTTGCTGCGGCCCTGGCCGAAGTGGTGGGCGCGATCACGCAGGCAGTCGATTGCCCGAAATTGCTGATGTCCTATGAAGGAGACGGGACGTTCCTGTGCATTCTGCAAGGCATCGACGCACCGCAATGGCCCGAAATCGAGGACCAGATTCAGGAAATTCTTGATAAAGGTGCCGCCGCGTTTGACACGGGCAACGCCATTCCGCTGACCCTGTCGATTGGCAATCCGGTTGTACCCAATGCCAGCCGCAACCAGCGCGTGAAAAAGACCTTTGACCGTGCAGTCGGCCGCGCCATCATGCGCGAAAAGAGCAAGGGCAAGAGCCTTGGCAAACTGCCCAAGGGCCGGACCTCTGCGCGGCAGCGCATGTTGCGGTCGATCCCCTGATTGAGCGCCACCAAGCCACCAAATCCCTGTCAGAATAGACTAATTAATCGGAAACTGGCGCAGGCATTTCGGCGCGATCCTGCGGTAATCCTCAAGTGTTTCCGGCACGCTGCGTCGGTCTCGGATCACCCCCAAGGCCCTTTTCTTCTGGGCCCAGGTGCCGCTGACATGCCGATCAAGGATGCGCGCCGTCACATCAAGCATGACCTCCTTTTCCAGCTCCGAGATCAAGTCTGCCCGCGCAAGTGCGACCGCGGTCAGGGCAAGGGTATTCGAACACCGCAATGCTGCCGCTTCGGACCCTTCATAGACACGTTTGCCTTGCGCAGCGGTCGCCAGTGGCACAACACCCAGAACGGCAGAAAACAGGAGGGCCGGAACCGCCTTCAAAACACTTTGAACGTCATGGTGGTCAAGGACCGCTCAATGCCGTCGATGTCCAGAAGCTTGTCGTTGATGAAAACGCCGACGTCCTGATCCTTCGGGATGTAAAGCTTCATCAACAGATCGTATTCGCCCGATGTGGAATAAAGCTCTGAATGGATCTCGCGCAGGGCAATTTCTTCGGCCACCCGATAGGTGGTACCGGGGCGGCAGCGGATTTGGACAAAAACGCAGGTCATGGACGCCTCACTCTGTTTTCGGGCAAGCTGACACAGCCGTCAAACCCCCGCAATCCCTGTTCTGCACTTGGCCTGCGCCCGCGCGCTGGTATAAGGCCCCTGAAACCGCACCCGGAGGTTCCCCATGCGTCACACCACCCTGACCCGCAAGACGGCCGAAACAGATGTCAGCGTCGACATCAACCTCGATGGCACAGGTGCCTACGACAACCAGACAGGTGTGGGCTTTTTTGACCACATGCTGGACCAGTTGGCCCGCCATTCCCTGATCGACATAACGGTGCGCGCCAAGGGCGATCTGCATATTGATGACCACCACACGGTCGAGGATGTAGGCATCACCCTGGGACAGGCATTCGACACCGCACTGGCGGACAAGCGGGGCATTCGCCGCTATGGTGCCTGCCTGTTGCCGATGGATGATGCGCTGGTGCGTTGCGCGCTGGATCTGTCGGGCCGACCCTTCCTTGTGTGGAACGTGGATCTGCCCACCGCCAAGATCGGCAGCTTCGACACGGAATTGGTGCGCGAGTTCTTTCAGGCATTCAGCACCCACGGCGGGATCACCCTGCATGTCGATCAGCTTCACGGCTTCAACAGCCACCATATTGTCGAAGCCGCGTTCAAATCCGTCGCCCGCGCTCTGCGCGAGGCAGTCGGGGTCGATCCGCGTAAATCCCAGGACATCCCCTCGACCAAGGGTGCCTTGTGACGGGACTGGATTGAGAAAGGCTTGCGATGCTGACGGCAATTATCGACTACGAGTCAGGCAACCTGCATTCGGCGCACAAGGCGTTTGAACGCATGGCGCAGGAGACCGGTGCCGGGGATGTGATCGTCACCTCCGATGCCGACACGGTCGCCCGCGCGGACCGCATTGTGCTGCCCGGTGACGGGGCGTTTCCCGCCTGTATGGCCGCGCTCATGGGGGCCAGCGGGTTGCATGACGCGATGATCGAAGCGGTGGAGGACAAGGGGCGTCCGTTTCTGGGCATCTGCGTGGGCATGCAGTTGATGGCAACCCTGGGCCGCGAATACCACGACACGCCGGGCCTTGGCTGGATCAAGGGTGATGTCACCCGGATCACCCCCGCTGACCCCACGCTCAAGGTGCCGCATATGGGGTGGAACGATCTTGTCATCGACCACCCTCACCCGGTATTCGATGGCATCAAGACCGGCGATCATGCCTATTTCGTGCATTCCTATCACATGGCCGTGGCGGACCCCTCCGAGCGGCTGGCCCATGTCGATTATGGCGGTGACGTCACCGCCATTATCGGACGCGGCGCGATGCTGGGCATGCAGTTTCATCCAGAGAAAAGCCAGGCAACCGGCTTGCGTCTGATTTCGAATTTCCTGAACTGGCGGCCCTGATCTTTCCGGCCCCGCCGGTTACCGCAACCGTTTCCACGTGCTGTGGGTACAGGTGTTGCTGTCGCACGCGTTAACCGCAAGGATATTGCCCTGAAGTGCGACCCGCGAATTCAGCAACCGATTGGCGTGCGAATCGCGAAACTCGCCCGTGAAACTGCCATCGGGCTGGGGCTGCATTTCCCACAGCACCTTGTCCCCGACCGCATTTGAGGGCGTGTCAAAACCACGCCGGTTCTTGGCCCGCTCCACCCGGCCACAGAGCGCACGCCCGCAGCGCCGGGTGCGCACATGATACTTGATGCCCTGCGCATCCAGCGGGGTCTCCCACAAACCACGCGGCACTTCGACCGTACCTTCGGCCTGGGCCAGCGCGGTTGAAGCAGAAGCCAAGGCCGTCACACAGCCCAAAATGAACACCACCTTGCGCATCACACTCCCCCTGTCAGTCGGACACGGACAAAGTGATACGCCCAGCGCGGATTTATTTCAAATACTGACTTTCGCCGGCGCGCACGCCTAGTTGATGCGTTTCCAGGTTTGTTTGGAGCAGATCAACCCACCAGCGACACAACCAGACAGCTTCAGCGCGTTACCGGACACCGACATCTTGCCAATATAGATTTTGCCGTTTGAGGGCCGCCAGACCTTGCCTTTGTAGTTGCCGTCGCCGTTTGGCCTCATGCTGCGCACCAATTGTTTGCCAATGTTGTCGGATTTATACTCACCCGTGTCATTGAACGTTCGGGCAATGGTGCCACAGACCGCATCACCGCAGTGCACCATCTCGATATGAGCATAGGCCCCGTCATCAACCTGCGTTTGCCACGTGCCCACAGCGGGATCCGCAGCCCAGACCGCCCCCGCCGCAAACAGGCCAACCAGTGCCGTCGCCAGTGTCTTTTTCATCAATTCATCCTCCCTTTTTTTCAACCCTGTGCCAGCATCCCCCCTTATGGCAAGTGTAACCTAAGGTCGCGTTGCGAATCCCTGCGGCCCATGCAAAACCGCCCGCACCGCAGCGATGCAAAGGAAACCAGATGATCCTCTATCCCGCAATTGATCTCAAGGACGGTCAGGCCGTGCGTCTCGTGCACGGTGACATGAACCGCTCCACCGTTTTCAACGACGATCCCGCCGCACAGGCGCGCGCCTTTGTGGATGCGGGATGCACCTGGCTGCATCTGGTTGATCTGAACGGCGCATTTGCGGGCACCCCGGTAAACGCCGCCCCTGTCGAGGCGATTCTGAAATCCTGCAAGGTGCCCGCACAACTGGGCGGCGGCATCCGCGACATGGCCACCATCGAGGGCTGGCTGGACAAGGGGCTGGCGCGGGTGATCCTGGGCACCGTGGCTGTCGAGAACCCCGATCTCGTGCGCGCCGCGGCACGCGCCTTTCCCGGTCAGGTCGCGGTGGGCATCGACGCCCGCAATGGCAAGGTCGCCACCAAGGGCTGGGCCGAGGAAACCGATGTGCTGGTCACGGACCTTGCCAGATCGTTCGAGGACGCAGGCGTTGCCGCCATCATCTACACCGACATCCTGCGAGATGGCGCAATGGGCGGGCCCAACATCGACGCCACAGCTGCCCTTGCCCGCGCGGTATCCATCCCTGTGATCGCGTCGGGCGGCGTGTCCTCGCTGGACGACCTCATCGCCCTCAAGGCCACCGGCGCCATCGACGGGGCCATTTCGGGCCGCGCTCTTTATGACGGTGCAATTGACCTTTCAACGGCCCTCGCCACCCTGCGGGCCTGACCGGCCTTCCGGCATAATCAGCGGCCCCAGCCGCTTGCCCCGCCCCCCAACCCCGGCTAAATGTCCTCCATGCTGAAAACCCGCATCATCCCCTGCCTTGATGTCGCTGATGGCCGTGTGGTCAAGGGCGTGAATTTTGTCGGCTTGCGGGATGCGGGTGATCCGGTGGACGCCGCCATCGCGTATGACGCCGCCGGCGCAGACGAATTGTGCTTTCTCGACATCCACGCCACCCACGAAAACCGTGGCACCATGTTTGATCTGGTGCGCCGCACGGCGGAACATTGCTATATTCCGCTGACCGTGGGCGGCGGAGTGCGCAGTGCCGCTGACGTTCGCGCCCTGCTGCTTGCCGGTGCCGACAAGGTCAGCTTCAATTCAGCGGCTGTCGCCACCCCCGATGTCATCGCCGAAGCCGCCGACCAGTTCGGCAGCCAATGCATCGTCTGCGCCATCGACGCCAAAACCGTCTCTCCGGGCAAATGGGAAATCTTCACGCACGGGGGCCGCAAACCCACGGGCATCGATGCCGTCGACTTTGCGAAAACCGTCACTGCCAAAGGGGCGGGCGAAATTCTGCTGACCTCAATGGACCGGGATGGCACAAAACAGGGCTTCAACCTGCCTCTGACCCGCGCCATCTCGGATGCTGTCAGCGTCCCGGTCATCGCATCGGGCGGGGTTGGCACGCTGGATCACCTTGTCGAAGGCGTGACCATCGGCCATGCCTCCGCCGTGCTCGCCGCTTCCATCTTTCACTTTGGCGAATTCACAATTGCCGAGGCCAAGGCCCATATGGCCGCTGCTGGTATCCCGATGAGGCTGACATGACCCTGACCGACCTCTACGCCACCATCCTTGCGCGCAAGGATGCCGACCCGACCAGCAGCTGGACCGCCCAGCTGTTCGCCAAGGGCCCGGAAAAATGCGCCGAGAAATTCGGCGAAGAAGCCATTGAAGCCATCATCGAAGCGATCAAGGATGACAAGGCCGCCCTGACCGCCGAGGCTGCCGATGTCCTCTATCACCTGCTGGTGATGCTCGCCGCCCGCGATGTCCCGCTCAAGGACGTGCTCGACACCCTGGCCGCCCGCCAGTCACGATCCGGCATCGCGGAAAAGGCCGCCCGCTGATCCCCCTTCACTTTTCCGGAAAAACTCCAGGGGGGTCATGGGGGACAGCGTCCCCCAAAAATAAAATCGAATCTCGGGCCTGCCCGAGCCATTTTCTTCAAAGCCTGCTGGAAATCACCCCGGTGGCAAACCCGCCCTTGCGCAGCTCACCAAACAGCCGCTGGTACTCGATCTTGGGGCACCGGTTCTGAATCACCGTCACCCCGCGCGCTTCGGCCCGGGCCGCCGCCTCGGCATGTTCCACACCGATCTGCATCCAGATGGTCCCGAGTCCGGGAAAGACGGCCAATGCCTCATCCGCAATACCGGGCACCGCCTCTGATCGCCGGAATATGTCAACCATATCCACCCCGCCCTCGATATCGGACAGACCGCCGACGACGGTCTTGCCAAATGCTGTCTCGCCGGCATGCATGGGATTGACCGGGACCATGTCAAACCCCCGCAGCCCCAGATACCGCGCCACGTAGTAACTTGGCCGCACCGGGTTGAGCGATACTCCAACCACCGCAACGCGTTTGGTCCGGGTCAGCACGTCTTTCAGAAGGGCATCAGAATAGGTCATCCTGCCTCTTTAACCTGCCGCGTAAAAAGAAAAAAGCGCCCCTCGGTCATGAACCGTGGGGCGCCAGGTGCGGAACGAGGGACAATCAGGACATCACGCGTTCCGGGCGCGGTGTCTATATGTGATAGATAGGTCTGAATTTCCGCAATTGAAGGGGCATTCGCAAAGTTGTGAAGGGCGTTCTCGAACCGCTTGGCAGATGCCGCATGATGCCCCACCTGTCCGGCCCTGCCGCGAATCGCGGCGCACCGATATGCCCTGAAGCCCGCACTCCTGGGTGCATCAGGTTTTCGGGGAACGGCTCAATCAAATATGTCCTCTACGAAATCAAAGACCTCCTCCGCCAACTCCTTGATCCAGCCTGATCGCTTGTGACGCTTGGCAGGTCGTTTTCGCTTTTTCTTGCCCGCCTTGATCTTGCGCTGCGGGCTGCCCGGCGCAGGCCAACCTGAAGGGTCACGCCGGGACCGTGTCGGGTTTGGCAAGCGGTTCTTTTTGCAATATCTTAAGATCCCGCAGCGGCGCGCCACAATTTGCACAGGCAAGCTCATGCCGCCCCCGGTCCAGCTTCAAGACCGTCTTGCTCCCGCAATAGCAGCAGGTTGCAATCTTGGTGGGATACCCCATTGAATACCCTTAGGTAGGTGCCTGCGACGCATATAAGGCGATTGCGGCGGCATTCGAGACGTTGAGCGACCCGAACTTTCCCGATGCGTCAATACGCACCAATGCATCCACTGTCTCACGGGTCTTTTGGCGCAATCCCGGCCCCTCCGCCCCCAGAACAAGGGCAACCGGGCGGTCCTGCCGCCCTGCCACTGCGGCTTCGATGGTCTGATCGGCCTCCCCATCCAGGCCCAGCACAACATAGCCCATGTTTTGCAGGCTTCGGATCGCATCCGCGAGATTGCGCACCCGCAGATAGGGCTGGCGTTCCAGCGCCCCCGACGCGGTCTTGGCCAGTGCCCCGGTTTCCGGGGCCGAATGGTGCCGCGTGCCGATGACGGCGCATGCGCCCAGCACTTCTGCCGAACGCAGGATCGCGCCGACATTGTGGGGGTCCGTCACCCGGTCCAACAGGATCACCCGCGGGGCTGCATCGCCGATGCACACATCCTCCAGCCGCCCCCAGTCAAGCGGCTTGACTTCCAACACCGCCCCCTGATGGACCGAACCGGGATCAAGCGGCGGTCGGAAATTGCGCGGTTCCACCACCTCAGGTGTCATCCCGGCAAAGGCGATGGCCTCTTCGAGCTTGGCCAGGGCATTTGGCGTCACCATAAGGCTGCGCTTTTCACGCGCCGGGTTCATCAAGGCATCCCGCACCGCATGCAAGCCGAACAACCACAACGTCAGGTTCGCCTGCACCTTCTTGTCTTGCTCCTTTTGAACAACCCATTTGGGTTTTTTCATCGCAACGCCCCTGCCCATTAAGTCAATGTTGCCACCGCCCAATTTCGTCTTGACGGCCCATAATCGCGCTTGTAATCACGCCCCACTGTCTAACGCAATGCGCGATGGACATGTGGGCGACAGGCCGCAAGGTGTGGCAGGGGACTGTAACTCCCTCGCGGAGACGCACGCCTGGTTCGATTCCAGGGTCGCCCACCATCTTCAAGTCACTTATTTGAAATAGCAAAATTTCAAAATTCAATCTGGCACCGCAGCATGCCGCGGGCTGGCGTAGACCATTTGTTGCGTATTGCGTCCAGATCGACATTCCCACCTGCGAATGGGGCACGGAACATGCCAACGTGTTCGCGATACCGAGGATGGCGGAAAACCACTCCTGCCGTGCGAAACCCTGCCAATCTACGCCTCTGTCCCGGATCACCGGGCAATCTCGACATCACCGCGCACCACTAAGTAGAAGGCTTCGCCGCCAAGGGTCAAGGCACCATGCAGACGCGATGGTCGGGCAGTTTGTTACTGCGCTGAACGCGGATAGGGGCGATTTCCTGATGCCGATAACCGCTGTACCCGACGATCCCAATGCCCTGGCATGACCACCCTTTCGGCATTGGAACGGGTGCCGGGATTAATCCGGGGGGATGTGGGTTTTCACGGACCTGCGGGCATGCATCGTCGGTCCAGAATATCCAGCGACATGGCAGGTCGCAAATTGAAGGTTTCTTGTGACCCATCTGTCCTAGATGGATTCCTAAGCACCGGTCAGGGAACCCACATGACAGATGTCTCAATTGGCTCTGATGCCAATCAAAATCACAGGCGCGGGCTCGTGTTTGTGTTTGCTGCCGGGGTTTTGTGGTCCACGGTTGGCCTTGGTATCCGATTGATCCAGGACGCCGAGGTGTGGCAGATCCTGCTCTACAGGTCCATCAGCCTCACCGTATTCCTGTTTTGCGTGATCCTGCTGCGCACAGGCGAAAGCCCGTTCCGGCAGGCGCGGCGGGCGGGGTTTCCAGCTGTCATTGCCGGCCTGTCATTGGTTGCAGCCTATTCCGGTGGCATCTATGCAATCCAGTCGACATCGGTTGCGAATGCCATGCTGCTTTTTGCAACGGCCCCGTTTCTCGCAGCAATACTTGGGCGGGTTGTTCTGCACGAGCCGGTTCGAAGAGCAACCTGGATCGCCATCCTGGTGGCCATCCTGGCAATCGGGATCATGGTCTCGGACAAATCCGGAACCAGCGCCTGGCCCGGCACCCTCGCTGCCTTGGGTTCCGCTTTTGGATTTGCGGTATTCACCGTCGCATTGCGATGGGGGAAATCCGGGGAAATGCTGCCATCGGTTTTCCTGTCCGGCATTTTTGCCATCATCATCACCACAATAATCTGTCTCAGCCTGGGTCTGCCGCTTGTGTTGTCCGTCAATGACGGCGGCATTTCGATGGGAATGGGTGTATTTCAGGTAGGGGCTGGTCTGATCCTCTATACCTTGGGTTCAAAAACCCTCCCCGCGGCTGAGCTTACATTGCTGTCTCTCGCAGAGGTCTTGCTTGGCCCCTTATGGGTCTGGTGGTTCCTGGGCGAAACGGCAACAATTTACACCTTGATTGGCGGCCTCATATTGCTCGCCGCAATTGCCGGCAATGCCATTTCCGGTGCACGAAAAAAGCCGCCACCAATCACCACACCCTGATCGTCGAAACCCCCCTGCGCAGTGCCCGGCGGTTTTTCAGGCGGTTTCGGGATTCTCCAGCCTGAGCGGGACGCAAAAGGCGGCCGCGTGATGACCGCCTGGTCGGCGGTGCTATCAGGGGATGCGCACATCGCTCCGGTTGAATGTCGCCACATCCATGCTCAGATCATCATAGACAACCTGAATGGTGATCGTTTCGACCGACCCCAGCCGCAGCGATAGATAAGGCAGGCCGTCGTCCTCCAGAATCGCATTCGGTGCGGCGAAATCCATGTGGCACGGCGGCAACGGCCAGTTTTGCATCGGTTCACCATTGAGCGAAATCGCAACCGCCGACAGCCCGCAACGCCAGCTCCAAAGATGCGTGACATAGAGCAAATCCTTGCCGTCATATTCACGTACCGCGACCCAACTTCCCTTGGTTGCATTCAGGATCGGTTTCACTTCGGTCGCGGTGGTAAATTTGCCCGATGGCGTCTGTGGCTCTGCCACCAGCCCCGCAGGGACCACGGCCATGTTGAACCCGTCCTGCGCCTGCGCCGTAACCGCCGGGGCGGTTGCGGTCACAGCAGCGGCAGCGGGCGCCGTTGTCGCAGGCACCCCCTCAAGTAGGGTGCCCTGCCCGACAATCACGGACCCCTGACCGATGCTGACGCTTGACTGGCCCGTGGCGGGCGCAGGTGCCGCCTGGGCGATCTCGGCGGTGCTTTGCTCTGCCGGTGCCACGGCCGCCGGCGGCGCATCGGCCACCACAGCGGCCGCATCATCCGACCCTGCCCCGTTGATGGTTGCGGCCATCATTGCAAAAAAGAAATCAAGCATGAAACAATCCCTTACGTCTCCGGCCAAATTGCCGTCTTTTGCCAACCTCATTCAGCCCCTATAGTGGCGCAAAGACCAAGAGGCAGGGCAACTATGGCACGCAAACCGCTGACGCCGCAAACATTCAACGTGGTTGTTGTCGGGCAAAATGGCAGGTTGTCCTTTGAAGCCCTGATCTTTGCCGCATCGCTGCGCCACACGACTCCCGGCTTCAGGGGGCGTCTTTTTGTTGCCGAACCACAAGTCGGCCCGCTGTGGAAAGACGACCCGACCATCACGAATGCGGAGCTGCGTGCCGCGCTGACCGATCTCGGCGTTGAAATCCTGCCCTTCGAGAACAAACATTTTGGCAGCAGCTATCCCTATGGCAACAAGATCGAAATGCTCAGCGCGCTGCCCAGGGGCGAGCCATTTGTATTCTTCGACACCGACACATTGCTGACCGATGATCTGATGCAGGTGCCGTTCAATTTTGACCGCCCCGGCGCCTCGCTCAAACGTGAAGGCACCTGGCCCATTCCCCAGATCTACGGGCCGGGCTACACTGGGCTGTGGAAATCGCTTTATGACAAGTTCGGGCTTGATTTTGAAAGCAGCCTCGATCTGAGCCAGCCGGATGAATACTGGCGGCGCTATCTCTACTTCAATGCCGGTTTTTTCTTCTACCGCTGCCCCCATGTATTTGGCGCGAAGTTCCTCGAATACGCGCTGGCGATACGGGACGATCCGCCGATCGAGCTGTGCTGTCAGAGCTTTGATCCCTGGCTCGATCAGGTTGCCCTGCCGCTGGTCATCCATGCCCTGGGAGGCGGGCGCGACGCGCTGCCCGAGGGCATGCTGGATGGCACCCATTCGTGCCATTATCGGTTTTTCCCGCTGCTTTACGCCCGCGAAAGCGACCGCGCCGTCACCGTGCTGGAAGACGTGACATCCCCCAACAAGTTCAAGAAAGTGCTCAAAGAGCATAACGCCATCAAACGGACGATCTATCAGGGCCGCGGCCACAAGGTGCGCGCGCTCTTTGATCAGGACAACCTGCCGCGCAAGGAACAGGCGATCCGCAACAGGATCAAGTCGAACGGCTTTTGGATGCGCTGATCCCCAGCTTCATCTTTCCAGATAAACTCCGGGGGGGTCAGCTTCGCTGACGGGGGCTGGCCCCCCGCGCCCTCCCGTCCCGGCAACCCGCCCGGAACAGCGTCCCAACATCCCGACCAGATGCGGAACAGCCATCCCTCAGGGCCCGCCATCCCTTGTGCGGACAAATCCAATCCCGTAGCAAAGGACCAGACCTTTCAAGGAGAGACCCATGACCGATCCCACCTACGGCTTTGACACCCTGCAAATCCACGCCGGCGCGCGCCCTGATCCCGCAACCGGTGCCCGTCAGACACCGATCTACCAGACCACAGCCTATGTTTTTCGCGACGCGGAACATGCTGCTGCGCTTTTTAACCTGCAAGAAGTTGGCTATATCTATTCGCGCCTGACCAACCCGACCGTCGCGGTCTTGCAGGAACGTCTGGCCACGCTCGAAGGCGGGGTTGGCGCGGTTTGCTGCTCATCCGGGCACGCAGCCCAGATCATGGCGCTTTTCCCGTTGATGAGTCCGGGTAAGAACATCATCGCCTCGACCCGTCTTTATGGCGGCACGGTCACGCAGTTCAGCCATACGATCAAACGGTTCGGCTGGGAGTGCAAGTTTGTTGATTTTGACGATCTGGACGCTGTGAAAGCCGCGATTGACGACGACACCCGTGCCATCTTTGGCGAAGCGATTGCAAATCCCGGTGGTTATATCATGGATGTACGGGCGATTGCGGACATCGCCGATGTGGCGGAAATCCCGCTGATTATCGACAACACCAGCGCGACACCCTTCCTGTGTCGCCCAATTGAGCTGGGCGCGACGCTGGTGGTGCACTCGACCACCAAATACCTGACCGGCAACGGCACGGTGACGGGGGGCTGCGTTGTTGATTCGGGCAAATTCGATTGGTCCGCCAATGACAAGTTCCCGTCGCTCAGCCAACCGGAACCCGCCTATCACGGGCTGAAATTCCACGAGACCTTTGGCAATCTTGCCTTCACATTCCATGGCATCGCCATCGGGCTGCGCGATCTGGGCATGACGATGAACCCGCAAGCAGCGCATTACACGCTGATGGGAACTGAAACCCTGTCTCTGCGGATGGAGCGCCACGTGGAAAACGCGGTCAAGGTCGCCAATTGGCTCGAAGCGGATGACCGGATAGATCAGGTCACCTATGCCGGACTGGAAAGCTCCCCCTATTTTGAGCGCGTCGCAAAGGTCTGTCCAAAAGGGGCGGGCGCACTTTTCACCATCGCGGTGAAGGGGGGCTATGACGCCTGCGTGAAACTGGTGAACGCGCTGGAAATCTTCAGCCATGTGGCGAACCTTGGCGACACACGCAGCCTGGTGATCCACTCCGCCTCCACCACCCACCGTCAGCTTTCAATCGAACAGCAGGAAGCCGCTGGCGCCGGACCCGGCGTTGTGCGCATTTCGATCGGGACCGAAGACCCGGACGATCTGATTGCCGATCTGGATCAGGCGCTCAGCAAGGCGTCGAGCTAGACAGAAACCTTCCTTTTGACATCATTCAGAACGGCCGCCCCATCGGGTGGCCGTTCTGCCAAAGGCCGGCTAAATCCCGCCGTGACAAAACTACCCGGCGCTTCCCCTTCCCTTGCGTCTCCCCGCGCGTTAATAATCGGTCACGTTGGTGCCCCGTGGCGTCGCAAGCCTGATGTGTTAAACTCTGCCTATGAAGCCCAGTTTCGCCCTTTCCCTGTCATTTGACGGCATCCGGTTGCTGCACCGTGCGGCGGGCGGTTGGCGGTTGGTTGGGGATGTCGCGCTGGATGCCGAGGATATGGCCGGCGAACTTGCGGTCTTGCGCAAAACCGCTACGGCGCTTGAACCGGGCGGGGTGCGCACAAAACTGCTTTTGCCCAATGAACAGATCAAGTTTCTGACAATCGACACCCCGCAGATGGGTCTGGACGAACGAATGGACGCTTCGCGCAGGGCGCTGGACGGGGCCACGCCCTATGCTGTGGCTGATCTGGCTTTTGACATCAGTGCCGAAGGCGACAAGACCCATATCGCAGCTGTCGCCAGGGAAACGCTGGCCGAGGCAGAGGCTTTTGCCGTCGAACACCGGTTCCACCCGGTCAGTTTTGCCACAATGCCCGGCGATCTGCCCTATTTGGGCGAACCCTTTTTTGGGCAAACCGAAGGGGCCACAGAACTGCTCGAAGGTCAGACCGTTGAACCGGATGGCATTGCGGTGGTTGTTGTCGGCTCTGTCAATCTGCCCGACAGTCCCGCTCTGTCTGAGCCGTCGTCCGATCCTTTGTCAGAGCCGCCGCCCCCGCTGGAAGCGCCCGAAACGCGCGACGGCGCACCTGCGGACCCGTCCACGTCCGATGCGGAGGAGGCCACGCCGCCATCCGCGCAGCCCCCGACACTGGGTGGCGCGCGGCGCGACGTGCCACCCCCGGCGGCAGCGGGATTTGC
>CAXBKL010000077.1:0-16593 GCA_963976125.1 uncultured Sulfitobacter sp. | reverse complement strand
CAGCTACACCCGCTGGTCCCGCCGCAGGTGTTGCACTTCATGCAGGTGCCATTGCGGACCAGCGTGTAGTTGCCGCATTCGCCACAGGCCTCGCCTTCGTAGCCCTGCATCTTGGCCTTGGTACGGGCGTCCAGTTTGACCGCCCCGGAGGACACCGATGTTGTGGTGGCCATCGCAACAGCAACACCGCCGCCGCCAATCACATTGGGGACAAGGGCGTCCATCTGGCCGCCATTCAGCACCACCAACTCCTGAGGCAACCGGTTGCGCAGGTATCCCGACGAGCTGATCTGCTTGAGCACCTCAAGGGACTTGGTTGCCGCAGATTCCGACAACTCCGACACATTGGCCAGGTTTTCCTCTTCTTCGCCCTTGCCCAGATCGTCGAATGTGGCCCCTTCGGGTTTCACATGCGCCAGATCGGTGCGGTCAAGGTAGGACACCGCCAATTCGCGGAAGATATAGTCAAGGATCGAGGTCGCATTCTTGATGCTGTCGTTGCCCTGTACCATGCCCGCTGGTTCGAACTTGGTGAAGGTGAAGGCGTCGACAAATTCCTCAAGCGGGACGCCGTATTGCAGACCAACCGATACCGCGATGGCAAAGTTGTTCATCATGGCGCGGAAACCCGCCCCTTCCTTGTGCATGTCGATGAAGATCTCGCCCAGCTTGCCTTCTTCGTATTCGCCCGTGCGCAGGTACACCTTGTGACCACCAACAATGGCCTTCTGGGTATATCCCTTGCGGCGCTGCGGCATCTTTTCGCGGTGCGATTTGATGATCTCCTTGACGATGACCTTTTCAACGATCTTTTCCGCCAGAACGGTGGCTTTCTCGTGAATCGAGCCGCTTTCCAGCACCTCTGCCGCGTCGTCGTCATCCTCAACCAGAGCAGAAGCCAGCGGCTGCGACAGCTTGGAGCCGTCCCGATAAAGCGCATTGGCCTTGATGCCGAGCGACCACGACAGCTCATAGGCCTTCTGGCAGTCTTCGATGGTTGCATCGTTGGGCATGTTGATTGTCTTGGAAATTGCGCCGGAGATGAATGATTGCGCCGCTGCCATCATGTAGATGTGGCTGTTGACGGACAGGTACCGGGTGCCTTTTTTGCCGCAGGGATTGGCGCAATCGAAGATGCTGTAGTGCTCTTCTTTCAGATGCGGCGCGCCCTCCAGCGTCATGGTGCCACACACATGGTCATTTGCTGCGTCAATGTCCTTGCGCGAAAAGCCCAGCGATCTGAGCAGGTCAAATGTCGGATCGTTCAGTTTTTCGGCAGGAATGCCAAGCACCTGGGTGCAGAATTCGTCACCCAGCGTCCATTGATTGAACACAAACCGGATGTCGAATGCCTGTGCCAGTGCCGCATCCACCTTGGCCAGTTCATTGGGGCCAAAGCCGTGGCCCATCAACGTGGTGTGGTTGATGCCGGGCGCATTGCCGAGGGTGCCGTGACCCACCGCATAGCTGACGATCTCTTCGATCTGGGCAGAGCCGTAGCCCTGTTTTTCAAGTGCGGCCGGCACCGATTGGTTGATGATCTTGAAATACCCGCCACCGGCAAGTTTCTTGAATTTCACCAGTGCAAAGTCCGGCTCGATTCCGGTGGTATCGCAGTCCATGACCAGCCCGATCGTGCCGGTGGGGGCGATGACGGAAACCTGCGCATTCCGGTATCCATGCTCCTGGCCCAGCCGCAGCGCCTCGTCCCAGCAGGACATGGCGACATCCACCAAACCCGGCTGCGGGCAGTTGCCGTGATCCAGCGGCACCGGCTTCACGCTCAGGTTTTCATAGCCCTTGTCGCTGCCGTAGGCCGCGTTGCGGTGGTTGCGAATGACGCGCAGCATGTGCTCTGCGTTCTTGGCATAGCCCGGAAAGGCACCTAGCTCACCGGCGATTTCGGCCGATGTGGCATAGGACACGCCGGTCAGGATCGCCGTCAATGCACCGCCAAGCGCGCGGCCTTCGTCGCTGTCATAGGAATAGCCCATGTTCATCAGCAACCCGCCGATATTGGCATAGCCAAGGCCCAGGGTACGGAAGTCATAGGAGCGTTGTGCAATTTCCTTGGACGGGAACTGCGCCATCATCACCGAGATTTCCAGCGTCACGGTCCACAGCCGTGTGGCGTGCATATAGTCTTCGACATTGAATTCGCCGTCGTTCAGGAACGTCAGCAGGTTCATCGACGCCAGATTACAGGCCGTGTCGTCAAGAAACATGTATTCGGAACAAGGGTTTGAGCCACGGATCGCACCGTCTTCTGGGCATGTGTGCCAATCGTTGACGGTGTCGTGATATTGAATGCCCGGATCGGCACAGGCCCATGCGGCATGACCCACCTGTTCCCACAGATCGCGGGCGCGCACAGTTTTGGCGACACGGCCCGACACGCGGTCGATCAATTCCCAATCGGCGTCCTTTTCGACCGCCGTCAGAAAGGCGTTGGTGACGCGGATGGAATTGTTGGAGTTTTGCCCGGAGACGGAATTATAAGCCTCCGAATCCCAATCGGTATCATAGGTCGGGAACTCAATGCTGGTGTGCCCCTGCTTGGCGTAATCCAACACCCGCTTGACGTATGTTTCCGGGATGGAAACCTTTTTTGCTTCGCGGATCGCCTGCTTGAGCTGGTCGTTCCTTGCCGGATCATAGGCGTCCACCTCTGCCCCGTCCCAGCCCTTGATTGCCGCGAACAGCAAGTTCAGCTTCTGCTCGTGCATCTTGGAGCCCGCGACGATGGAGGCCACTTTCTGTTCTTCAAGTACTTTCCAGTTGATGAATTCTTCGATGTCAGGGTGATCTGCGTCCACAATCACCATCTTGGCCGCGCGCCGGGTGGTGCCGCCGGATTTGATCGCGCCCGCTGCGCGGTCGCCGATTTTCAGGAACCCCATCAGGCCCGAGGATTTACCCCCGCCCGACAATTTTTCGCCCGCGCCGCGCAGCGATGAGAAATTCGTGCCCGTACCAGAGCCATATTTGAACAGACGCGCTTCACGTACCCAAAGATCCATGATCCCGCCGTCCCCCACCAGATCGTCCGCGACAGACTGGATAAAGCAGGCATGCGGCTGCGGGTGTTCATAAGAGGATTTGGAGCGGGTCAGCTTGCCGGATTTGTAATCGACATAATAATGACCCTGCGCCGGACCGTCGATGCCATAGGCCCAGTGCAGGCCTGTGTTGAACCACTGGGGCGAATTTGGCGCGGCACGCTGCGAGGCCAGCATGTGACGCATTTCGTCGTAATAGGCCCGCGCGTCTTCTTCGGTGGTGAAATAGCCACCTTTCCAACCCCAATAGGCCCAGGCGCCTGCCAGACGGTCAAAGACCTGCTTGGACGAGGTCTCACCGCCCATTTCGGCACCTTCGGCGGCAACGGAACGCCACAGGAATTCCGGAACGCCCTTTTCCTTGACCTTTTTCAACTTCGAGGGAACGCCGGCCTTACGGAAATATTTTTGTGCGATGACATCGCTTGCAACCTGGCTCCAGCTTGCCGGTACTTCGACATCATCAAGTTTGAAGACCACAGACCCGTCCGGATTGCGGATTTCTGACACGGTGGTCACAAAGCCCAGATCGGCATAGGCGTCCTGGCCTGTTTTCGTAAATTTCCGTTCAATTTTCATTATCGCTGCCTCGTTCTCAGCATTTCACTTTGAAGGCCCGTCATTGCGGCGCGCTCCACCCCTGCGTCGTTGACAACAGACAAACCGTTCCCGCTGCCATCCAACCCATTGGACCGCATCGCTATTGCCTTCAGATCGTAAAAATCCGCTCTGTTGCCTGCCTGGTGCCTCTATCTGCCCGGTAGTGTTTGCTACTACATCTTGTGGTCGCACCTTCGACTTACACAAACTGGCGTAAATACCCCCCCTCGGTCAACGAAAAATTTGCCAAAAATGTGAAATCTTATTGTTGACGAAGCTGGCTGAATTTGGGCGAAACGCCGCGTGCTGATTCAAGAGATTAATATCCACATTCTTACCCACAGAGGCGCAAGCGAGTAGATTCGTTTTTCTTCAATAACCCGGCAACTTTAGCAGGCCATGCGAATGCTTTGCCGCAACATGTTCACAGACAGCCACCCCTGATGTGCCCTCAAACGGCGCGCATGGCCGCCAGTCCCAAAAGCCACGCCGCCAAGCACAGATTGTAACACTTATGCCTCAATCCTGCCTGCGCCCACACAACATATACGCGAATAATGCGGAAAACATGCCAACGGCATACAATATCTAGATTCTGGTGAAAGTGGTCGGAGCGAGAGGATTCGAACCTCCGACCCCCTGTACCCAAAACAGGTGCGCTACCAGGCTGCGCCACGCTCCGACGTGGCCTCTTTAGCCATAGTTGCTTTGAATGAAAAGCCCAATTTTCAGGTCATTCAACACGGCCACTCCGGCGATTGATCGGCAAAGGCCGGATGGCGCACCGCAGTCCCCTCCGTGATCCCAAGCCGACGGGCCATTCCGCCATTTATTTCAAGAACAGCGAGCACCGCATCACCTCCAAAAATCGACGTTTCGTCCAGCGGTTTCGCCTCGTGATGGATGCGGGTGACGACACCGCGACGGTCAATGAACAACATATCCAACGGCACCAGCGTGTTGCGCATCCAAAAGCGTGCCGGTCGGGGGGTCGGGTAGACAAACAGCATCCCCGCACTCAGCGCCAGAGACTCCCTGTTCATCAGGCCGATCGCCTGTTCCCGCGGGTCATCCGCAATTTCGACCGAGAATCGCGCATTGCCCCAGTCGCCGCGCAGGAACACCGTGTCCTCCCGGCATTCCGCCACCGCCACGCCGGCAGCAAAAATCCAAACCGTGCAGGCCCTCAGGAACGGCGTTATGGTTCGTCGAATTCTATTGTTTCCCATGCCTGCACCCTTGCGGCCATCTTGCCGCGACTTCCTTCTATCACCTGCACCGCCAACGCTTCGCCGGGCTGTAAATCCGACAGCCCCGATAGGCGCAGCACTTCGATGTGCAGAAACACATCTTCCGATTTGCCAAACACATTTGCAAACCCGAATCCCTTCGCCTTGTCGAACCATTTTACCCGTGCCGGTTCCAACGGCGCCGCATCACCCTCACCCTGATCAAAGCCGAGCATTTCCGATACCGAAATGCTCTCCCCCGCCTGCGGTGGTACAATCGTGATGATCTGCGTGGCCTGAATGCCGCGTTCGCTATGTTGCGCCAACAAGTCAATACGCGCGCCATCCGCAACCGAGCTCTGGCCATAATTACGCAGGACATTGACATGCAGCAGAATGTCAGGCCCTCCGGCGTCGGCGACGACAAATCCGAATCCCTTGACCGGGTCGAACCATTTGATCACCCCGCTGACCGGATGCCCCTCGGCCTCGCCCTTGGGGCCATCCTGCCCGTCTTCTGTCTGTTCTGACACCATCTTCCCCTGAATTGTCAGCTCAGGAATGGACCGTACCGACAAATCATCCCGCCGTCACCGTCTTGTCAGGGGTTCAGCCTGACCACATCCCAATCGGCGTCTGGACCCGACCGCCGCCAAC
The DNA here is from genome assembly GCA_963976125.1 of uncultured Sulfitobacter sp. Lineage (GTDB taxonomy): Bacteria > Pseudomonadota > Alphaproteobacteria > Rhodobacterales > Rhodobacteraceae > Sulfitobacter. The sequence goes on along the minus strand of CAXBKL010000077.1, from coordinate 11,048 downwards.
GGAACCGATCATGCAGCCGGAACTCCCCGTCGGCCCAGAATTCGATCTCCACCGGGATCAGCCGATAGCCCCCCCAGAACGGCGGGCGGTCGGGATTGATCCCCTTGCTGGCCGTCACCCTGGCAACCTCGGCAATCAGCGCCGTGCGGCTGCTCAGGGGGCGCGACTGGCGGGAGGCCCAGGCGCCCAAACGGCTCTTGAGTGCGCGCGATTTGTAATACTCATCGGCCTTCGGCCCCTCTTCGCGGGTAATTGTGCCACGCACCCGGATCTGTCTGCGCAGGGATTTCCAATGCACCACAAAGGCAGCCTTGGCCGCGTGGTCCAGCTCTTGCGCCTTGGCGCTTTCGTAATTTGTGTAGAACACAAAGCCCGCGTCTTCGATCTCTTTGAGCAGAACCATCCGCACATTCGGCAACCCCTGCGCATCCACAGTGGACAGCGCAATCGCGTTGGGATCGTTGGGTTCACTCCGTTCGGCCTCGGCCATCCAGCGCCGTGCGATCGCAAATGGATCGTCACCTGCAAATTTTCCGTCGCGCTTTTCCATATGCTCCCTCAAGCCGTTTTCACCTGTCTGATCCGCACCGCAGAGCTATCCCAGTTGCCCGGCCCGAACAACCACCACGACACGCAAATGCAGTGGCGTCTTGATGGACAGGGGCCAATCGCCTAAACGACTAAAAGAACGTGTGGTATAGGGGGTTGGCATGTCGAATGAACTGATGCGGGGCAAACGTGGCCTGATTATGGGGCTTGCCAACGACAAGTCCATCGCCTGGGGCATCGCGCAAGCCCTTGCGGATGCGGGAGCCGAGCTTGCCTTTTCCTTTCAGGGTGATGCCCTGAAGAAACGGGTTGTCCCGCTTGCGGCACAACTGGGCAGCGACATCGTGCTGCCTTGCGATGTTGGGGACGAGGCTTCGCTCGACGCCTTGTTCGAGGCGTTGAAAGACACCTGGGGCAGCCTTGATTTTGTCGTTCACGCCATCGGTTTTTCCGACAAGAACGAATTGCGCGGGCGGTATGTCGACACCAGTCGCGGAAATTTCACGATGTCCATGGACATCTCAGTCTATTCCTTCACGGCCGTGATGCAGCGCGCGGAAAAGATGATGTCACCAGGTGGCAGTGCCCTGACCCTGACCTATTACGGTGCGGAAAAAGTCATGCCGCATTATAACGTCATGGGCGTGGCCAAGGCAGCACTTGAAGCCTCCGTCAAATACCTCGCAGAAGACCTGGGCAAGGACGGCATCCGCGTCAACGCGATCTCTGCCGGCCCGATCAAGACATTGGCCGCTTCCGGCATTGGCGATTTCCGCTACATCATGAAATGGAACGAATATAACTCGCCCCTGCGCCGGAATGTCACCACCGAAGACGTGGGCAAGGCGGCGCTGTTCCTGCTCAGCGATCTTGGCTCCGGCACCACAGGCGAAAACCTGCATGTCGACGCGGGCTATCATGTGGTTGGTATGAAAGCGGTGGATGCGCCGGACATGGCCAAGGAATGAACTGGGAAAGCCTGATTGCCTTCAACGTGATTCTGGCAGCGGCCATCGTCAGCCCCGGTGCGGCACTGCTCTATTTCCTCAGGACAACGGTGGCCTCCGGGCGTATGGCCGGCCTGCTCACCGGGTTCGGTCTGGCGCTGGCGGCTGCATGCTGGACGCTTGCGGCGCTTGTGGGTCTCGAAAGCCTCTTTGCGCTCGCGCCCTGGAGCTATGCGGTCCTCAAGGTCGCAGGTGCCTGTTACCTGCTTTATCTCGCGGTTCAGACATGGCGCCAGACCAAGGCGCCCGTGGACGGGCATGACAGGGCATCAGCACGCCACTTCATGTCGGGATTTCTCGTCAATCTGGGCAATCCAAAATCCGTGCTGTTTGCGGCCGCTGTGATCGTTGTGGTCTTCCCTCAGGGTCTGGGGCCGGCGGACATCGCCCTTGTGACCGTGAATCATCTGATGCTTGAACTCCTCTTTTACGGTGCCTTCGCAACCCTTCTTGGCACGCAGGGCGCCCGCCGTGGATATTTGCGGCTCAAACCGGCCCTTGACCGGGTCGCAGGCACATTGCTGGGCGCTCTGGGTCTGCGCCTTCTTCTGGAAAGGTAACGAAAATGAGCGACAACAGACTGCCCCATGAAAAGGGCTTCCACATCTCATGGGACCAGATCCACCGTGACAGCCGCGCGCTGGCTTGGCGGCTCGATGGCAATGGCCCCGATGACGGGGCATGGCGTGCCGTTGTTGCAATCACCCGCGGGGGCATGGCGCCCGCGATGATCGTTGCGCGCGAGCTGGACATCCGGACGGTCGATACGATCTCGGTGATGTCCTACTACTCGGGCGGCGGAAAAGCGGATGAGCGACGCGAAGCGCGGGTTCTGAAATCTCCCGATACCGACATGATGGGTGATGGCACCGGCGTCCTGATCGTGGACGACCTTGTCGACAGCGGCAAGACGCTCGAACTGGTCCGCAGCCTGTATCCCAACGCCCATTTCGCCACCGTCTATGCCAAACCCGAAGGGGAGCCGCAGGTAGACACCTTCATCACCGGCGTGAGCCAGGACACCTGGATCTTCTTCCCCTGGGACATGGCGCTGCAATACGTCGAACCCTACCGGGGCAAAGATTGACCTGCCCCTCGGCCCTTCCCCTACAAACAGGCGACGAGCGATGACCCAACCGCGCACCAGAACCACCTTCCCGCCCCCCGTCATGGAGGCCCGCCGCTGGCTGGAAGGGGTCGCGCACCCCGCTGATCGTCCGCTCATCAACGTCAGTCAGGCGGCCCCTGTCGATCCGCCCCCGCAGGGCTTGCGTCAGGCCATTGCCGACGTGGCCATGGCCCGCGATGACGCGCATCTGTATGGTCCGGTTCTGGGGTTGCCGGACCTGCGCGCTGAACTCGCCCGGCAGGTCAGTCATCACTATGATGGTTCTGTCGCGGCACCACAGGTCGGTATCACTTCCGGCTGCAATCAGGCCTTTGCCGCCGCCATCGCGACACTTTGCGGTGAAGGGGATGAAGTCATCCTGCCAACGCCATGGTATTTCAACCATAAAATGTGGCTGGATATGTCAGGCGTAAAAAGCGTGGCATTGCCGACCGGCAATGGTCTGCTGCCCGACCCGGAACAGGCCGCAGCACTTGTGACCGACCGCACACGGGCGATTGCGCTGGTGACACCAAACAATCCCGCAGGCGTCGAATACCCCGCCGAACTGGTTCAGGCGTTCTTTGATCTGGCCCGTGCCCACGGCCTTGCCCTGATTGTCGACGAAACCTACCGCGATTTTGACAGCCGATCCGGCCCCCCGCACCCCCTGTTTCAGGATGCGGACTGGCGGGACACTTTGATCCACCTTTATTCCTTCTCCAAGGCCTACCGGCTGACCGGCCACCGGGTCGGCGCGATGATCGCCAGCGAAGAGCGCCTGGCCGAGGCCGAGAAATTTCTGGACACCGTGGCGATCTGCCCCGGTCAACTGGGACAGCATGCAGCCCTTTGGGGGATGCAGAACCTGTCGCAATGGCTGGCCGGGGAACGCGATGAAATCCTGCACCGCCGCGCTGCAATCACCCAGCAGATGCCAAAGCTCGCCGCCAGGGGCTGGCAGCTTCTGGGTCTGGGCGGCTATTTTGCCTATATGCGCCATCCGTTTGAAACCAGTTCCGCCGATCTTGCCCCGCAACTGGTCCGCGATGCGGGTATCCTGTGCCTGCCCGGCACCATGTTTTACCCTGACGACGACCCCGCCGGCAGGCGCGAGTTGCGGATTGCCTTTGCCAATCTCGACGCGGCAGGGATCGGGGTTTTGTTTGATCGGCTGGCACAGATCTGAGATCACACGGGCTTGAGTGCCGCGTATCCTCTTGCCCCTGCCCAACCCAACGCATAGACAGCTTTGCAACACCAACAAGGGGTCCGGACATGGCCAAAGGCAAGAGCATTTCAAAATCCGCGATGTGGGTACTGATGGGTCTGTTGATCCTCGGCCTTGCCGGATTTGGCGCGACCAATCTGGGCGGCAACATCCGCAGCATCGGCTCGGTGGGCGACAAACCCATTTCGGTCGATCAATATGCCCGGCAATTGCAAAATGAGATTCGCACCATCGAGGCCCAGACCGGAGAGCAACTGCCCTTTGCCCGCGCCCAGCAGATTGGCCTCGATCGCGCCGTGCTACAGCGTCTGGTGCGCAACCGGGCACTGGATCATGAGACAACGCAACTGGGCCTGTCCATCGGTGACGAAGCCCTGCGCGAGGAGATCCTCAAGATCGGCGCATTTCAGGGCATCGACGGCAAATTTGACCGCGAAGGATACCGCTTTGCCCTGCGGCAAGGGGGCCTGAGCGAAGCGGAATTCGAAACCTCCCTGCGCGAGGAAGCGTCCCGCTCCTTGTTGCAGGGTGCGATTGTCGGCGGGGTCCGCATGCCACCGGCCTATGCGCGCACGCTGGTCGCCTATGTGGGGGAACAACGCAGCTTCACCTGGACCGAGCTGACCGCGGCAAACCTCGATGCCCCGATTGCCGCTCCAACACTGGCCGACCTCGAAGCCTTTTACGAGGCTAATACGGGCCGGTTCATGCTTGAGGAGAGCAAAGCCATCACCTATGCGATCCTGACACCGGATGCGATGCTCGATCAGGTTGAGGTGCCACAAAGCGAGTTGCTTGCGGAATATGAGGCCCGGATCAACGACTATGTCCAACCCGAACGCCGTCTCGTCGAGCGGCTGGTTTTTGGCAGTGACGAAAACGCCAATCAGGCCGCAGCAAATCTTGAAGTGAATGGCACCACCTTCAATGCTCTGGTCGAGGAACGGGGTCTCGAACTGGCGGATGTGGACATGGGCGATGTCGGCAGGCTTGAACTTGGGTCCGCTGGCGAGCAGATTTTTACTGCCGAGGTTGGCGCCGTTGTCGGCCCCCTGCCAAGCGCGCTTGGCCCGGCCCTGTTCCGGGTCAATGGCGTGTTGCCAGCCCAGAACACCACCTTCGAAGAGGCAGAGCCGGAATTGCGCGAGGAACTGGCCGCCCCCCGCGCCCGCCGCGCCGTTGAAGCCTTCGCGCAGGACATCGACGACCAACTGGCCGGGGGCGCCACGCTTGAACAGCTGGCCGAAGAAACCGAAATGACCCTCGGCACCCTCGACTGGACGGTCAACGCCAGCACCGGCATTGCCGCCTATGAAGGGTTCCGGCAGGCAGCGGCGGCCCTGAGCGACGCCGATTTCCCGAAAATCGACCAGCTTGACGATGGCAGCATCTTTGCAATGCGGCTTGACGAAGCTTTGCCCGAACGCCCCAACCCCTTTGCCGAGGCCCGCGCCGACGTCGAGACCGCATGGCGTGATGAACAGACCGTGACCGCGCTGACGGCCAAGGCGACCCGCCTGATTGCCACATTGGGCGGCAAGACATCCTTTGAAGAGGCTGGCCTGACGGCAGTTGTCGAAGAAGACCAGACACGAAATGCGCCTGTGGCCGGCACTCCGCCCGGCTTCATGACCGAGGTCTTCGGCATGGAGGTTGGTGACGTCACTGTCCTGCCCGGCGATGGCACCGCCATTATCCTGCGCCTTGACGGCGTTTCACCTGCTTCGGACGATGACCAAACGACCGCACTGCTGGCACAACTGCGCAATCAGATGAACCAGACGCTGGCGCAGGATGTCTTTGGTATTTACGCCGATGAGGTTGTCCGCCGGGCGGGGCCACAAATCGATCAACGTGCGCTTCAGGCTGTGCATGTGAATTTCCCCTGACACCATGGCATTGATCCCCGAATTTGACGCCTTCGAAGCCGCCTACAAGGGTGGCCAGAACCAGATCGTCTATACCCGCCTGGCCGCTGACATCGACACACCGGTTTCGCTGATGTTGAAGCTGACCGGGGCTGCCGAGAATGCCTTTGTGCTGGAATCCGTGACGGGTGGTGAAGTCCGGGGGCGCTATTCCATCATCGGGATGAAACCCGATCTGATCTGGCGCAGTACCGGTACAACCTCCGCACTCAACCGCGCGGCGCGGTATGATGCGGATGCGTTTGAAGATGTGCCTGGCAATCCGCTGGATGTGCTGCGCGACATCATCGCGGAATCCCGGATCGACATGCCTGCCGATCTGCCACAGGCGGCCGCCGGGCTGTTTGGCTATCTCGGCTATGACATGATCCGGCTTGTCGAACATCTGCCACATGTGAACCCCGATCCGCTTGGCTTGCCGGACGCGGTGATGACACGCCCGTCGGTGGTGGCGGTGCTGGACGGGGTAAAGGGCGAGGTCACCATCGTCTCGCCGGCATGGGTTTCTGACGGGCAGTCCGCGCGCGCCGCCTATGCACAGGCCGCCGAGCGGGTGATGGACGCGGTGCGTGATCTGGAACGCGCCATGCCTGCCACCTCACGCGATCTGGGCGACGCCGCAGAGGCCCCTGCCCCGGTCAGCAATTTCACCCGCGAAGGCTACAAATCCGCCGTGCAAAAGGCCCGCAGCTATATCGAGGCCGGTGACATTTTTCAGGTGGTGCCAAGCCAACGCTGGGCGCAGGGCTTCACGCAGCCACCCTTTGCGCTCTACCGGTCCTTGCGACGCACAAACCCATCGCCGTTCATGTTCTATTTCAACTTTGGCGGTTTTCACGTGGTTGGCGCGTCACCGGAAATCCTTGTCCGTGTCTTTGGTAACGAAGTGACCATTCGCCCCATTGCCGGCACCCGACCGCGCGGGGCCACGCCCGAAGAAGACCGGGCGCTGGAAGCGGACCTTCTGTCAGACGAAAAGGAACTGGCGGAACACCTGATGCTGCTTGATCTGGGCCGCAACGACGTCGGCCGGGTCGCCAGGATTGGCACCGTTCGCCCAACTGAGGAATTCATCGTCGAACGCTACAGCCATGTGATGCACATCGTCTCGAACGTGGTGGGAGAACTGAAGGAGGGCGCGGATGCGCTGGATGCGTTCTTTGCGGGCATGCCCGCAGGCACGGTGTCCGGCGCGCCCAAGGTACGGGCGATGGAAATCATCGACGAGTTGGAACCGGAAAAGCGCGGTGTGTATGGCGGCGGGGTCGGCTATTTCAGCGCCGGTGGCGACATGGACATGTGCATCGCCCTGCGCACCGCCGTCATCAAGGATGAAACCCTTTATATTCAAGCAGGTGGCGGCGTTGTTTATGACAGCGACCCGGAAGCGGAATATATGGAAACGGTGCATAAATCCAACGCCATCCGGCGCGCGGCTGCGGATGCGGCGCGGTTTGACGGCAACGGTCGGAACTGACCCATGCCACCCAGAGCAGCGTATGACTTTGCCGGCACCCGCATCGCGCCGGGCTGCACCAGCACCGTCACCCTGCCGGTGTCGATCCTGCCGGATCATACGCCCGTTGGCCTGTCCGTCGATGTGCACCACGGCAAAAAGGCAGGCCCCACAGTCTTTGTCAGCGCGGCAGTCCACGGCGACGAGGTGATCGGCGTTGAAATAGTGCGCCGTTTGCTGCGTGCGCCGCAGCTCAAATCCCTGCGCGGAACACTGCTGGTGATCCCGGTGGTCAATTCTTATGGATTTCTGTCACGCTCCCGCTATTTGCCGGACCGGCGCGATCTGAACCGCTGCTTTCCCGGCCACCCGTCCGGTTCGCTGGGGTCACGGCTGGCGCATATCTTTCTGAACGAGGTGGTGCTGCGGTGCGATTTCGGCATCGACCTGCATTCTGCGGCTGTGCACCGCACAAATCTGCCTCAGGTGCGGGTTTCCCCGTCGGACAGGCGCATTCAGGCAATGGCACAGGACTTCGGCGCGCCGGTGGTGCTGACCTCGGGCCTGCGCGAGGGATCCCTGCGGGCCGTCGCGGCCAGGCAGGACGTTCCGATCCTGCTGTATGAAGCGGGTGAAGGGCTGCGGTTTGACGAAATGGCGGTGCGTGCCGGTGTTGCCGGGATCCTGAGGGTGCTGCGGGGCCAGAACATGCTCCCGGCCAAAGGCATCGCCAAGGCCAAGGCTGCTCCGCATCTGTGTACATCGTCGCAATGGCTGCGCGCGCCTGCCGGCGGGTTGTTGCGCACGTTCCGGGCAGAAGGTGAGATCGTGGCGGAAGGGGATGTGCTTGCCAGCGTCTGCGACCCCTTCGGAGCGGTTGAGGTGGACCTTGTTGCGCCTGAACCCGGCATTCTGATCGGGCGCGCGATCCTGCCCGTGGTGAACGAAGGGGATGCGGTGTTCCACCTGGCAAGGTTAAGCCCGGCAGCGACGGAGGCCACGGTTGACGATCTGGCCGGGCAACTGGAGACTGATCCGCTCTTTGACGAGGATGAAATCATCTGAGCGGCGCTCCGGGGTCAGCCGCCCTTTAGCAAGACCGCCGATACTGGTGCCAGGGCCACCTGCCCCGCCCGGTCCTGCAACCCCCACAACAGCAGCGCCGAGATGGTTTCGGGGCGCAAACGACCCAGCATGATTACCCCGTCCTCCTGCCCTGCCCGGAACGCCGCCTGATCCAGAAAACGCCGGATCACAACGGCGGTCTGATCCTTGCTGTCAAAGTCCCGGAAGATCGCCGCCGCAGGCACCCCTGCGCGGCGGGCCAGTGTTGCGGCCGTGTTCAGCCCCTTGGCCTGTGTTACCCATCCGTGTCCCGATTGCGCGAGAATAGCGGCAATCTGATCGGACACTTCCCGCGATCCCTGCAAGCCGCCGGAGGGCGCGCCAAGGATGCCAACGACATCGGTCATCTTTGCCAGTGTCACCGCAAAGGCTGTCTCCGCATCAGCGGGCTGCGCCCCTTCCGGCAGATCGACCAACGCCAATACCTCAAACCCGGCCTCACGATAGATGGCCGCGCGTTCAACGGCATCCGGCAGCGCGCTGTCCACCGCAAAAGTCAGCGGGTAGGCAAAGCTGGCAAGCGCCGAAAGCCCGATTGCGCCGCTCATGGAAGACGTGCCGTCATCGATCAGAATGATACTCATCATCGGCTTGTCGGCGTCCGCTTCAAACGGCTGGGCGAAACGCTCGATGGGTCGGCGCTGTGGGGCATCGGCAACCACGGCCACAGTTGTCTGGGCACTGTCGGGGCGGTTGATACTGACCCCACTTTCGCGCTCCAGAAGGCTGACGCCGGGTGTCCCGACCGAGGGCCTGCCACTTGGTGCGAGGGCGGATGTCTGTTGGTCCTGCGGTTGCGGCGCGAGGGCGGCTTCGGCGTCGGCCTGTCCGGTATCGTCCTGCTCTGGCGCGGTGGGTTGCCGGGGCGGCGCATCTGCCACTTCCGGCGCATCGACTGCTGTCGGCGCGTCCTGCGCGGCACCTTGGGCAATTCCCTCTTCGCCCTGAGGCACCAGCGGGGCCTGCGGCTCTGTCGGGGCCTCAAAGGCCCCTGTCTGCGGGGCTGCGGGTTGGGCGGGCTGTGCAGGTTCGGTGCTGATTGACACCTCATCGGCGTCCTGCGGCAACATCGGGGCCAGCGCCTGCGGATTGGGCAGCACCGGATCATCCCCCTGCAAGGCAACACTGCCTGCATCGGAGGTGGAACCGGGGGCCGCAAGATTATCGGCCTGGCCGGTCCGTGGCTGGGCTGCGGTGCTTAATGTCTCTGCGTCCAGCGCAGCGAGGCTGTCGGGATCAGGCGCCGGGGCCTGCTGTGCGGATGCCGTGGTATCCACACTGCGATCCGTATCACTGGCTGTTTCGCCGCTGCCTGATTCAGTCACCCGCTCCGGGACCGACACACCCGGTGCCGCGTCGCTGACATCGGGCGATTTTGGCAGCGGTGCCAGCACAGAGGCCACACCCGCGACACCAATGCTCACGATGCCGCCCCAGATTGCCCCGCTCAGAAATCCGCGTGCCATTTCGCTCTCTCCTGCACCTCGGCGCGCTTTGCGCGCACCATCTGCCCTTGTCACCTGACGGGATACGTTTCGCGCACTTGACGCCACCGACCAAGCCTGAACATGTATGGGCCGAATTATAGGCCCTTTCGGCCCTATTCCTCTAGCCCTAAAGGGCCTTGATCAGGACAAAGACGCGAAGTGTTGCTGCTAATTGATAACTACGACAGCTTTACCTACAACCTGGTGCATTATCTCGGGATGCTGGGCGCACAGGTTGAGGTCCACCGGAACGATCAACTCACCGTTGCCGAAGCCGTCTCGATGCGGCCCGCAGGCATCCTGTTGTCGCCCGGCCCCTGCGACCCCGATCAGGCCGGTATCTGCCTTGATCTGACCCATGCTGCCGCCCAGGCGCAAATCCCGCTTCTGGGCGTTTGTCTTGGCCATCAGGCATTGGGTCAGGCCTTTGGCGGCAAGGTCGTGCGCGCAGGCGAGATCGTGCATGGTAAGATGGGCTCGATGCATCACGACGGCACCGGGCTGTTTCGCGGCCTGCCCTCGCCGTTTCAGGCCACGCGCTACCATTCGCTGATCGTGGAACGCGCAAGCCTGCCGGCCTGCCTGCGTGTGACGGCGGCACTGGAGGATGGCACGATCATGGGGTTGCAGCACCGCGACCTGCCGCTGCACGGGGTGCAGTTCCACCCTGAATCGCTGCGCTCCGAACATGGCCACGCACTGCTGCAAAACTTCCTGGACGAAATGAAAGTACCCGCATGAGCGACCAGATCAAGATCCTCATCGACGCAGCTGCAAACGGCCCATTGAGCCGCGCGCAGGCCGCCACCGCCTTCGAGATATTGTTCGAGGGCGAAGCCACACCAAGCCAGATCGGTGGTTTCCTGATGGCGCTGCGCACACGTGGCGAAACGGTCGACGAATACGCCGCCGCCGCCAGTGTCATGCGCGCCAAATGCAACGCCGTGCACGCGCCTGAAGGTGCGATGGACATTGTTGGTACCGGCGGCGACGGCAAGGGCACGCTGAACATCTCGACCGCCACGGCCTTTGTCGTCGCAGGTGCGGGCGTCGTCGTTGCCAAGCACGGCAATCGCAACCTCAGTTCCAAGTCCGGTGCCGCCGATGCGCTGACGCGGATGGGCATCAACGTCATGGTGGGGCCTGCGGTGGTAGAA
>CAXBKL010000076.1:0-16808 GCA_963976125.1 uncultured Sulfitobacter sp. | reverse complement strand
AAATTTGGTCGCATCACCGCGCAATCCGCGTACCATATGCACCAATTCAAAGGGGACTGAAATGAAGCGCCTGATCCTTATGCGCCACGCCAAATCCGACTGGTCCGCCGGGATCAGCAGCGACCATGACCGCCCGCTGAACCCGCGTGGGCGCAGGGCCGCTGCCGCTCTGGGGGATTGGCTTCGGGACATGGACCTTGCGCCAGATCAGGTTCTCAGCTCCTCGTCCGTGCGTACCCGCGAAACCATTGTCCGGCTGGACCTCGCACCCGGCACCGACGTCCAATTCGATCGCAACCTCTATCTGGCGGATCAGATGACCATCCTGCACGCGCTGCGTGCGGCGCGAGGTGAAACCGTTCTGATGTTGGGCCATAACCCCGGCATCGGCGTCTTTGCCGAGACCATTGTATCCGCATCCCCCGCCCATCCCCAGTTTCGCCAATATCCCACGGGGGCCACGCTGGTGGCGGACTTTGGCATCGACGATTGGGGTCAAGCGGACTGGGGACTAGCAAACGCGCGACACTTTGTGGTGCCGCGCGCGCTATAGTCTTGTTCCTTCCCGGAACAGGTCCGGGAGGGGATGTTTCAGTGACCCAGAATCTGGCTCAGGAACAGCTGTGTCCGAGGCGACTGGGGATTGTTAAAGAACTCTTCCGGCTCATTCTGCTCCACGATCTGACCTTCATCCATAAAGATCACGCGGTTGGCCACCTGACGGGCAAAGCCCATCTCGTGCGTGACGCACAGCATTGTCATGCCTTCTTCGGCCAGCTCGATCATGGTATCGAGAACTTCCTTGATCATTTCAGGGTCAAGCGCGGACGTTGGTTCGTCAAACAACATGATCCGAGGTTTCATGCAGAGCGACCGGGCAATCGCCACACGCTGTTGCTGACCGCCAGACAACTGGCCGGGGTATTTGTTCGCCTGATCCGGGATCTTTACCTTTTCAAGGTAATGCATCGCCACTTCTTCGGCTTCCTTCTTGGGCGTTTTACGCACCCAGATCGGGGCCAATGTCAGATTTTCCAGGATGCTCAGATGCGGGAAGAGGTTAAAGTGCTGGAAGCACATGCCAACCTCTGATCGTATCTTGTCGATGTTCTTGAGGTCCGAGGACAACAATGTCCCGTCCACTTCAATCGACCCCTTCTGGTGTTCCTCCAGCGCGTTGATACAGCGGATCAGCGTCGACTTGCCGGACCCGGACGGGCCACAGATAACGATACGCTCACCCTGATACACCGTCAGGTCGATGTCACGCAGCACATGGAATGCGCCATACCATTTGTTCATCTTCTGAATGGAAATCGCAACTTCGTCGGATACTTGCATTTTTGCAGCTTCGGCCATTTTTCAGCCCTTTCTTAGCGGTGATCTGTCGCGAGACGGCGTTCAAGCCACTGCGAATATTGTGAAATGCCGTAACAAACGACAAAGAACAGAGCGGCGGCAAAGCCCAGAAGCTCCCAATAGACCCCGTTCCAATCGGTCGAGGCCAGGATCGGGCCCCGGATCATGCCGACAAGATCGAACATGGAAATCACCGAAACCAAGGTGGTGTCCTTGAACAGACCCACCGCGATGTTCACGATGCCGGGGATGGAGATCTTGAGCGCCTGCGGCAGGATGATGAGGCGCATCGCCTGTGGGTAATCCAACCCCAGACTGTCTGCCGCTTCATACTGCCCCTTGGGCAAAGCGGCCAGACCACCCCGGATCACTTCGGCGATATAGGCCGCCGAGAACATGGTAATCATGATGACCACACGCAGGAACAGGTCCACACCGGAACCGGGTGGGAAGAAATAGGCCAACATCACGCTTGCCACGAACAGCAGCGTGATGAGCGGCACACCGCGGATGAATTCGATGAAGATCACGCAAATCCACTTGATCAGCGGCATGGAGCTTTGACGCCCCAAAGCCAATGCAATGCCAATCGGTACCGACAGGGACACACAGGTCAGACCCAACATCATGTTGAGCATGAAGCCACCCAAATCGCGGCTTGGTACCGCTTCAAGGAAAGGCTGCTCAGGCGTCAGCATCGGCGTGATGAACCCGGAAATCCACCAGAACACGATCGCCGCCGCAACACCGCCAAAGAACCCGATGGCAAAGCTGCGGGTCACGAAACGGGCATAGACAAAGTAGCCCACAACAAAACCCAGCAACGCAAAAACCGGCACCCAGATGGTCCCACCCCAGATCAGCCAGAAGGCAATGAACGGGAACAGCGCCGTCACGATCAGCAGCTTGCGTGGCAGATCAAAGAACAGCACCGGCGCGATGGCGACAAACATAATAACGAAGGCCAGCGCAGGTCGCCAGTAGAACTCCGGTGGATATTTGAAGCCAAAGATCAACTGGTTCCACCGTTCGGTCAGAACCGAGAAACAGGCGCCCGTGGCCCCATCGAGAATCTCACGGCATTCCGCAAGTGATGAGGTGGTCCACAAACCGCCCAGTATCCACGGCAACGTCGACGCAAGGACCAGATAAACCACATAGACGGCCGCAACGGTCAGCAATGCATTGGGCCAGGTGGCAAAGAGGTTATCGCGCACCCATTTGACCGGACCGGCCGCATTTGACGGCGCGGGTGCCTGTGGAAGGGTCTCTGTGCGGACAAAAGAAACGTTTGAATCACTCATCTTACCGTTCCTTCAACTTCATGGCGTTGTTGTAGACGTTCATCACCGCAGAGATCACCAGTGAGATCACAAGATAGAACAGCATCAAAAGCAGCACGCATTCAATTGCGCGCCCGGTCTGGTTCAGGGTAATCCCGCCCAGCGTCGCGGTGATGTCGGCATAACCCACGGCAATTGCCAGCGATGAGTTCTTGGTGATGTTGAGGTACTGCGAAATCAGCGGCGGGATAATCACCCGAAGCGCCTGCGGCAGCACCACAAGGCTCATGACCCGGTTCGGGCGCAACCCAAGGGCCGCCGCCGCTTCGGTTTGCCCCTTGGAGACCGCCTGAATACCCGCGCGGACGTTTTCCGCGATAAAGGCGCCGGTGTAGATCGACAGGGCGAACCAAAGCGCGATCAACGGGCCGCCGATCTTGATACCACCGGCAAAGTTGAACCCTTTGAGTTCCGGCATCTGCCATTTCAGCCCCAGAACAACCAGCAGCACGAGGATCGGAACAAACCAGATTGCAAGGTTCTTCAGGATCGTATTGGGCCGGACGCCTGTTGCCGCCTGCACTGCATTTGCACGTGCGGTTACGATCCGGGTAACGAAAAGTGACCCGACAAGCGTTGCAATGACCAGCAGCCAGTTGATGATGCTGCCATCGGTGCCACCAATGCCGCGGGTGAAATAGGGACCGGGAATATAGACGCCACGGTTGGTAAAGGCGAACATGTCCAGAAGCATCGAAGACGCCGGATCGTCGCCCCGGAACGCCCGTGGGCTTGGCATCACCGCTGTCATGATGGTGAAGATGATGATGATCCAGATCAGCACCGGAATGTTGCGGAAAATCTCGACGTAGATGGCCATGAGCTTGCTCACCAGCCAGTTGTTCGACAGGCGCAGAACACCCGCCAGCACACCAAAAACCGTGGCCGTTATACAGGCAAGGAAAGCCACCAACAATGTGTTGATAATCCCGACAAAGGCGGCTTGTAGGTTCGACGACTGACTGTCGTACTCGATCAATGTCTGGTTGATGTCATAGCCTGCCGAGCTGCCCAGAAAGGCAAATGAGATATTCAAACCGGCAGCCTTCAGGTTCGCAGCGAGGTTGGAATAGAGATAAAGCAAGGCCAGTGCCAGTACGATCGCGGCGATCACCTGCATTGTCATGGAGCGATAGCGCGTGTCGTTCAACAGCATGGATAGCCGGAACGTACCCCCTTGAGGGTCAGTGGTTGTCGACATCAGTTGTATCCCCGTTTTCCTGGCCGTTGATTTTTATCAGCACCTTTTGGTGCCCGTGCCGGGTAAGATTGTTGGTCGTCTGCACCGAAGGTGCTGTAGTCAGGTGTCGGGCGCCAGTGGCGCATCAGTCGGTTGCATGCGCAAAGGGCGCGGAGTGATCCGCGCCCTTTGGCTGTCGTTCTTAGCGGAATGGAGGGCTGTAAAGCAGGCCGCCATTTGTCCACTGTGCGTTCAGGCCACGGGCCAGACCAATGGGCGTTTCTTCGCCGATGTTCTTGGCAAAGATCTCACCATAGTTGCCCTGAGTTTCGATTGCGCGCTTGGCCCATTCTGCGTCCAGACCCAGCATCTCGCCCAGCGTACCTTCGGAACCCAACAAACGGGCGATTTCCGGGTTGTTGGTGCCAGAAGCCATCTCTGCCACGTTGGCAGAGGACACGCCCAGCTCTTCAGCCGTGATAAGTGCGTTCAACGTCCAGCGCACAACATCGCCCCAGTCATTGTCGCCATGACGGACCAGCGGGCCAAGTGGCTCTTTGGACACGATCTCAGGCAGCAGCGCGTGGCCGGCCGGATCTTCGAATGTCGCACGTGTCGCCGCCAGACCGGAAGCGTCCGTCGTGTAAACGTCACATGCGCCCGCAAGGTACTGCTGCTGTGCTTCTGCGTTTGTTTCGATTGGCACCGGCTCATAGCTGATGTTGTTGGCACGGAAGAAATCCGCCAGGTTCAGTTCGGTTGTTGTACCGGTCTGAATACAGACGGTCGCGCCGTCCAGATCCTTGGCAGAAGAAACGCCGAGGTCTTTGGGAACCATGAAGCCCTGACCATCGTAGTAGTTCACGCCGACAAAATCGAACTTGAGGTCGACATCGCGGGAGAATGTCCATGTGGTGTTACGTGCCAGCATGTCAATTTCGCCAGAAGCAAGCGCGGTAAAGCGTGTCTTGCCCGTTGTTGGCACAAATTCAACCGCTGTTGCATCGCCCAGAACTGCCGCAGCAACCGCGCGGCAAACCGCAACGTCAAAGCCCTTCCATTCGCCATTTGCGTCCGGAGCTGCGAAACCAACGAGACCCGTGGTCACACCACAGTTCAACTTGCCGCGTTCCTTGACGTCATCCAGTGTACCAGCCGCCGCAGCGCCTGCGACCAGACCGGCTGCTGTCATAGCGCCGAAAAGTACAGATTTTTTCATTTTAACCTCTTCCTGATGTTCCGCCACGTTTTTGGGCGGTTGATCCGGCCCCTTTGGAACCGGAGGTGATACATTCCGCGGCAAGGCCCCGGTCAGTGCCAAGCAGTGTGGTCGGATTTTATTTTGAAGGTCAAGGCCCTGAACCCCAAAACAGACGGATTTACGCAATGAATCCGGCCCATACCGGGTGACCCGCCCGCTTGTTTGACCAATCAGACGCTACAAAGCGTGAACATGTGGGCGGCGTGCAGAAAACTGGCTTTCTTCAGTTCGGCATGCGCCTCCGCTTCGTCATCGTGGCCCCATTGTTCTATCTGCCAGTGTTCATCGAGACGTGAAATATCCCACAGTTCGCGGGCATCCCGCGCCCCGTGAATCGTGGCAAAGCCAAGGACCAAAGACCCTGAAAGGCTGACCAGATCATGGAATGCGGCAAGCTCAAATGCGGTCAGCGCATGGGTTTGGGCGCGCAGCGTTTCAAGTGCGCGCTGGTCCTGCGGGGCATGGATCACGCCGGTCCTTGGCTTCAAACGCACGCCAAGGGCCTCAGCGGCCCAGTCCAGCACCGGATCCCACTGCGCCTGCTGCCGCGCGACCAGCGGCTCCGGGCTTTCGGCCCGATAACACAGCAGGTCCGCATCCCCATAGGCCGCCAGCATGTCCGCAACTTCGGCGTGCTGAACCGCCACCTTGTCGATAGCGGCATTTGCGGTTTTGGTGGCCGGCATCGTTTCGGGCTTGATTTCCTTTTCCTGCGCATCCCACTCCGCCGCAATCATTTCTGCAAACGGTAACGTCGGGACATGAAGGGGCCGTTTTGCGGGTGTCTTGACCGGACGGTTGTCCAGTTCAACGGCAAACCCGTCGTCTTTCTCGACAACCCGTGCCTCTTTCCAGAACCGTTTTGCTTTCCAATCACTCATGCTCACACGCCCCAAATCTCATCAAGCACCGGCTGCACCTGTGCGAAACTGTCGACAACCGTCCACGCATCGCCTAGCGCCGCCTTGGGATGATACCCCCAACTGACCCCGACGCCCGCCACCCCCGCAGCCGCCGCCATCTCCATGTCAAAACTGGTGTCTCCAACCATGATCGTCCTATCCGGTTCAACACCGACATCGCGCATCGCCTGCAAGATCATCGAGGGGTGCGGTTTCGACGGGTGATAGTCCGCGACCTGCTGTGTAAAAAAATAGCCTTGCAGCCCATGACCATCAATCAACTTGTCCAGCCCGCGCCGCGACTTGCCCGTCGCCACGCCCAAAATGACCTCTGGCTGCGATTGCAGTGCCTCAAGCGTGGCAAGCGCCCCGTCATACAAGGGCGACGACTGGGCCACACCCGCTTTTGCCCGCAGGTCCATGTAGGCTTGCTTATACGCTGATACCATCGTGGTATGGGCCGCGCCGCTCAATGCCGGGCAGAGCCGTGGAAATATCACATCCAGCGAAAGCCCCACCACGCCCAGCACTACCTGGCGGTCGGGCACGGGGACATCCACCGCGTCAAAGGCCACCTTCATGGCGGCCAGAATATCACCCTGGCTGTCCACCAGTGTCCCATCCACGTCAAAGATCACCAGCCGCAGGTCCGCACCCATTACATTGCCTCGAACGGATCTTCCGCTGCCATGTCGGCGGTCCAGCCAAAAGTGCTCCAGCTCTGGGCCATATGTTCTGGCAGGGCTGCGGTGATGGTGATCACGTCGTGTGTCTCGGGGTGTTCAAACCGCATCGTGCGGGCATGCAGATGCAGCTTTTTGGAAATGATCCCACCCAGTTGCGCGCCCCATCCATCGCCCATGTTTTCCTGGCCCGATCCACCGTATTTGCCATCTCCGATAATCGGATGACCGATCTCGGCCATATGCGCGCGCAGTTGGTGGGTGCGTCCGGTGACGGGCTCCATCGCCACCCAGGCCGCCCGCGAGGCAACACGGTAGAGGGTCGCATATAGAGTATGCGCACGTTTTGCCCCCGGAGTGCTGTCCGTATCGCGCGGGTGCACGGCGATCATTTTTTCGCCTTCGCCCCCTTTGCCATGACCGCCCACCTTGACCAGAGCATACCGGATTTCGCCCAGATAGGGCGTCGGCACACCGGCAACGATGGCCCAGTAAATCTTGCGGGTCTCGCGGTGGCGCATCGCCGCAGTCAGCGCCTTGGCGGCTGCACGTGTCCGCGCCAGAAGCAGAACCCCGGACGTGTCCTTGTCCAACCGATGTACAAGCCGTGGTTTTTCTTCGAGATCAAATTTCAGCGCCTCCGAAAGCGCATCCACATGGCGCTCGCCCTGCCCCGATCCCCCCTGAACCGCCAGACCGGGCGGCTTGTTCAGTGCAATCACCTGATCGTCACGGTAGATCACGCAGGACCGGATGAACTTCACATCCGCGTCGCTGATCCGGCCCTGTTTATCTGGCGCCGGTGCTGCCCCATCCGGCAAGGGCGGGATGCGCACCTGCTGGCCGGCTTCAACGCGCGTTGACCCCTTGACCCGGCCACCATCAACGCGAATTTCGCCCTTGCGGCACATCTTGTCCACGCGCCCTTGCGGGACATGCGGAAACAGACGCTTGAACCATCGGTCAAGCCGCTGATCCCCATCGCCTTCTTGAACAGTCAGTGTTTGAACACGGCTCATGCCAAAATCCCTCTTGTGCACCACAATCCCAGCATCAAACCACCAATCGACAACCCCACGGAAAGCGCCATATAGAACGAAGCCGCGCCATAGTCGCCGCGTTCCATCAGGGTGACGGTTTCAAGCGAGAATGCCGAAAACGTCGTGAACCCCCCTAACAGACCTGTCATGACAAAAGGGCTGAGATGGGTCAGGCCCTTTTGGGCGGCCGCAACGACAAACACCCCCATCAGGAACGACCCGATGACATTGACCGCGATGATGGCAATCGGAAATTCCAGCGGCCCGGTCATACGGAACAGGGCCACCCCCGAGAGGTAGCGCAGCGCAGCGCCGATCGCACCGCCAAAAGCGACAAGGAGCATGGTTGAAAACATCTGCGGTCTGTCGGGGTTTGTGGAAGGAATGTCAAGAATTGAGCGTTCAGGATCACCGCAGCGTGCAGTTCGGCGTTTTCCGGGGCGCATTCCTTGGCTCATCGCCGCCCCGGACCTGATCCGGGGTCTCAACGTTCAGCTGTCCCGCTTGCCCCGCAACTTGGCAAAATACGCCACCCGCTTGCCCAGTTCGCGCTCGAACCCCCTTTCAACGGGTGCATAGAGCACAGGCCGTTTCATCGTATCAGGGAAATAGTTTTGCCCTGAAAATCCGTCTTCTGCATCATGGTCATAGGCATAGCCTGCGCCATACCCTTGCTCTTTCATCATCTTTGTGGGTGCATTCAGGATATGCTTGGGCGGCGGCTCCGACCCGGTTTCGCGGGCCGCCTTGCGCGCGCCCTTGTAGGCCACATAGGCGGCATTCGATTTGGGCGCGAGCGCAAGATACGTCACCGCCTGCGCCAGCGCCAACTCCCCTTCCGGGCTGCCCAGACGTTCATAGGTCTCCCACGATTGCAGACAGACTGCCTGCGCCTGCGGGTCGGCCAGCCCGATGTCCTCAACCGCCATGCGGGTGATCCGCCGCGCAAGATACCGAGGGTCTTCGCCGCCCTCCAGCATCCGCGCAAACCAATACAGCGCGGCATCCGGGTCCGACCCTCTGACCGACTTGTGCAACGCGGAAATCAGGTTGTAGTGCGCATCCCCGCCCTTGTCGTACTGCGCCGCCCGCCGCATCAGTCGTCCGGCAAGCTCTACCTTGCCCAGCTTGCCATCGGTTTTCCATGCGGCCACCTGCTCTATCAGGTTCAAAAGCGCACGCCCATCCCCATCGGCCATTTCCAAAAGCGCCTCGCGCGCCGGGCCATCAAGAGGCAAAGCCTTGCCCAACTCCCCCTCGGCGCGCTGCGCCAACAGTTCCAGATCCGCCAGGTCAAGCCGTTCCAGTACCATGACCTGTGCGCGGCTCATCACAGCGGCATTCAATTCAAAGCTGGGGTTTTCGGTGGTGGCCCCGACCAACAGGATCGTGCCGTCTTCCATATGGGGTAGAAACCCGTCCTGCTGTGCCTTGTTGAAACGGTGGATTTCATCAACAAACAACAACGTCCCCTGCCCGTTCTGCCGCCTGATCCGGGCCGCTTCAAAAACCTTGCGCAACTCCGGCACACCGGAAAAAATCGCGCTGATCTGAACAAAATGCAGGTCTGTCTCATCCGCAAGCAAGCGCGCGATGGTGGTCTTGCCCACCCCCGGCGGCCCCCAGAAAACAAGCGAGCCAAGCGTGCCGGAGGCCAGCATCACGCTTAACGGCGCCTCCGGTCCCAGCACCTGCTGCTGGCCAATAACCTCGCCCAGTTTGCGGGGCCGCAACCGATCGGCAAGGGGGCGCGGCGCGGTGTCGGGCAAGGGCGTATCAGATTGAAATAGATCAGCCACCCCTTACACCCTGAAACGCAGGAAACTGCGCCGGGTGCCACGCTGCACGACGATTTCGAACCGCCGGACCTGCCCGCCAAAAAGCGTGGCGACCTCGTCCGGCACCTGAATGTCAATCCCGTTGATCGCCAAAATCACATCCCCCCGACGCAGACCGACCTGCGCGCCAAACCGACCGGGATCAGCAACAAGGACGCCGTGGGCTTCCAAAGGCAGGTTCATTTCCGCAATCACCGCCGGATTGATCCGCACCACCTGCAACCCCGGCAAAACGCTGCCCTGGCCCAATTTGGTCAGCATGCGGGCCGGCGTGTCCGGTGCGGCGATCATCGCCACCTCAAAGGATCTTTCGACCCCCTTCCGAACACTGGAAACTACCGCGGTGTTGCCCAGACCGACCACCGACATGCGGTAGATCATCTCTGCGGGTGTGTTGACGGGCTGCCCGTCCACGGTTGTGATCACATCTCCTACGTCCAACCCAGTCTGCCGAAACGGGCTGGCGGGATGTACACCGGACACGATAATGCCACCGGGCCGGTCCAATCCCAGCACCCCCGCCATATCCGCGTCCACCGGCTGACCACTTACGCCCGCCCAAGGTCGGCCAAAAACCGTCTGGCCGGCGCGGGCCTGTTCGACAAAGGCTTCAACCAGATCGGCGGGGATGGCAAATCCGATGCCGTTGGACCCGCCTGACCGTGTCAGGATGGATGTATTGATCCCCACCAGTCGCCCGGCCATGTCAATCAGTGCCCCGCCCGAATTTCCCGGATTGATCGGCGCGTCGGTCTGGATGAAATAGCCCAGCCCGGAATTGCCGCCCCCCGCCCGTGACCGGGCAAGGCCCGACACAATGCCGCTGCTGACCGTTTGGCCAACCCCGAACGGGTTGCCGATGGCCAGAGCCAGTTCACCCACCTCGACCGTTTCACTGTCCCGCAATTCCAGGAATGGCAGTGGATCATCCGCCTCGATCTTGAGAATGGCAAGGTCGGCTTCCTTGTCGCCCAGCAACACCCGCGCGGAAAACTCGCGGCGGTCATTCAGCACGACACGGATTTCCGTGGCCATCCCCACAACATGATAATTCGACACCACGATCCCGTCATCCGTCAGGATCACCCCCGACCCAAGGGAGTTCTGAACCCGTGGTTGTTCAGAAAACGGATCGCGAAAAAACCGTTCAAAAAACGGATCACGTTGAAGCGGTGTGCGGCGCGGCTCCGCCATGATCTTGGCATAGATGTTCACAACCGCCGGTGCCGCCTCTTTGACCAGCGGCGCAAAGCTGAGCTGGATCTGGGCGGCGGAATTTGGGACTTGTTGCGCGCTAAGCGGCGGGGCGAGCAACATCAGGATGAACAATAGAATACGCATGGCTAAAGATATGCGCAGCCGGAGCGCGATGCGCAACACCCACATGCCAATCAAGCAGCAAGTTGAGGTCATACAAAAACAAAAAATTGCCCCGCCACGTGGCAGGGCCACCCAACGCGCAATGCGTATTTTATTCTGCGGCGTCTTCGGCTTCCGGCGCGTTCGGAAAAAGGTACGTAGTGATCCCGCAACCCGCGCGGGCCACAAACAGGAAAAGGGGTACACAGCTCGGTGACACCTCTGGCATCGCCAAAACCCGCTGCGCGAACCGTGTGTGGGCCGCGTTTCCCGACCCAAGAGGCAAGGTCGGGATGCGGAAAAGGCGGACGGGACAGTTTGTCCGCTGAACGGAGGTTTTTAGCACACACGTGATCGAAATCGGATATAATTCGGCAGAGCTCAGATGTTCGGAATGAGGGAGGTTGCCATGGCTAAGAAAGAAATCGCTGACCTGATTGAGACGTATCTTCTCGCGTGGAACGCTCGCGACTTTGGAAAGATGGCATCGCTCTTCTCTGAGCCTGCCACGTACATCGTTCCAAGCGGCAATCTTCACATTCCTGATAAGGACGCACTTATTTCGAAGCTTCGGCAGCAATTTTTCGCGCTCGAAGCTGAAGGTTTCGACCGCACCGAGATTGGGGAAGTTGTCGTCACTATGTGCAACGAGTATGCTGCGTTGGCAGAACTCCGGAACCTGCGACGACTTAAATCTGATGGTTCGGAAATCGCCGCAATCGACGCCCTGTACATTTGTGTGCTGGAGGACGGAAACTGGAGGCTCAGTGTTGCGATGGCTGGAGAATGCGGCTGGAATGACAAAACGGATTGACAGCCTGAGCGCGCACCTCTTTACGATGACGCGTCAAAGACGCAGCTTCAGCCGCACCCATGGTATTGACTGAAATGAATGCGTTGTCCTGCGCCACGACGCCCTCGGAAAAACTCAGTTTGGGTGTTGCACGTTTTGAGCACAGGTAAAGGAACCAGATATTCGTACCGGCCGCAGCATTCGACACGTCGGGCTCTCAGCGGTCATCTGACGACTCCAGCCAGGATCATGGGGCGCTAATCTGCCTTCAAGGTCGGGGATGCGGGACGGAGCTACCGAAGACTATCTCGCTACAAATGCCCGCAAAGCGGCTACTCCGCTGCGCGCAATGAGGCAGGTGGCTGAAATTCGCGGTCGATTTCTGCGACCAGCGCCTTGACCGGTTCTGATCGGCCCTTGGGATTGACGCGTGCGACGAACGTAATGCGGGGCGGCGATGGAAACAGATTTTCTATCACTTCGATGTCGTCGGTCACATGCATCCCATTCAGCAAGGAAATGCCGAGCCCTGAGCGCACACCGGATTGAATGCCCGAAGCGCTTGGACACTCAAGGACCCTCTCAAAGGAAAGCCCTTCCGGCACCCCTTCTGAAAATCCCCATTTCCGGTAAAAGCAATTACTGTCGAATGACAGAAACGGAATGGGCCGGGTGAGGTCCAGCTCGAAATCACGTGATTTCACCCAATGAAGGCTGTCGCCAAAGAGTATTTGGTCGTCCGGCTCTACGTCATTTGTGAACACCTGCATCACCGCCAGATCAAGCTCGTCCGCTTGTAGCCATGCCTGAACATTCAAGCTTTGGCTGGTCCGGGTACGCACGCTCACGGACGGATACAACCGCGTAAATCGACCAAGGATGCCAGCGATGTCGCTGGTCGTTACATCTTCGGTCACGCCGAGACGAATGGCTCCATCCAAAGTCTTTTTCCCCAAATCTGCCAGTGCTTCGTCATGTAGATTGATAATGCGCAGGGCATAATCATGGAGGCGTCTGCCCGCGTCTGTAAAGATTGGCCCACCGGACTGCCTCGCCAGAAGTGTGCAATCCAATGCACGTTCCAGTCGCTTGATTTTGTGGCTGACGGCTGATTGCGACATTCCCATCTGTCTCGCCGCGTTGGTGACACCTCCACTGGCGCCGATGGCTCGCAAGGCGCGTAGCGCGTCAATTTCCAGTCTCTCAGCCAAGTTCGCATGCCCTATGACAAATTTTGATTGAAAAATGACAATCAATCATTTGTGTCATATTCTAGTTTACGCTACGCATCTTGCCAAGCCCACTTCAAAGCAGGAACACGCCGTGACCGATTTTGCACCTCAACCCGCCGCAGCACGTGACAATCGCACGCTCACATCGGTGTTCGAAATCATCGGCTCCGTTCTGGCGATGATCTATGCAATGTCGATTGCCGTGAATGTCGGCGCTGAGACGCTTGGTTTTTCATTGCTTTTGGTCTCGTCGGCACTGTTCGCCGGATGGGCCATTCTTGACCGCCGATGGACCTTCCTTTTGCTTCAAGGGTTTTATTCCGCGTCGGCTGTTATCGGGTTAATCCGTTGGGCCTGAGGGTAAGCCTTGCCCGCCCTGACGACATCAAAAGGAAGTGAAAATGAAACTGAGCGACTTCAAAGTTCTCGCGTTCGACGTCTATGGCACCCTAATCGACTGGGAAAGTGGTATGGTCGCAGGTCTCACGCCGTTGACCGATAAAGTCAGCCGAAGCCTGTCGCGCGACGATATTCTTGAAGCACATGCATATCATGAATCCACGACACAGCGTTGGACACCGGACAAAAAATACTTTGACCTGCTTGCAGTGGTTTATCGACGTCTGGCCGAAGAATGGGGCGTCAAAGTGACTTGGGAAGAATGCCAAGCCTACGGTTTGTCAGTGCGCCAATGGCCCGCATTCGACGATAGCCGTGAGGCGCTCGCCTATCTCAAGCAGCACTATAAGCTGGTTGTTCTGACCAACACCGACAATGTGAGTTTTTCGGGCTCGACCGCCCGGCTCGATGTCCATTTTGATGGGGTCTACACCGCCGAGGATGTTGGCAGCTACAAGCCTTCTGATCGCAACTTTGACTACATGCTGGAAACGCTCGCGCGGCAGGGTATCGCCAAGGGGGACATTCTTCATACCGCAGAAAGCATGTTCCACGATCACGGTCCCGCCAACAAACACGGGCTTTCAAATTGCTGGATTTACCGCCGCCATGAAAAAGAAGGGTTCGGCGCAACAATGGATCCCGGTGAGATGCCCAGCTATGACTTCTGCTTTAACAGCATGGCGGAACTGGCTGCGGCACATGAAGCTGAACTGTCTGGGGCGTGATTGCTACGCAGTCAGTCCCGTTGGTGCAGCATATCGGAAGATAGGGCTCAATCCCGCGATTCGAGGGCCGATTGAGTTTCGCAAAACCGGCCACGTCATTTGACGGCCATCCCCAACCAAAAAAGCCCCGCCAAATGGCAGGGCTTCCAACGCACAATGCGTATTTTCTTATTCTGCGGCGTCTTCGGCTGCAACGCGGGCCTTGTCGCCTGCACCTTTGGCGTCGCGATCGCGGTCAACAAATTCGATGATCGCCATCGGGGCCATGTCGCCATAGCGGAAACCCGCCTTGAGAACACGGACATAGCCACCCTGGCGGTCCTTGTAGCGTGGGCCAAGAATATCAAACAGCTTGGCAACATACTTGTCCTGCTTGAGTTTGCTGGCCGCCTGACGGCGGGCATGCAAGTCGCCACGTTTTGCCAGCGTGATCATCTTTTCGATCACCGGCTTGAGTTCTTTTGCCTTGGGCAATGTTGTCTTGATCTGCTCATGTTCGATGAGCGAGCCTGCCATGTTCGACCACAGAGCCTTGCGGTGCTCATGTGTCCGGTTCAGGCGGCGGTATCCACGTGCGTGACGCATAATTCTTCTCCTAATGTGCCCTCTACGGGCTGTTTTGCTTTGTCTGGCGACAGGTGCGTGCCTGCCGCTCTCCTTGGGGCATGTGCCCAGTCTTGTCTGTCGCGCCCCGGATCTGATCCGGGGCCTCGACGTTTGCTTTTGCGCTTATGGCGCGAGATCCCGGATCAATTCCAGGACTTGAAGACAATCAGAAATTATCCTCAAACTTTTTCGCCAGATCTTCGATGTTGTCCGGTGGCCAGTCCTCGACGTCCATACCAAGGTGCAGACCCATGCCTGACAACACTTCCTTGATCTCGTTCAGGGACTTGCGGCCAAAGTTCGGCGTGCGCAGCATTTCGGCTTCGGTTTTCTGAATCAGATCGCCGATATAGACGATGTTGTCGTTCTTGAGGCAGTTTGCCGACCGAACCGACAATTCCAACTCGTCGACTTTCTTGAGAAGCAGCGGGTTGAATTCCAGACCGTCATCCTCATCCGCACGGGATGCAGATTCCGGCTCGTCGAAGTTGACGAATATACCCAACTGATCCTGCAGGATGCGCGCAGCAAAAGCCACCGCGTCATCCGGCGTGATGGAGCCGTCTGTTTCGACCTTCATGGTCAACTTGTCATAGTCGAGAACCTGACCTTCACGGGTCGGCTGCACGTCATAGCTGACTTTCTTGACCGGGGAATAGATCGCGTCGATTGGAATAAGACCAATCGGTGCGTCCTCTGGCTTGTTCTTCTCCGCCGAGACATAGCCCTTGCCGGTATTAACGGTCAGTTCCATGTACACGTCTGCACCATCGTCGAGGTGGCAGATGACGTGCTCGCGGTTCAGGATCTCGATACCTGCACTCTCGGAGATGTCGCCAGCCGTGACAACGCCCGGACCTTTCGCAGAAATCGACAGACGCTTTGGCCCTTCGACTTCCATGCGAATGGAAACACCCTTGAGGTTCAGGATGATGTCGGTGACGTCTTCGCGCACACCGGCAACGGATGAAAACTCGTGCAAAACATTGTCGATCTGTACAGATGTGATCGCTGCACCCTGCAGTGACGACATCAGTACACGCCGCAATGCGTTGCCCATGGTCAGACCAAAGCCGCGCTCAAGCGGTTCGGCCATCACGGTTGCCTGACGCGCAGGGTCATTGCCCGGCTTGACGTCAAGCTGCTGTGGTTTAATCAATTCAGCCCAATTTTTGTGGATCATGCGTCCCTCCATTCTTGTTTGCGCCTCATGTTCCAAAATGCACAAACGCTCGAGGTTTCAAAAAAACGGTTTGGGGCCTGCATGAAAACACGCAGACCCCGGTAGAAATTTGATCGCTTAGACTCGGCGGCGCTTTGGCGGACGGCAGCCGTTGTGGGCCATCGGCGTCACGTCACGGATGGACGTGATGTTGAAGCCAGCAGCCGCCAGAGCGCGCAACGCGCTTTCACGGCCAGAGCCGGGGCCCTGCACTTCAACTTCCAGCGTTTTGACACCGTGTTCCTGTGCCTTCTTACCCGCATCTTCGGCAGCCATCTGCGCCGCATAGGGGGTAGATTTCCGCGAGCCCTTGAAGCCCATGGTACCGGCGGAGGACCATGCAATCGCATTGCCCTGCACATCCGAGATCAGGATCTTGGTGTTGTTGAAGGATGAGTTTACATGCGCCACACCTGCGGCGATGTTCTTGGAGACCTTACGCTTGGTCTTGCGTGCATCACGTGCCATTGGTTAAGCCCTCCCTTATTTCTTCTTGCCGGCAATGGCCTTTGCGGGGCCTTTGCGGGTGCGTGCGTTGGTGTGTGTCCGCTGACCGCGAACGGGCAGGTTACGGCGGTGACGCAGGCCACGGTAGCAACCAAGGTCCATCAGACGCTTGATGTTCATTTGCGTGTCACGACGCAGATCACCTTCGACGGTGTAGTTTTCGTCGATATGCTCGCGGATTTTCAGGATTTCGGCATCAGACAATTCGTTGATGCGACGGCTCAGGTCGATCCCCACGGCTTCGCAGATAGACTGCGCCGAAGAGTTGCCGATACCGGTGATATATGTGAGGGCGATTGGTACCCGCTTTGCAGTCGGGATGTTTACGCCGGCAATACGTGCCACGTGTGCAATTC
>CAXBKL010000075.1:0-16825 GCA_963976125.1 uncultured Sulfitobacter sp. | reverse complement strand
CATGATGGCCCCGATGCACCACCCCGCCATCGCCCATGTCATGCCGACACGTGCCGAATTGGGCACCCGGACGATTTTCAATATCCTTGGCCCCCTGACCAATCCCGCCGGGGTCAAGCGGCAGCTTACCGGCGCGTTCAGCCGCGACCTGATCCGTCCGATGGCCGAAACTCTGGCGCAGCTTGGATCGGAAAAGGCATGGCTGGTCCACGGCTCTGACGGGACGGACGAATTGACAATCACCGGGATCAGCTGGGTCAGTGGCCTGGCAGGCGGTACAGTCACCGATTTCGAACTGCACCCCGAAGAGGCTGGCCTGCCGGTACATCCCTTTGAAGCGATTGTCGGCGGTACCCCTGATGAAAACGCCCGCGATTTCCGCAAGCTGCTGGATGGAGAGCCCTCGGCATACCGCGATGCGGTGCTGTTGAACGCAGCGGCCGCGCTGGTTGTGGCGGATGCCGCCCCTGACCTGAAAACCGGGGTCGAGATGGCGCGTACAAGCATTGATTCAGGTGCAGCCAAAGACAAGATTGCAACAGTCGCCGCAGTGTCGCAGGCATCCTGAAAGGGTTGCGATATTACCGCTTCACCGCCATAAACCGGGCGACCCCGGAGGGACCATGACCGAGACCATCCTTGACAAGATCAAAGCGTACAAGCTGGAAGAAGTCGCCGCCGACAAGGCCCGAAAGCCGCTTGAAACCATCGAGGCCGAAGCCCATGCCGCGCCCCCCGTGCGGCCCTTTGCGGACGCGCTTTATGATGCCTCCCGCGAAGGCTATGGCCTGATTGCCGAGGTCAAGAAAGCCAGCCCGTCCAAGGGATTGATCCGCGCCGATTTTGACCCTGCCACCCTGGCGCAGGCCTATGCCGCAGGCGGCGCGACCTGTCTGTCGGTTCTGACCGACACGCCCAGCTTTCAGGGGGCCAAACACTATCTGACCGATGCCCGTAACGCCTGCGCCCTGCCGGCGCTGCGCAAGGATTTCATGTACGACACCTATCAGGTCGCCGAGGCGCGCGCGCTTGGTGCGGATTGCATCCTGATCATCATGGCCTCGGTGTCGGATGCGCAGGCCGCCGAACTGGAGGCCGCAGCCACCGAATGGGGGATGGACGCCTTGATCGAAGTGCATGATGCTGACGAACTGGCCCGCGCCAGCCAGTTGAAAAGCCGCCTGATCGGCATCAATAACCGCAACCTCAAGACCTTTGAAACCTCTTTGGATACCACCAGGGTGTTGTCCAAGCAGGTGCCGGCCGATCGCATGATCGTGAGCGAATCGGGTCTGAGCAGCCCTCAGGATCTTGCCGATATGGCAATGTACGGGGCGCGCCTCTTCCTGATCGGAGAAAGCCTGATGCGGCAGGACGATTTGGCCTTGGCCACCTGCAGCTTGCTGGCCAATCCGCTTAACGCCGGAGGCATGTAATGGCCCTGACCCATTTTGACGCCAAGGGGGCTGCCCATATGGTGGACGTGTCCGAAAAGGCCGTGACATCCCGCATTGCGATTGCCGAAAACCACATCACGATGCAGCGCGCGACATTTGACATCATTACCGAAGGCCGTGCCAAAAAGGGTGACGTTCTGGGCGTGGCGCGGCTTGCCGGCATCATGGCCGCAAAACAGACCGCCAGCCTGATACCCCTGTGCCATCCGCTGCCGATCACCAAGGTGACGGTTGATCTTGAGCCGGACGCGGACCTGCCCGGTATCCGCATCACCGCCACGGTCAAGACCACAGGCCAGACAGGTGTCGAGATGGAGGCGCTGACGGCGGCATCGGTTGCCGCGCTGACCGTCTATGACATGAGCAAAGCGGTCGATAAGGGCATGGAAATCAGCGGTTTGCGCGTGGTCCTCAAGGATGGTGGCAAATCCGGTCGCTACGAAGCACCATGATTTCCGTTGAGGCGGCCCGCACCGAATTGTTCGCCCTTGTTGCGGCACTCGATGTCGAATACGTGCCCCTGCGCGCCGCCGCAGGGCGGGTATTGGCCCAAGATGTCCACGCGGCCCGCACGCAGCCCCCCTTTGCAGCGTCCTCGATGGACGGCTACGCCCTGCGCCGTGCCGAGGTGGAGCCCGATGCCATGTTCAAGGTTGTCGGAGAATCCGCCGCCGGACACCGCTTTGATGGCGCCCTGCGCGCCGGTCAGGCGGTCCGCATCTTTACCGGCGCGCCGATCCCGGCAGGGGCCGATTTTGTGGTCATACAGGAGGACGTCACCCGGCGCGGCGATCTCATCACGCTCGGTCTCAACATCAAGGACAAGGACAACATCCGTCCCGCTGGCGGTGATTTCCTCAAGGGCCAGGTTCTGCCCGCACCATGTAGATTGCGGCCTGCGGACATCGCCCTTCTGGCGGCGATGAACATCGCGCAGGTTCCGGTCACCCGCCGCCCGAAAGTTGCGGTTCTGGCCACGGGCGACGAGTTGGTCCAACCCGGAGAGACCCCCGGCGAGGATCAGATCGTTGCCTCCAACAGCTACGGATTGGCTGCGATGCTGGAGGAATTGGGTGCCGAGGTCCGCATGCTGCCCATTGCACGCGACACGCTCGCGTCGTTGACGCAGGCCTTTGCACTGGCGCGCGGCGTCGATCTGATCCTCACCATTGGCGGGGCTTCTGTCGGCGATCATGATCTGGTGGCCCCGGTGGCCGCTGATCTGGGCATGCAGCAGAGTTTCTACAAGGTGGCAATGCGCCCCGGCAAACCGCTGATGGCGGGGCGTCTGGGCGGGGCGGCGATGATCGGGCTGCCGGGCAACCCGGTTTCAGCCATGGTCTGCGGCACGGTCTTTGTCGCCCCGGTGATCCGCAAAATGCTGGGGCTTGGCGCAGCTCCACCTGTGCTGATGACTGCTCCGTTGGGAGAAAACATCGCCGCAAACGGTCCGCGCGCCCACTACATGCGCGCTACTCTGCGTGACGGCGCGGTCTTTCCGGCCGATCAACAAGACAGCTCGCTGTTGTCGGTCCTGTCCACCGCTGACGCGCTTCTGGTGCGCCCGATAGACGACCCTGCCCGCCGCACCGGCGACCCGGTGTCCTATATCCAGATCTGAAACTGTTGACACAAAACGGGAACATCCCTAGAACAAATGAAAACCATTGTTCGGAGACCTGGCAGTGCTCACCAAAAAACAACTCGATCTATTGGCATTCATTCACAAGCGCGTGCAGCGTGACGGCGTCCCGCCAAGCTTTGATGAAATGAAACTGGCGCTGGACCTGCGCTCCAAGTCCGGCATTCACCGGCTGATTACGGCACTGGAAGAACGCGGTTTCATCCGCCGTCTGGCCCATCGTGCCCGCGCGATCGAGGTCGTCAAACTGCCAGAAAGCCTTGGCGGCCTGCCAAATCCGGGTTTTGCCCCCCGCGTCATTGACGGCGACCGCCCCGATGGCCCCCCGCCCCCTTCCGCGCTTCCTGTTTCCACCACGCTGGCGGTTGATCTGCCGGTCATGGGCAAAATCGCCGCCGGTGTCCCGATTGAGGCGATCAACCACATCACCCATTCGGTCGCGGTGCCGGGTGGCATGGTTGCCGGGTCCGGCGATCACTATGCGCTCGAGGTCCAGGGTGATTCGATGATCGAGGCGGGCATCAATGATGGCGACGTTGTTGTCATCCGCGAAACCTCTGTTGCAGACGATGGCGACATTGTCGTGGCACTGGTCGATGACAGCGAGGCAACCCTTAAGCGGTTCCGCCGCAAGGGATCGTCCATTGCGCTGGAAGCCGCGAACCCGGCATATGAAACCCGCGTATTGCCCTCCGATCAGGTCAAGGTTCAGGGTCGGCTGGTTGGTTTGATCCGTACATATTGATCCCTGTCGGGCGGATTGTCAGGCCAGTGTGTCCATGGCCTGTCTCCGGCCCTGGCGCGGGCGCTTTGCATGACCCACCCCTGATCTTTGGCAAACAGGGCGAGTGATCCGGTCCGGCGGAGCGAGCCAGGATCAATCACCCTGCATCCCATATCCCGAAGCGCCTGTGCATCCGTGGATGCCACGAAGATCTGACCCTCTGAACACTGCGTCACAGCGGCAACCGCGCGTTTTCCGGAAAGGTGAATGACCTTAGACGCCGGTCCCGGCGCTGGCCCCCGCGCGGCGGCATCGAATTGGGTCGCACCGTCGCCGTCGTTCTCAAGCCAGTTGCGCGCAACGAACCCGGCGGCCTTGGCCTTGCTCAACGCGCGCCCCTCCGGTGTCATCCAGCCAACCAAAGTGCCCTTTTCAGCGATCAGCACCACCGGACGTTCGGTCTGGGTCCAGAGCATGAACGCAGCCGCAACAAGCCCCAGACCGGACCATCGCGCCCTACCCTGCCACAATGCAAGAACCAGAAATCCCAGCGCAAGCAGGGGCAAAACCCAGCCTCCCGGCCCCGGCACGAAGCTGCGCGCGCCGTCAAGCTGTGCCACCCAATCGGCAACGCCAAGGATCCAGCGCAAGCCAAGGCCCATCGCCCAAAGACCCAGCCCCTCCAGCCCGAAGGGTGCCAGAACCAAGGCCAGCACAGCCGCAGGAATGACCAGAACCCCCATCAGCGGGACCGACAACAGATTTGCAATCAACCCGTAATGCGCGATGGTGTTGAAGTGAGCCGCCGCAATCGGCGCGGTGGCAAGGCCCGCGACAGCGGACGAAACCAAGACCCCAAGAGCGGGCCGCAGGGGCCGTGGGACACGGTCGCTTTCCACCTTGCGGAGCAGGCCAAATACCACAACCAACGCGGTGGTTGCCGCAAATGACATCTGGAACCCCGGTCCCATCAGGGCCTCCGGTCGCAGCACCAGCACCAGGGTCGCCGCCACTGCCACCGCACGCAACGACAATGCCCTGCGCCCCAGAATGAGCGCCCCAAGGGCGACAGCAACCATCACAAAGGCCCGCTGTGTCGCCACGTTTCCACCGGACAGGGCGAGGTATCCAACAGCGGCGATCAAGGCCCCGACGGCGGCAATCCCCTTGGTGGGCCAGCGCAATGCGACACCGGGTAGTGCAGATAGGATCAACCGCAGTGCGCCAAAGACAACCGCCGTCAACAGGCCCATGTGCAACCCCGAAATGGCAAGAAGATGGGCAAGGTTGCTGGCCCGGAGGGCCTCCAGCGCATCCTTGCCAATGGCACTGCGGTCGCCGGTGGTGACAGCCACGGCAAAGCCACCAATGTCGCCTGACAGATGGGTCCGGATGCGCGCCGCCGCCGCCATGCGCAGCCGGAATACGATCAATCCTCCATACCCGTCCTGCGGATCTGTCGCGGCCAACAAGGGGGTCCGCGTATATCCGACAGCGCCTAACCGCGCAAACCACGCATGGCGTTGAAAATCGAAGCCTCCCGGCTCGACGGGACCAGATGGCGGCGACAGATGGCCGGTTGTCATCACTTTTTGGCCCGGTTTCGGGCTGATGCCGCCATTTCCATGCAGTGAGATGCGCACCCGCGCGGGCCTGCGGTGCGGCGCCACCCGGTCCAGCCGAACCCGGTCCAGGGTCAACCGCAAGGCATCTGATTGACTGCGATCCATCGCAACCACGCGGCCCTCGATCGGCCCGTAGTATCGCCAGTCCAGCACCGGACCCGCAACCAGATGGGCACGCGCCCCCGCGATCAGGAACCCCAGCAGGCAGATCATCGCGCCAGTCAACAGTTGCGAATAGGCTTCGGGCGTTTTTCGCGCCGCCAGTCCAAGGACCAACGCCACCGCGCCGATGGCCGCAAACCAGAGTGCAGCCGGTTCGCGCAAAAGCGAGAAATACGTGCCGATCCCGAGCCCCAGACAAACCGGTATCCAGCACAAACCCTGCCCGCGCTGTGCCAACAAGGCCGCTTTGAACCGCGACCCGACCGCCATGAGCCCTCCGGCCATGCTTGCTCCCGTTCGACGCACTGGATAGACAGGCGGCAACCCTACCGGGGCGATGGTTAGCAAAAGGTAAACACGCACCATTCCCGGTCACTGATTGTTAAGAAAGAACCTCCGTATGTCTGCGCCAGTTGTTACCCGATTTGCCCCTTCTCCCACCGGTTTTCTGCATATCGGGGGGGCGCGCACGGCGCTGTTCAACTGGCTTTATGCCCGTGGTCGGGGCGGCAAGTTCCTGTTGCGCATCGAAGACACCGACCGCGCACGCTCAACCCCCGAGGCAACGGCGGCAATTCTACAAGGGATGGCCTGGCTTGGGCTGGACCATGACGGTGAGATCGTCAGCCAGTTCGAAAACGCACAACGCCACGCGGAGGTTGCCCATGACCTTTTGGCACGGGGCAAGGCCTATAAATGTTTTGCAACACAGGATGAAATCACCGCTTTTCGCGATGCGGCCAGAGCCGAGGGGCGCAGCACGCTTTACCGATCTGCCTGGCGTGATGCCGATCCCGACACCCATCCCGATGCCCCGTTTGTTATCCGCATCAAGGCCCCCCAACACGGCGAGACAGTGATCCGCGACCGGGTACAGGGTGATGTTGTCATCGACAATGCTCAGTTGGACGACATGGTGCTGTTACGCTCCGATGGCACGCCGGTCTATATGCTGGCGGTGGTGGTGGATGACCATGATATGGGCGTGACCCATGTGATCCGTGGCGATGACCACCTCAACAATGCCGCGCGTCAGATGATGATTTACGATGCAATGGGGTGGGATGTGCCGGTGTGGGCGCATATTCCGCTGATCCACGGGTCGGATGGCAAGAAGCTGTCCAAACGCCATGGGGCATTGGGAGCCCAGGAATATCAGGCGATGGGCTATCCGGCGGCGGGCATGCGCAATTACCTCGCCCGTCTGGGGTGGAGCCATGGCGATGACGAATTCTTTACCGATACGCAGGCTCAGGAATGGTTCGATCTGGACGGAATACGCAAAAGCCCGGCCCAATTTGACCTCAAGAAACTTGAAAACATATGCGGTCAGCACATCGCGGCGGCAGATGACGCTGCGTTGCGGCAAGAATGCGAGGCCTATCTGGCGGCAGCCGGTCTTCCGGCGCTGACCCGGCAACAAAGTGAGGGTCTGGAACGGGCCATGTATTGCCTCAAGGAACGCGCCAAAACACTTCCGGAACTAATTGAAAAAGCTTATTTTGTTATCACTTCCCGACCGATTTCACCAGACGAGAAGGCAGCAAGGAACCTTGATCCGGTATCCCGTGGTATACTGAATGAATTGACGCCGCAGTTGCAAAATGCTAGCTGGGACCGTGAAACGCTGGAGGAGGTGATGAACAGCTTTGCCGCTGCGAAAGACACCAAATTCGGCAAACTGGCGGGGCCGCTTCGGGCAGCTCTCGCGGGGCGCGCAGTTACACCATCGGTTTTTGACATGATGCTTGTGCTGGAACGGGAGGAAACACTGGCGCGCCTGACTGACGCGGCGACCTGAGACTTGGTTAACGCCTTCTCAACATCGCCCAGGATAAAACCGCGGCATGGTCCCCAAGGGCCAGCCCAGACGGTCCGGCATAACGCTCAGACCGCCCATCGGACGAAAGGGACCGCATGACAGAGAGTACGAAATCCGCGACGCTGACCATTGATGGCAAAGACTATGAACTGCCGATCTTTTCGCCATCGGCGGGCCCGGACGTGATCGACATTCGCAAGCTCTATGGGCAGGCCGATGTCTTTACCTACGATCCCGGATTCACCTCGACCGCGTCTTGCGACAGCACCATCACCTATATCGACGGTGGCGAAGGGATCTTGCTGCACCGGGGCTATCCAATTGACCAGCTGGCCGGAAAATCCCACTATCTCGAAGTCTGTTACCTGCTGCTTTACGGCGAACTGCCCTCCCCTGCGGAGCTGGAAGATTTCGAATCCCGCGTGACCAACCACACCATGATCCATGAGCAGATGATGTATCTGTTTCGGGGCTTCCGCCGTGATGCGCACCCAATGGCCATCATGGTCGGCGTTGTCGGCGCAATGTCGGCCTTCTACCACGACAGCACGGACATTTCTGATGAATGGCAGCGCGAAGTGGCGTCGATTCGCATGATCGCCAAGATGCCGACAATTGCTGCGATGGCCTATAAATACACCATCGGTCAGCCCTTTGTATATCCGCGCAACGATCTGGATTATGCCTCCAACTTCCTGAGCATGTGTTTCTCGGTGCCTTGCGAGGATTATGTGGTGAACCCGATCCTTGCCCGCGCAATGGACCGCATCTTCACCCTGCATGCCGATCATGAGCAGAACGCGTCGACCTCCACCGTGCGTCTGGCCTCGTCCTCCGGGGCGAACCCCTTTGCCTGTATCGCGGCCGGTATCGCTTGTTTGTGGGGGCCTGCGCATGGGGGCGCAAATCAGGCCTGCCTTGAGATGCTCAAGGAGATCGGCACACCGGACCGCATTCCCGAATTCATCGCCCGTGCCAAGGACAAGGATGATCCGTTCCGCCTGATGGGCTTTGGCCACCGGGTCTATAAAAATTTCGACCCCCGCGCGACCGTGATGAAGGAAAGCGCGGACGAGGTGCTGGAACTGCTGGGAGTTGAGAACAACCCGATCCTGCAGGTTGCCAAGGAGCTTGAAAAAGCGGCTCTGGAAGATCCGTATTTCGCCGATAAGAAGCTGTTCCCGAATGTGGATTTCTACTCTGGCATCATCCTGGAGGCGATGGGCTTCCCAACCTCCATGTTCACGCCGATCTTTGCGCTGTCACGGACTGTTGGCTGGATTTCCCAGTGGAAAGAAATGATCGCCGATCCACAGAACAAGATTGGCCGCCCGCGCCAGTTGTATCTCGGCGAGACGACCCGCGATTACATCGACATTGAAAACCGCTAAGGTCTGAACGGACCGTGAGGCGATGTTGAACAACCCCGCTCCGGCGGGGTTTTTCGTGTCCGGCTTTGTTCACAATCTGGCAACAGATGGCGCTTTGAAATAACCCGCTATGCGGGAATTTTTGCAGCGGGCCGCGAATCGCCTGGACCGCATCAAACAACAATCCACCAAAATCCCGCCAAATTACCAAAACTGTTTCAATCGTCATTGCGATATTCGAAACACCAAGGCACGAAACAAGGCACTAATATGTCATTGTTTCGCAACCACAGACAATGCCCACGCCCTGCTTGACCGGTTTTGCCCGAATTGCGTAGCGTGTCTGCATCTGGTTGGAAGGAGCTATTATGTCGTTTGAAGTGGACTATGCGGCTGGCCTTGTCGTTCTCGTTTTGATGACAACAGCCCTGCAAACGATCGGCAGTCGGTGCCTTCCGGTGCGCGCACGCCAGCCTCTCAAACCGGGACCACGGGCATGAGCCGGGACTATACCCCTGCCCGCTATCACTGGGCGGGTGCGACGGGGCTGACCCCCGCCGCGCAGGAGAACGAGAATATCCCACAGGGGGCATTGGTCCCGGATATGGCGCGTGATTGCGACCAGGTTGCGGTGGTCTACAAAAAGGGCGAAACACCACCCGAGATCACCGTCAGGGAAATCTCCAGCTCTGTTCAGACCGTGCTAGCCGATGGTGTAGCGGTGGCTGTAATCGCCAGCGCTTTCGGACCTGCCATTTCGCCTGACGACGTGCTTTTGGTCGAGCGGTGCCTGTAGGGCGGATCACCCCGGATCACCCCGCGCCCCGCGCAAAGTTTTGCAATACCGCTTTACCGTCCTTCAAATGATGCGGGCCGTTTTTCGGTAAACGCCAACACCCCTTCTTTGAAATCACGGGTCTTGCCACATTTGCCCTGTTCCTCGGCCTCAAGGGTCAGTTGCTCTTCAAAGCCGTTGTCCCACGATCCGCGAATGGCCAGCTTGGCCGAGGCATAGGCCGCCGTTGGCCCCGCCGCCAGATGCGCGGCCTTGGCCCGCCAGTGCGCGTCAAAACCCGCGTCCGGCACCGCTTCCCAGATCATCCCCCAGTCGTCGGCCTGGCGGGCGCTGATCTTGTCCGCAAAAAGCGCAGCCCCCATCGCTTTGGCGGTGCCCATCTGACGCGGCAACACATAGGTGCCCCCTGCGTCGGGGATCAGACCGATACGGGTGAACGCCTGTAGAAAATAGGCCGACTCGCTTGCAAAAACCACATCCGCTGCCAGCGCCAGATTTGCACCCGCCCCGGCCGCCGCCCCGTTCACTGCCGCTATCGTGGGCACCGGGCAATTCGTGATGGCACGCAACATCGGCGCATATTCGTCCCGCAGCGTTCGTTCCAGATCAACAGAAGCGCCAGACGCCCGGTCCCCCAGATCCTGACCGGAACAAAAGGCCCGGCCAGACCCGGTGATAACAACCACCCGCGCTTCCTTGCCGCCCTGCGTCGCCGCATGGGCGATCTCGGCCCGCATCTGGGTTGTCAGGGCATTCATCTTGTCCGGCCGGTTCAATGTAATGACGGCAATGTCGTCGGTCATCTCATAGGTGATCGTCTGATATTCCATGCGCCTTGGTCTCCTTGCAGAATGCGTTGACCGCTTGATACCAACTTGATCCGACTGAACCAGCAAAACCGAACGTCAGTGGCGCAGAATATCGTCCAATCGCGCCTGCTCCTGCTGGGTCAGGGGGGTCTCATTGGTCGGCTTGGCCCCTTCGCGTTTGCGCAGATAGGCAAATCCAACCCCTCCCGCGAGCAAAAGCATGAGCGGTCCTGCCCCCCACAGCAGCCAGTTTGACCCCGTCACATCAGGCTTGAGAAGGACATATTCGCCGTAGCGCGCCACGATGAATGCCACCGCCTCCTCATCTGTATCCCCCGCAACAAGACGTTCCCGCACCAGCAGCCGCAGATCCCGCGCCAGACTGGCATTGCTTTCGTCGATGCTCTCATTGCGGCACACCAGACAGCGCAGGCCCTTGGACAACTCCCGCGCGCGCTGTTCAAGCACCGGGTCATCCAGCACTTCATCAGGTTCAACAGCGGCCAGAGGGCTGGCCAGCAACATCAGGACAAGGATCAGGCGTTTCATTCTGCCGGCACCGCCTGCGCCTTGTGGGCCCCCGCCGCAACGCGGAACCGCCGGTCCGACAGGCTGAGAAATCCGCCAAGGGCCATCAGGGCCGCGCCGATCCAGATCCAGTTTGTCATTGGCTTGATATGGGTGCGAATGGTCCAGCCGCCGTCGTTTTGCTGATCGCCAATCACCACATAGACGTCTCGGATCAGATTGTAGTCAATCGCAGCCTCCGTTGTCGGCATTTGCGCCACCGGATAGAACCGCTTTTCCGGCGCCATCTTGGCAATCTCCTGCCCGTCGCGCGTCAAAAGTATTTGCCCGACGGTGGCAACATAGTTGGGCCCGCGCACTTCCTCCACTTCGGTAAGCGTCAGAGAATAGCTGCCCACGTTCCACGACTGATCCAGTTGCGCCACCCGTATGTCATCGGTTGCCCAAGCGGTCAGCCCGGCAATCCCGGCCATTGTCACGCCCAGCCCCGCATGTGCCACTGCCTTGCCCCAATCGGCCCGTGGCAGACGCAGCAGGCGGCCCATCCGGTCGCCGCCCCGTCCCGTCCGCTGGCCCAGTTCAACAACGACCCCCATAATCAGCCATGCCCCCAGGAACATGCCAACCGGTCCCAGAAGGCTCTTTCCCGACTGCATCGCATAGGCCAGCCCGGCGACCGCGAGCGCCAGCACAAAGGCATACCGCAAGGGCCGTATCGCCCGCATCAGCCGCGCACGTTTCCAGGGCAACACGCTTCCCACCGGCAGGATCAGTCCCAGCGCCACCATAAACGGCGTAAATGCCGCGTCAAAGAAAGGCGGGCCAACGCTGAGTCTGCGGTCAAAGAACATCTCGGCCACCAACGGCCAGACCGTGCCGACAAAAACGACAAAACAGGCCACTGCCAGCAAGAGGTTGTTCACCAAAAGCCCGCTTTCACGGCTCACCAGCCCAAAGACCCCCTTGGCCTCCATCGCGCCGGCCCGCAGGGCAAACAGCACCAGCGCCCCGCCCATAAACAGGCCAATGATCGCAAGAATGAACAAACCGCGTTCAGGGTCATTGGTAAAGGCATGGACCGAGGTCAGCAGACCAGAACGCACGATGAATGTCCCGATCAACGAGAATCCGAAGGCCAGGATCGCCAAAAGAATCGTCCAGCTTTTCAGGCTTTCGCGTTTTTCCACCACGATGGCCGAATGCAGCAGCGCCGTCGCCAGAAGCCAGGGCATGAACGATGCGTTTTCAACCGGATCCCAGAACCAGAAACCGCCCCAACCCAACTCGTAATAGGCCCACCACGACCCCAGCGCGATGCCGATCGTCAGGAAAATCCACGCCGCCAACGTCCACGGCCGCACCCACCGGCCCCATGCCGCATCGACACGCCCCTCAATCAGGGCCGCCACCGCAAAGCTGAACGCCATGCTCAGGCCCACATAGCCAAGGTACAGAAACGGCGGATGAAACGCCAAACCGGGGTCTTGCAACAACGGGTTCAGGTCTTGCCCGTCAAAGGGCGGTACTTCCAGCCGCAAAAATGGGTTGGACGTGAAGATGATGAAGGCAAAAAAGGCGACCGCGATCGCCGCCTGTACGCTTAGCACCCGCGCCCGCAGGGTCGGCGGCAAGCCATTGCCAAACCATGCCGCCATCGCGCCAAACAGCGTGACAATCAGCACCCAAAGCAACATCGACCCTTCATGGTTGCCCCATGTGCCGCTGATCTTGTAAAGCATCGGCTTGGCCGAATGGCTGTTCAACACCACCAGCCGCAGGGAAAAATCCGAAACGACAAAGGCCCATGTCAGCGCACCAAATGACAGCGCCGTCAGCGCAAATTGCGCCGCCGCCGCCGGTTCCGCAACGGCCATCCAAGCAGGCCAGCGTTTGTGTGCTCCAATAAGCGGCACGATCATCTGAACAATCGCCACGAGAAAGGCGAGGATCAGGGCGAAATGTCCAAGTTCATTTATCATGGCCGCACTATAGGCAATCCGAGGCCCCGCCGCCACGAAAATGCGACCTGCCCAACAGGCACAAAGGGTCGCAGTCAGGCGGTTTTTTGCCGCCACTCTGACAGGGCCGCATTGGCATCGGGGATCAGGCTGGCCTGCACAAGCGTGGCATCCCCCCCGGCGTCTGCCGCCCGAACGCTGTCTGCGCGCAGGTCGCGTATGGCCTTGATATTGTCCAACACTTCCGGCACCCGCGCCATGGTATCGACAATTTCACGCTGGAAATCCTGCGCCTTGACCTGATGACGCGCGCCGAAATAAAACGATACGATGACCCCCAGCAGCCACCACAGCGGCTCCGGCACCAATGCAATGCCCTGCATCCGCTCGGAAAACCACAGCGGATGGATCATCGCCGAGACAAAAAGCCCAAGTGTGCCCAACGCCAGCGCCGGACGCGGCAGCCGGTTCAGCCCGTCCATGAACCGGTCAAACCCCCCGCGTCCGCCTGTCCGGTATTCCACGCCATATTGCGCCATCGCCTGACCCTGAACATAGGCACTGCGCGCCGCACCCTGTTCGGCGTTTTCACGGAACACCTCGACCGTGTCGCGCACCACATTGCGCCCGCCCCCAAACACCAATCCGAATATCC
The DNA here is from genome assembly GCA_963976125.1 of uncultured Sulfitobacter sp. Classification (GTDB taxonomy): domain Bacteria; phylum Pseudomonadota; class Alphaproteobacteria; order Rhodobacterales; family Rhodobacteraceae; genus Sulfitobacter. Next base: position 3,277 of record CAXBKL010000075.1, on the reverse strand, counting down.
GCTCGATCAGTCCCATGCCGCCACCCTTTGCCGAAATGCTGCGTTGTCCATGTGATAGCGTGATGAAATGAATTCCTCGGCCCGTTTGATCCAACCGCCTTTGCCACCCCGCCGTGTGCGGGCATATTTTCGGCTGGCACGGCGGCGGTCCGCGAGCCGGAAATAGTAATTCCGCCGGGCAATACCATAGGCATCCACCATGTGATCGGGCGCTGCCTGCAAGGCGCTGCGGCAGGCAGCAATGCTTTGCGGCCCCAGCACGCCATCTACAGTCACCGGAAAACCCATGTCCCCGACCAGCCGCTGAAGCAGTTTGATCGCATTGCCACCCGCATTGACGTACATATCAAAAACCGATGGCTGCAACGGGTCGGGCAATTCCCCGATCCGGGGTCTGTCAAAATAATGCTCGATGAAAATATCAACCGCCTGCGCCCGTGACAGCTTGCGCACATCCCGCACATCGATCTGGCCATCCCCGGTCAGGTCAAGCCCGAGCCGGCGCAGGGTATGAATGGTCACACCAAAATTCGTGGCCCCGCCCGGATCGTCCGGGTCGTCGACAAAGCCGCCTTCCCGCGCAACGATGGCCGTTGCGATCTGTCTGACCGATAGCATCTGCATCCCCTCCACAGCTCAAGATGCGGCGCAGACTGCGGTGCAAATGGTTAACAGGTCAGAAGATCACCGGGCGCAGTTCAGCTATCCGGTTCAACATAGACGCCCTGCTCCTTGAGCGCGTCAATGACTTCGGATGGCATGTAGGTCTCATCGTGCTTGGCCAGTATTTCAGTCGCTTGAAAGACACCGTTCACGTAGGATCCCATGCCAACCATACCTTGATTCTCTTCAAAGAGATCGGGCAGCACTCCGGTAAAGCGAACCGGCACCGATGCGCCGCCATCGGTAACGCTGAAGCTCACCGTCTTGCCTTCGCCACGCACCAGCGTACCTTCCTCCACCAGACCGCCGATACGAAACACCTCCTGCGGGCTTGGGGGTTCGGCGATGATCTGACTGGGTGCGCGGAAAAAATTGATGCCGTCCCGCATCGCATAGCCGATCAATGCCGTCGACAACGCCAACGCCACAACCGCCACGGCAATTACCTGAATGCGTCTTTGCTTCTTAAGACTTTTCATGGCCCCTCACGGAAAGAGCGGGGCCATCATCAGCCCCTCTGTCTCTTCAATATCTAACATCAGATTGGCATTCTGCAACGCCTGACCGCTGCTACCTTTTGTCAGATTATCAAGAGCGGCGGTGATAATCGCCCGGCCCTCGATCCGATCCGCCGACACCCCGATATGACAGAAATTCGACCCCCGGATATGGCGCGTGCTTGGCGTCTGACCCATCGGAACGACCATGACAAAAGGTTCGTTGCGATAGGCATTTTCCAAAGTGTCATGAATAGCTTGCGGATCACCCTTCACGTAGCAAGTTGCCAGGATACCCCGGTTTGCCGGGATCAGATGCGGGGTGAATTGCACTTTGACGGGCCGACCTGCAACCGCCGAAAACTCCTGATCAAACTCACCCAGATGACGGTGCGTGCCGCCAATGGCATAGGCGTGATAACCTTCCGACAATTCCGCATGCAGCAGGTTTTCCTTGAGCGACCGCCCTGCTCCGGACACCGCACATTTGAGATCAAGGATGATGTCGTCAAAGTCGATCAACCCCGCTTCGATCACCGGCCGCAGGGCAAATTGCCCGGTTGCCGCGTTGCATCCTGTGCCTGCAACCAACCGCGCGGCCTTGATTTCTTTACGGTAAAATTCAGTCAGCCCATAAACCGCCTCTGCCTGCTGCTCCAGCGCGGCATGGGGATTGCCATACCATTTTTCATAATCTGCCGGATCACGCAGCCGGAAATCCGCCGACAGATCAACAATCTTCAAATCCTTCGGCAGCTTTGAAATCACCTCTTGCGAGGTCTTGTGCGGCAAGGCACAGAAACACAGATCAATCTGAGAAAAGTCGATTTGATCCGCGGTCACGAGGGCCGGCAAGTCCAGATGCCGCAGATGGGGAAACACCTCCGACATCTTCTTTCCCGCCTTGGCATTGGCACCCAACGCCTTGATTTGCATGGATGAATGTCCGGAAATCAACCGGATGAGTTCGGCCCCTGTGTAGCCAGAGGCACCGAGAATGGCGATATTGTACATGGTATTTTTTCCCTATTCGGGTGTCGTTTAAGCAAAATTCAGGCGGCAGTGAAGCGCAATGGTCGTCGCAAAAACTGTGCGGCGCGATCGCTCACCAGTGCCGGATCGCCCGTGGTGAGGAAGGCCGCCTCCCCCCTGCCCAACATATTGGGATGCCGGTCCAGATAATCGGCCAGACTGTCTGCCACCAGACTGGCCTGGGAATAGACAGTTACTTCGGCGCCCAGCGCGGCCTGAAATGCATCCTGCATCAAGGGATAATGGGTGCATCCAAGGATGGCGGCATGGGGGTCCGGCATCTTGCGCTTCAACGCATCCACATGGCTGCGCACCAATGCCTCCGCCAGAATCATGTCGCCGTCCTCGATGGCATCCACAACCCCGCCACAGGCTTGCGCCTCCACATCCACGCCAATCGCCCGGAACGCCAACTCGCGCTGAAACGCGCGGCTCGCCACCGTGGCGGGCGTGGCAAACAGGGCCACATGTTTCACGGCAACCTCGCGCGGTGGCGAATTGTCACCCCACTGCCGTTCGGTCAGCGCCTCGATCAGTGGCACAAATACGCCCAACACCCGTTTGTCCGATGGCACCCAGCTTTCCTGCATCCGCCGCAGCGCCGCAGCCGAGGCCGTGTTGCAGGCCAGAATCACCAGATCACACCCCGCATCAAACAACCGCTGCACCGCCGCCGTTGTCAGGTCGTAAATATCGTCCGACGTGCGGACCCCGTAGGGCGCATGGGCACTGTCTGCCAAATAGACCAGATCAAGGTCTGGAAGACGTTGCTGCACAGCACGCAAAACGGTCAATCCGCCCAAACCACTGTCAAAAATACCCACTGCCATGACGTTCAGCCCTTTCAGGCGCGATGCTGTTGCTCGAATTCAAAGCCAAGCTCGGTTGTCACCAGCGGCTCTGGCGACAACTCATAAGTCGCTTTGCGCAGGAAATCCATCATGGCTTTTGCGTCTCCTGCAAGCGGGTCCAGAACGTCGCGGCCAAGCGGCGCGCCGATTGCCACGCGCACCGGCGTATCGACCCGATTGCGGAACTCCTTGATAAGCAACCCCACCCGCAATGTCTGATGCAGATGGCTGGCA
>CAXBKL010000074.1:0-17174 GCA_963976125.1 uncultured Sulfitobacter sp. | reverse complement strand
TCATTGTAATTAGAGCACGATACTCCTTTTTGACTTGAGTATCTCACTAAAATAGAATGTTTTCTGCGAAGAATATTTCTACAATAATCTTGTGAACTTGGCTACTCCCCCTCACTCCACATCCTCCCCCGTCTCCAAGTCAAACAACGTCCCATCCGTCCGCCGCACAAACCCGCGATCAATCAAATCTGAATCCCCCAGTTGCGGCCGCCCGTCCTCGTCGAACTGGCAATAGCTGTCCGCCGTCTCCGCCCCGCCGATCAGCCCCGCCAGACGTCCGTGCATCCAGGCCGCCAGCACATCGTTCATCCGCTGCTGATACCCGCGCCCGAACTTGCGGAAGAACCGGACCACATCCCCATCCACCCGCAGCGTCAGCCGCTCCTTGGGGGCCTGCCCCCTGGCGCGGGCGATCTGGTGCCAGTCGGACGGAACACATTGTGCCTCCAGAATTTCGTGGTGCAGATCCCATTCGATCTGCTGCATCAGGTCACAGAAATAGTTGAAATGCGCGCGTTGGATCTTTCCCCGTGGTGCCATGCCACTTCCTTTCATCTTACTTATGGCGAGAGTGTGAAACATTCGTTAAAATATTCTCTGACCACCGGCTGCACATGCGGTGTACGGGGTGTGCACGTCGTGTGACATTTGGCCTGTTGGACAGAAATTACCGCGCTCCGCGCCCCGGACACAGGGCCAAGCCATTGGCAAGATTGAAGGAATTACGATGTATAAACCCGCCATCACCGGAACCGGCGTTTTCACCCCCGATCAGGTCATCACCAACGCCGAATTGGTTAACGCCTTCAATGCCTACGTCGATCTGTTCAATACGGAAAACGCCGAGGCAATTGCCACGCAGGAAATCGCCGCGTTGGAGTATTCGTCGGAGGAATTCATCTTCAAGGCCAGCGGCATTGAACAGCGCTATGTGCTTGATAAAACGGGCATTCTGGACCCCAAGGTGATGCATCCGTTGCTGCGCCAACGCGACGATGACGAACCCGGCCAGATGGCCGAAATGGCGTTGGATGCCGCGCACAAGGCGCTTGAGGCGGCGGGGAAGACACCTTCGGAGGTCGATGCGGTCATCTGTGCCGCGTCCAACCTCGAACGCGCCTATCCGGCTGTTGCTATCGAAATCCAGAAGTTGTTGGGAATCAATGGCTTCGCCTTTGACATGAACGTCGCATGTTCCTCTGCCACCTTTGGCATTCAGGCCGCCGCCGACATGGTGCGCAGCGGGTCCATACGCAGCGCACTGGTTGTTAACCCGGAGATCTGTTCCGCCCACCTGGAATGGCGCGACCGCGACTGCCATTTCATTTTTGGCGACGTGGCAACGGCCATCCTGATCGAGCGGGAAGAAAACGCAGCTGGCCCCTGTTTCGAAATAAAATCAACACGTTGCGCGACTGATTTTTCCAACAATATCCGCAACAACAACGGCTTTTTGCGCCGCTCCCGGCCTGATGGTGTGGCCGACCGGCGCGACATGCAATTCATGCAGAACGGCCGCAAAGTGTTCAAGGAAGTCGTGCCGATGGTCTCCGCCCATATCACCGGTCACATGCAGGACGAAGACCTCCAAGCTGCTGATCTCAAACGTCTTTGGCTGCATCAGGCGAACAAGTCGATGAATGATTTCATTGGCCGCAAGGTGTTGGGCCGGACGCCCGAAGCGGATGAGCAACCCAATATCCTGCAAGACTATGCAAACACGTCCTCGGCCGGGTCGATCATTGCTTTTTCCAAACATTCCAAGGACATGGCGGACGGGGATCTGGGTCTGATCTGTTCGTTTGGTGCCGGATATTCGGTGGGTTCGGTGATTGTGCAGAAACACGGCTAGGCGTCGGGGTACGGTCAAATACCGCGCGCCGTTAATCGCCTTTTAACGAAACCCGTTTATGAACCTCTGCAACGGTTTCGACTCTCTCCGAATAACGATCAACAAGGTAAACCGACCGACCGCGCACCATCCAGGTGAATTTCACCAATTCTTCCATCACGTCCACGACGCGGGCATAAAATGGCCCCGAGGGCAGGCGCCCGTCGCTGTCAAACTCCAACCAGGCCTTTGGGATGCTGGATTGGTTGGGAATTGTCACCATCCGCATCCAGCGCCCAAGGATGCGCATCTGGTTCACGGCGTTGAACGATTGTGACCCGCCGCTGACCTGCATGATGGCAAGTGTCTTGCCCTGTGTCGGTCGAATCCCCCCCTGCAAGGACAGGGGGAGCCAATCGATCTGGGCCTTCATGATACTGGTCATTGCGCCGTGACGTTCGGGGCTGGACCACACCATACCTTCGGCCCAGACGGCCAGATTACGCAGTTCGACAACCTTGGGGTGATCGGCCGGCGCGCCATCCGGTTGCGGCAGACCAGTGGGATCGAACAGCCGCGTTTCACACCCCAGGTAGCGCAGGATACGTGCCGCTTCTTCGGCGGCACGGCGCGAATAGCTTTGGGGCCGCAGCGACCCATAGAGCAACACAATACGTGGCTTGTGGCCCGGATCATCCGGGGCTTTCAGCGCGTCAACATCAATCTGGGCAAGCGCCTCAGCAACCAATGCCGGCAGGCATTCAGCCACTTTCTTCTTCCAGGTTCAGCTTCATGTCCACCAGAACCTGCTGCAACAATGTTGTTTCCTTCAACAGCCGCTTTGCCTCGTTCACGGTGATCTTCCCGTCTTCCATGGACTGCTGGTATTCCGCCATGAGCAGGGCAAATCGGTGGCTCAATGCGATGATGTCTGAATTGACGGTGGTGGCCCGCTCGGAATTGCTGCGCCGGTCCTCGAAGTTCAGGCTGCTGCCGTTCAATTCCGCCAGCGCCGCCGTCACGTGGGGATACCCCGCGGCTTCCTCCAGCTGGGCCACCGCATCAATCGGCATGAAACGGTCTTTGTGTTCTTCATTGTCGGAATAATAGCGCCCGAGGGTTGCCTTGGATTTCCCCGTCACTTCGCAAGCAGGTTCAATGCCGACATGTTTGACCAAAGCCTCGGTGTGTTTCTTCAGATACCCGCCAACGCCCGCCATTTGTCGCCTCCCCATATGCGCCCCGCAACACCCAATCCGGGCACGGGGGAACGTCATTCCGGTTTTCCCATTAATCGCTTCACCCGGAAATGTCATTGACAAAAAGCATCTGCGTCAAAAGTGGGTGCGCGTCCCGCATTGCCCCTCGTACAATCGGGGCGGGGTTCGCAAGGGTGAAAGAGGGGCTGCGACCCCCATATGCGCATTGATGCATGATCCGTTGCGAACCCATCAGGGCCAATTGACCAGCCCCGTCAATACGCACTTGATCGGACGCGCCAGCATGGCTTAACACCCAAAACATGGCCAAGCTCTACTTTCACTATTCCACCATGAATGCAGGCAAATCAACGGTTCTGCTTCAGGCATCGCACAACTACATTGAACGCGGCATGTCGGTCTATCTGCTGACTGCGCAGTTTGACAACCGGGCGGGCGATGGGCGCATTGCCTCACGCATCGGCATCGGTCAGGAAGCCGATACATTTGCGCCCGGCGAAGACCTGTTTGCCAAGATTGAACACCGCCTTGCCCACGGCCCCTGCGCCTGTATCTTTGTGGATGAGGCACAGTTTCTCGACCCCGCACAGGTGTGGCAATTGGCCCGAGTGGTCGATGATCTCAAGGTGCCGATCATGTGCTTTGGCCTGCGGGTGGATTTCCGGGGCGATCTGTTCCCCGGCTCCGCGACCCTTCTGGCATTGTCCGATGAAATGCGCGAGGTGCGCACGATCTGCCACTGCGGCAAGAAGGCCACGATGGTGATCCGCACGGACGAAAACGGCACCGTGCTGCGCGATGGCGCACAGGTTCAGATCGGCGGAAACGAATCGTATGTGTCCCTGTGCCGACGACACTGGCGGGAAGCCGTTGGCGACATGTGACGCACCCTCCGAAATTCCAGTCAGGTCTATCCGCCTGCGGTCAGACGATATTTGGCGGCGTCTCACCGTTGAAAAACCGGGTCAGGTTGCCAGCGGCCATCAGCCCCATGCCAATCCGCACTTCAAGCGCCGCTGTCCCCAAATGCGGCAGCAACACCACGTTGTCCAGGGCACAAAGCGCGGCCGGCACCCTTGGCTCAAATTCATAGACGTCCAGACCCGCACCACCGATGTGGCCTCCCTCAAGGGCGCCGATCAACGCGGCCTCGTCAACCACATCGCCCCGTGAAATGTTGATCAGATGGCCGTGGGGCCGCATTGCGGACATCACCTCCGCATCAATCAGATGATGGGTCGCGGCACCGCCGGGGACCGCTATGACCATGACATCAACCGCGCCTGCAAGCGCATGAAGATCGGTCAGGTGTTCGGCAGGAAATGCCAGTGTTTTATGGCTCCTGCTGAAATATCTGACGTCCATCCCAAATCCATAATGACACCGGCGGGCAATGGCTTGCCCAATGCGGCCCATGCCGACAATGCCCACCGTTTTACCGGTCAGATGAAGGCCAAGCATCTGGGTCGGGTGCCAACCCTCCCAGTTTCCGGCCCGCACCAGCCGCTCGCCTTCTCCTGCGCGGCGGGTCGACATCAACATCAGTGTCATCGCAATATCGGCCGTGGCATCGGTGACGGCACCCGGGGTATTTGTCACCGTGATCCCTGCCCGCTGTGCGGCACCGGCGTCGATGTGGTTATACCCGACACCAAAGTTCGCGAGGATCCTGCAACGTGGGGTGGGCACATCTGCAAAGACCTCCGCTGAAAAGGCATCTCCGAGTGTCGGCATAACGCCATCATACTCCCGCAATGCGGCACGCAATTCCGAAGCCGCAAGGGGCGCGGTTTGGGCCCGGACAGTCAGTTCAAATCCCGCAAGTGCAGATGTGATTGCATCGGGAAGCGGGCGGGCGATCAGGATGCGGGTCAATGCATCCGCCCTCCCTCAGATACCTTTTGATCTGGCGACAACAAAACAATCTCCCCATCGCCATCAGGCAATCCAAGCACCAAGACCTCTGACATGAAGGGCCCGATCTGCCGGGGCGGGAAATTGACCACACCTATGACCTGTTTCCCAACAAGGCTTTGCGGCGTGTAATGCGCGGTGATCTGGGCCGAGGTTTTCCGCTCGCCTATTTCGGGGCCAAAATCCACCCACATCTTGATTGCCGGCTTGCGCGCTTCGGGGAAGGGCTCCGCGCGTACTATCGTGCCGACGCGAATATCCACCTTCAGGAAGTCATCGAAAGTAATTTCAGCCATCTGCAAGCTCCCTTGACCGATTTGTTGCCGCCCTGACCGCACGCGGCAGCAATGCCGGAAATCCGGTGTTCGCATCCATCAGCACTTCAAGCGCCGCCTGCGTGGTGCCATTCGGGCTGGTGACGTTTATGCGCAATTGTTCGGGTGTTTCCTCGGCTCGCATGGCCAGGGCCCCGGCCCCTGCAACCGTTGCCTTGGCCAGTTGCATGGCCAGATCGGCAGGCAGCCCCTGTGCAACACCGCCAGAGGCAAGGGTTTCGATCATGTGAAAGACATATGCCGGACCGGAGCCGCTCACACCGGTGACCGCATCAATCTGGCTTTCGGTCTCCAGACGGACAACCTGTCCCACGGCACGAAGCAGGGCATCGGCATCGTCGAGACCTGCCTTGCCCGCAGGCGCATTTGCGACAATCGCCGTGATCCCCTGAGATATTGCAGCGGGCGTGTTGGGCATCGCCCGCACGATGGGAGTATCTGCACCCAACGTGGTTTCAAAAAAGCCGATGGTCGTGCCCGCCGCGACACTCACAAACAGAGTCGTGCCGTTGCCCATCGCCTGAAGTGTGGGCAGGGCCTCGGCCATCATCTGGGGTTTCACGGCAACCAGCACCACGGCAGGCGCTGCGGGCAACTCTCCATTGATATGGACACCCTGCGCCTGCAACCAATCGCTTGGATAGGGATCTACGACCCAGACGGCCCCGGCCGGCAACCCCTGCGCCAACCATCCGCCAAGCATCGCCGACCCCATTTTGCCACAGCCCAGCAATACCAGACCGTCGCGCGCTATTCGGCTTTCTTTCATGACTCTCCCCCGGCGTTTCGGGGCAGACGTTACGCGCGCCCGTAAGCCTCTGCAATGGCGACCTGCAACGCCTCATGCGGGGTTTTGTCGCCCCAGATCAACAATTGCAACGCCGGATAATACCGTTCGGCGGACATCACCGCCGCACCAATCATGGTGTCAATCTGATCCGCGCTTGCCGTGTGTCCTCCGGCCAGAACCAGACCATACCGATAGACCATCAATTTTTGTTCCGCCCAATAGGTGAACGCACCTGCCCAGCACTGGTCATTGACGGCATTCAGCAGTTCAAACAATCCCGGCAGCTTTTCCTCCGGCGGCTCCATCTCGAAAGTACAGATCAACCGCAACGTTTCATCAAAAGCCGACCAGGCCAGCGTCAGCGAATAGGTTCGCCACTGCCCCTCAACCGCCATCGCGATCTGCTCTTCTGATATGCGATCAAAGTCCCATTCGTGATATGCCGCCAAATTCTCAACAATATCAATGGGATGAATTTCGTCTTCAAGGTACTGCTCGGACAGGGCCATTTCGCCACCTCTTTTCTGTTCCAGCGATGGTTTTGCCTGAACCACAAAAGCTGGACGCCTGCACAACAAGGCGTGGGGCAAACCCGCACCCATACCAGATATGGTGCGGATCAAGGAGGCGTCTGGCAACCCCCTATTTTGGGGATAACCACAAATAGGAGGGGATAACTGCAATATCTTGTGGGTAAGGTCGGGTCAGCCACATCATTCAGGGACCGACCGCCACGGTCTGCGCTCGCTGGCAATCAGGGATGCGCAGGGGGCCGAAAGCCACCCCGAAGCGCTACTTTTTCTTGGCGTCCATCGCATCAAGCCGCGCTTTGAGCGCATCGTTCTCTTCACGTGCCTTCTGGGCCATCGCACGTACAGCGTCGAATTCTTCGCGGGTGACAAAATCCCGGTCGGCCAGCCACCGGTCCAGCATGCCTTTCATGGCGGTTTCCGCTTCTTCCTTGGCACCTTGGGCCACACCCATGGCGTTGGTCATCATCTGTGACACATCATCAAAGAATTTGTTGCGAGTCTGCATATCGGCCTCCGGGTCTCTTGCTTGCTCCTATATGGGGGCGATGTGGTACCGAGGCAAGGTTGACTTCCGCTGTCAACCGCGCTCAATCATCGCATGACCGGTATGCTTCCCTTCCCCGATATCGCGCCCGAGATATTCACGATCTCGCTTTTTGGCATGGAATTTGCGCTGCGCTGGTATGCGCTGGCCTATATCGTCGGCATCCTGCTGGGTTGGCGGCTGGTGGTACGGGCAGTGCGCGCACCGCGCCTTTGGCGGGACGAAAAACCGGTCATGAGCGCAGGCCAGATCGAGGATCTGCTGTTCTGGATCATCCTTGGGATCATTCTCGGCGGCAGGCTGGGATATGTGCTGTTTTATCAGGCCGGGTATTACCTTTCGAACCCGCTGCGCATTTTGCAACTGTGGGAGGGCGGCATGTCCTTTCACGGGGGCGCAATTGGCGTAATCCTCGCCGCATTCATATTTACCTGGAAACATGGCATCCCCCGTTTGCCCGCGGGGGATCTGATCTGTCTTGGCCTGGCACCGGGCCTTTTTCTGGGGCGAATTGCAAATTTCATTAACGCTGAATTATGGGGGCGACCCACCGATCTGCCCTGGGGGGTCGCCTTTCCCGGCGACGCCGCGCAATTCTGCCCTGGCGTTGCAGAGATCTGCGCGCGCCACCCCTCGCAACTGTACGAAGCACTGCTTGAGGGGGTGGTTCTTGGTGCCATCCTGATCTGGCTGGCCTGGCGTCGTGATGGGCTCAAACGCGAGGGGATGATCTGTGGGACTTTCCTTGCCGGATACGGGCTTGCCCGCTTCGCGGTGGAATTTGTGCGCCAACCCGACGCGCAGTTCATCAGCGAAGGCAATCCGCTAGGTCTGGCCTGGCAGGTGAGCGGCTACGGCCTGACGATGGGCCAATTGCTCAGTGCGCCGATGATTTTGGCCGGTCTTTATCTGATGCTTCGCGCCCGTAGATAAGCATGACCCTGAAGAACGACATCATAGCCCAAATTGCGGCCGACGGGCCGATGCGGTTGGACAGCTATATATCGACCTGTCTGATGCATCCGACAAAAGGGTATTACACAACGCGCCAGCCTTTTGGCGCATCGGGCGATTTTACAACCGCGCCGGAAATCAGCCAGATGTTCGGTGAATTGATCGGCCTTGCGCTTGCGCAATGCTGGCTGGATCAGGGGGCGCCGACGCCGTTTACACTCGCTGAACTGGGTCCGGGCCGGGGCACCTTGATGGCGGACGCCTTGCGCGCCTGTGCCGCTGTGCCAGGATTTGTCGAGGCCGCACAGGTTGTCCTGCTGGAAGCCTCACCTGCCATGCGCCAGCAACAATCCCGGACGCTGGAGCCTTTTGAACCACTGCACCTTGATGCCCTGACGGCGTTGCCCGATCAGCCCTTGTTTGTCATCGCCAATGAATTCTTTGACGCGTTGCCCATCCGGCAATTTGTCCGCGACGGGGCGGGATGGCGCGAACGGCAGGTTGGGCAGACGAATGGCGCGCTGAGCTTTGGTCTGGGCCCTGCCCAACCGCAACCGGCATTGGCCGACCGGATCGACGACACAAAAGACGGCGATCTGATCGAAACCTGTAGCGCCGCCAGCCCGTTGATTCTGGAAATCGCCCGGCGCATTGCAGACCACGGCGGTGCCGCGCTTGTCATCGACTATGGCGATTGGCACACATTGGGCGACACGTTGCAGGCCGTTCAGAACCACCAACCCGCACCACCGCTTGCTGATCCCGGACTGGCAGACCTGACCGCACATGTGGATTTCGAGGCACTGGCACAGGCCAGCACCCCCTGCGCGCATACCCGACTGACCCCACAGGGGGTTTTTCTGGAGCGGCTGGGGATCACGGCGCGGGCGCAAAACCTTGCGGCAAATATGAGCGGTGATGTCCTCAAATCCCACATTGCGGCGCATCGGCGGTTGACGCATCCTGCGGAAATGGGAAACCTGTTCAAAGTTCTTGGACTTTACCCAAAGCACGGCACACCACCACCGGGATTGGAGCCATGACGCTCGAGATACTGACATCTGACGCTTTGAGCGGCCTGCGCCACGGGTTCTTTACCCGGCGCGGCGGTGCCTCATCTGGCGTTTTTGCCGGGTTGAATTGCGGGCAAGGCAGCAGCGACCAATGTGAGATCGTTCAGATCAACCGGAACCGGGTGGCAGAGGCCATGGATGTTGCCGCGGATCATCTGGTCGGTGTGCATCAGGTGCATTCGGCCGAAGTAGTGACGGCCACTGGCCCCATTCGGGATAAACCCAAGGCCGATGGCATCGTGACAAACACCCCCGGCGTCGCACTGTCGGTGTTAACGGCTGATTGCCAACCGGTCTTGTTCGCCGATCCCGATGCCGGTGTGATCGGTGCGGCCCATGCGGGATGGCGCGGGGCGCTGGACGGCGTTCTGGGGGCCACAGTTGACGCGATGGTCACTCTGGGGGCCGCACGCGACAATATCACTGCGGTGATCGGCCCTTGCATCAGCCAGCGCGCCTATGAAGTCGGCCCCGAATTCATGGATCAGTTTCTGGATGCAGACCCGGAAAATGCCCGTTTTTTTGCGCAGGGCCACGGTGATCGGGTGCTTTTTGATCTTCCTGGCTTTGGCCTGCAAGCCTTGCGCGTGGCCGGCATAGATCACGCAGAATGGACCAGACACTGCACCTATGAGGATGCGGACAGGTTCTTTTCCTACCGACGCACGACCCACGCCCGAGAAGCGGACTATGGTCGATTGATTTCGGCCATCACACTTTGATTTTGGCGCAAATGCGGCAGACCGCGCCCCCCTCCTGTCAAAATGACCTCTGAATAATCTGGAAACAATGCGGGAAATTTCGCTGGATTGGCCACTGTGATTGCCCATTGACCTTAAAAACAAGGGCTTTGGCGAATTGCGGCAAAGGCATCACAAATCACTCTGAAAACCATCGCAAATTTCTCGAAAATTACCTCAATTGCCAAAAACCTGCCCGATTGGGCCGCCATATTCATCCTCAAGCAAGGGCAATAGCCCGCAACAAGACAAAGCAGAGGACGAGGACATGAAAACGAACAAGCGCTTCATAAAAGGTGTTGTAGCCGCAGCCGCCAAGGAAGAGACTGTGATGCCCTGGGCACGCGGCGCGCGACGGGCCGCCTTCATCGCCAAGCGGAACGCGGCAACCCCGGAGCGCAAAACAGCTTAACCCGTCCCTCGGATTAAGACCCCAACGATCCTTCTGGGACCGATGTAACGATTGATGGCCCTGCATGCGTTGATTCGCTTGCAGGGTCTTTTTGTTGGCCTGGAATGTGGCAATCACCCGGAAAATGCGGAAACAGAAAGGTAAAAGAAACCTGAATTGGCGCTTAAACTGGCGCAAATGTTGTTCAAACTTTGACAATCGCGGCCAAACATGGCGATTTGGTTCTCACAAAAGACATGAAATGACATCTCGTTATTTCCGTGCTTGTCGGTGGGGGCCGACACGGATGTGACCAACCTGAGAAAAGGTGATCGCATGACACTGACTGCTGCTCCGGCTTCGCGCCTTATGACAAGTAACAACAACACAAGCGGATACGGCTTTGCACGGTCCGCGCCCCCAAAACAGCGTCTGGGCGCCTCGGTTCCGACCCGCAGCTTTGAGGTGGCCGCGCTGCGCGCCGACGATTCGCTTTACATCGGGCAGGACCGCGCCCCGGCGATCCCGCTTTTTGAATCCGCCTTCAGCGCATTTGCCCGTGGCACCTTGATCCAGACGGTGCATGGCGATGTCGCCGTGGAAGACCTGCAACCGGGCGATATGATCAACACGTCCTCTGGCGAACCGGCCAAGCTGATCTGGATCGGATCAAGCAGCTTTGTTCCCGCCGACGCCGGCCGCCGCCTGCCCTTGATCCGCATGATGGCAGACAGTTTCGGTGAGGGCCGCCCCTCGTCATTCATTACGGTCGGCCCCGGCGCACGTGTTCTGCACACCCCTCATCAGTTGCGCGGTGAAGCAGGCGAGACACAATTGTTGACGCCAGTGCGTGAATTTGTTGACGGGGTGAATGTGATCGAAGTGGTCCCGCCCACTCCGGTTCGGCTGTTTCACATCTGTCTGACCCGGCATGCGGCCATCAAGGTTGGCGGCATAAACATGGAAACATTCCATCCCGGTGCCAGCGCCATGCGCTTGGTCTCACAATCCCTGCGGGATCGATTCCTGTCGATGTTCCCGCGCATTAGCCACGCATCTGATTTCGGCCCGCTTGCCCATCCCCGCGCGCCCGAGGCCGCGATAGATGATGCGGAACAGAATATCATCTGACACGCACTGAACGGTTCCTCCAACCCTCAGCGAAGCCCTGGACCTGTCCGGGGCTTCCTTGCGTTTGGTCTCAGGGGGCCGCTTCCAGACGTTTTTCAAGAACGTCGAACGGTACGCCCGGTTCGTCCTTGGCCCCGCGAATGACCAGACTGGTCTTGACGCTTTCCACATTTGGTGTGGTCAGCAATTCACCCGTCAGGAAACTTTGAAAACTGGACAGGTCGGGTGCCATGCATTTCAACATGAAATCAACCTCGCCGTTCAACATGTGGCACTCTCGCACAAGCGGCCAGGTGCCACATTTGTTTTCAAACGCCGTCAGATCTGCCTCGGCCTGGCTGGCCAAACCGACCATCGCGAATACCTGCACTTCAAACCCCAGTTCGCGGGCATCGACATCTGCATGATACCCTTTGATGTACCCTTGTTCTTCGAGGGTACGGACCCTGCGCAGGCATGGAGGCGCGGAAATGCCCACACGTTTGGCCAATTCGACGTTGGTCATGCGTCCATCAGCCTGAAGTTCTGCCAGGATTTTCCGATCAATCGGATCAAGCCGCGCACCTGCCATGAAAAGTCCCTTTCAATTTGCGATTCTTATAACAGCGCCTTTGGCGGGCGCAATAATGTTTCGCGGTTGCGCAAGAATCTTTCTTCCTCCAATCCTGCAACGCCCTGACAGACCCCGATCACGCCCCTGCGCGCCGCTGTCACAGGGGGTTTAAGATGCCGTGCGGCGAGGCTATATCGGTCAGCAGAAAACAGATTTCCCAGGGGATGCCAGATGGCCGAAACGCGCAAGACCAAAGTACTTATCATTGGCTCAGGCCCCGCCGGGTACACCGCGGGCGTTTACGCCAGCCGCGCAATGCTTGAGCCCATTCTGGTTCAGGGGATCGAACCGGGCGGCCAATTGACCACCACCACCGAGGTCGAAAACTGGCCCGGAGACAGCGAGGTGCAGGGTCCGGACCTGATGATCCGCATGGAAGCTCATGCCAAGGCCATGGGCACCGAAGTGATCGGCGACATCATCATCGATCTGGACCTGTCTTCGCGCCCGTTTCACGCCAAGGGTGACAGCGGCACAACCTATGTGGCCGATGCGGTCATCCTTGCCACCGGCGCGCGCGCAAAATGGCTTGGCCTGCCGTCCGAAGAGAAATTCAAGGGATTTGGCGTCTCTGCCTGTGCCACCTGCGACGGTTTTTTCTATCGTGGACAGGAAATTGTGGTCATTGGCGGCGGCAACACAGCTGTTGAAGAAGCCCTTTTCCTGACCAACTTTGCCTCCAAGGTCACGCTGATCCACCGCCGCGACGAATTGCGTGCGGAGAAGATCCTGATAAACCGTTTGATGAAGAACCCCAAAATCGAACCGTTGTGGTTTCATGAACTGGTAGAAGTCTATGGCGGCGACAACCCTTTGGGTGTCGAAGGCGTCAAGGTCAAACACACCAAGACCGGGGAGATCACCGACATCCCCTGCAAGGGTGTTTTTGTGGCCATTGGTCATGCCCCCGCGAATGAGCTGGTGATTGATACGCTGGAAACGCACATGGGCGGCTATGTCGTGACCAAGCCGGACAGCACCGAAACATCCATCCCCGGTGTGTTTGCCGCCGGTGATCTGACCGATCACAAATATCGTCAGGCCGTGACCTCGGCGGGAATGGGCTGCATGGCCGCTTTGGAAGCGGAGCGCTTTATTGCTGAAACCGATGACGCGACCAGGGGCGGCACGCTGGCACCCGCCGATACACCTATTCCCCAAACCGCCTGATTCCGACGCTTGACGCTCTGACCAGTGCCGCCCACACTCGCTCTCTGACGGAGGTGCGAACATGAGCGATTTATGGCGGGGCAGCATGGCCACGCGCCTGCGCATCGGCAGTGGGCTGGTCCTTTTTGCCTATGCGCTGCTTCATTTTCTCAACATCGGTCTGGGTCTCTTTTCCGATGCCTTGATGAATGCCGCGCAGGACTGGCGGCAGGTCGTGACCCGCAGCATTCCCGGAACCATTCTCATTTACGGCGCCTTTGTTGTTCATATTGGGCTTGCTCTTGTCAAACTGACAGGCAAGCGGAGCCTGCGCATGCCTGTTTGGGAAGCCGCTCAGATCACCTTGGGGCTCATCATTCCGGTGCTTCTGGTTGTGCATTTGATCCACACCCGCACCGCGCATGAGCTTTATGATGTGAACGATGAGCTGGGCTATATCATGTTGCTCATCTATGGAACCGCAGATGGCTGGAAACAAAGCCTGTTGCTGCTGATCGTCTGGCTGCATGGCTGTATTGGCCTGCATTTCTGGCTGCGCGGCAAATCATGGTGGCGCCGGTCGCAACCTGTATTGATCAGCTTTGCGGTATTGGTGCCCGCCTTTGCGCTGGCCGGGTTCATGACCGCAGGCCGACGGGTCAAGGCCGCCTTTGCCGACGCAGATACCGGCGCGATGATGATCGAGATGTTCAACTTTCCTGATCGAGAGACCTTTCTTGCCCTGATCCAGCTCAGCAATACCGTCCTGCTCGTGTTTGGTGCGATTCTGGCGGTTCTTGGCGGCTATGTCGCCGCCAGATATGTGCAGGCACGTCGCCGGTCGGTTCAAATCCGCTATGTCGATGGGCCCCAGGTTCTGGCCCCCAAGGGCCTGACCTTGCTTGAAATGTCGCGCAGCAGGAATATCCCCCATGCTTCCCTGTGTGGGGGCCGGGGGCGGTGCACGACCTGCCGTGTGGTGGTCGAAGAAGGCGGAGGTATGCTTCACGCCCCCAGCGACGCCGAGGCCAGGACATTGGCGGCAGTCGGGGCAGGACCACATACAAGACTTGCCTGCCAGATCAGACCCAAAGACCCAACCACTGTGTTTCGCGTTTTTCGACCAGATGGCAGGATGAACCGGAACCACGCCAGCCAGGGCGAAGAAAAGGAACTGGCGGTGTTGTTTCTCGATATGCGGGGGTTCACCGCCCGCACCACCGGGCAATTGCCGTATGATGTTGTTTTCCTGCTCAACCGGTTCTTTGACGCGGTGGTCCCGGCCATCAACCGTTTTGATGGCGCCGTGGACAAATACCTCGGGGACGGGTTTCTTGCGGTGTTTGAAACCAGCTCTCCCGAACTCTCGGCCAAATCGGCCCTGAAGGCCATCGAAGGAATTTCGGAGGCTTTGGTCACCTTCAACGCCACATTGGTCAATGAAGGCCAAAGCCCTGTCGCCATCGGCATCGGTGCGCATCTGGGCGATGTCGTGCTGGGCGAAATTGGCGCCGCAGGTCAGGCGCCGCGCACCTTGATCGGGGATACCGTCAACACCGCGTCGCGACTGGAAGGTGTGACCAAGGAACACAAGGTTCAGGCATTCATGTCCGCACCATTGCTGGCCGCAGCGGGTTATGTCCTGCCCACATCCGAATTGGTCGCGCTAGAGTTGCGCGGCCTGAGCGTCCCGCTGGACGCATGGCCCGTCAAGGATGCGCGCGGGTTGGGCGCCAAGCTGGAGGCGCTCGCATCAAAGGTAGCCTGACCCCGTAGCGTTGTTTTCGCATCTGGTTGCGATTTTTTTGCATTCTTTTCCGCGCTCGCTAGACTTTTGCCCCGGTAACAGGCCATAGCGGCGCGAAATGGGCCAATCCCCTGACCCGAGGCAAAAGACGAGATAGGCATGACGATGTTGAGCAATCTGGCCCCGATCCCGGAGCTTTATGTATCTTACGATTCCGCGCAGAAGATGAAGGTCGATGCGGCTGATCTGACCAGCCATGATCTGACCCCGCGTCAGATTTGCGATCTGGAGCTGTTGATGAACGGCGGTTTCAACCCGCTCAAGGGATTTTTGTCCGAAGACGACTACAATGGCGTCGTCAACAACATGCGGCTGTCGGATGGCGCGCTGTGGCCGATGCCCATCACCCTGGACGTGTCCGAGGATTTCGCTGCCTCGATCGAAATCAATCAGGACATCGCCCTGCGCGATCAGGAAGGCGTGATCCTGGCCACGATGACCGTTACGGACCGCTGGACCCCGGACAAGGCACATGAAGCCAAAATGGTCTTTGGCACGGACGACGACACCCATCCGGCCGTCAATTATTTGCACAATCAGGCGGGCAAAGTGTATTTGGGCGGCCCCGTCACCGGCATCCAGCAACCGGTTCATTATGATTTCCGCGCCCGACGCGACACGCCCAACGAATTGCGCGCCTATTTCCGCAAACTGGGCTGGCGCAAGGTGGTGGCGTTCCAGACCCGCAATCCCCTGCACCGCGCGCATCAGGAACTGACGTTCCGCGCCGCCCGCGAGGCGCAGGCGAACCTGCTGATCCATCCGGTTGTGGGCATGACCAAACCCGGTGACGTCGACCATTTCACCCGCGTGCGCTGTTATGAGGCGGTGCTGGACAAATACCCCGCCGCCACCACCAACATGTCCCTGCTGAATCTGGCAATGCGCATGGCCGGCCCCCGCGAGGCGGTCTGGCACGGGCTGATCCGCAAGAACCACGGCTGCACCCATTTCATCGTCGGGCGCGATCACGCCGGCCCCGGACAGAATTCAAAAGGTGAGGATTTCTATGGCCCTTATGATGCGCAGGATCTGTTCCGCGAGCATCAGGACGAAATGGGCATCGAAATGGTCGATTTCAAACACATGGTCTATGTGCAGGAACGCGCCCAATACGAGCCCGCCGATGAAATTCTCGACAAAGACGACGTGACCATCCTGAACATCTCGGGCACCGAATTGCGCCGCCGCCTTCAAGAAGGTCTTGAGATCCCGGAATGGTTTTCTTTCCCTGAGGTGGTCAAGGAGTTGCGCCGCACCCGGCCACCACGGTCACAGCAAGGGTTTACGGTATTTTTTACGGGCTTTTCCGGGTCGGGCAAATCTACCATCGCCAACGCGCTCATGGTCAAGCTCATGGAAATGGGTGGACGCCCGGTGACGCTGCTGGATGGCGATATTGTCCGCAAGAACCTCAGTTCGGAATTGGGGTTCAGCAAGGAGCACCGCGACCTGAACATCCGCCGCATCGGCTATGTCGCAAGCGAGATCACCAAGAACGGCGGCATCGCCATCTGCGCGCCTATCGCACCCTATGCCACAACCCGCCGCGCCGTGCGCGAAGATGTCGAAGCCTTTGGCGCCTTTGTCGAAGTGCATGTCGCGACCTCCATTGAGGAATGCGAGAAACGCGACCGCAAGGGTCTGTACAAGTTGGCCCGCGCCGGAAAAATCAAGGAATTCACCGGTATTTCGGATCCCTACGACGTGCCGGACAACCCGGAACTGCGCATCGAGACCGAGAATGCCGAGGTTGATAACTGCGCCCATCAGGTGTTGTTGAAACTGGAAAACATGGGATTGATTGCGGGGTAATCAATGCGGTCCCGGCTTGTCTGGGACGCCCTGCTTGATGCCGCAAAAACTTTAGGCCGACGGAAATGGCCCCAATCGGGCCTTGCTCGCCCAGCTGCTCGCTGCGGTGCATCTTTCGTCGTGCCGCCCTTCAGGCATGGCGCTGTACTCTATCGACTGCAACGGGGGTCAGCTGGTAAAAGTATGGCTTCTTCGGCGTGTTTAACAGCATGGTTGGTTGAATGTCCCATGCGCGAAACAGCAACATAGGTCATTAATCCCAAATTTCCCGAGGCGCAGTTAGGCTCAGGAGCCATTAATTCACTTGAGGCTGAGATGGCTGCGTGATTCATAG
>CAXBKL010000073.1:0-17437 GCA_963976125.1 uncultured Sulfitobacter sp. | reverse complement strand
AAAGCAATCCTTCCCGATCCGGGCAGGCTGGCGACAAGGGAGGCGCATCCATGGCAAACGGCACCGTCGAAATCCAGACACGTGATGAGGGGGTTAGACCCCTCGCCTGGCTGCGCGACCATGCCGGTCCCGACGCGGTTCATGGGGCGTGTTTTCAGCTTGATCCACCGGGCGGCTCCGCAGGGGTGAGCGATCTGCCTGTCGCTGCGCAGGTCAAGGTCGAAGTGGCCCCTGGTCGCCCAATGGAGGGCCCAGACTGATGGCGGTTGCCCCGGACGGAACTGAATTTGACCTGACCGGCCCGCCGGACGCCCGCGTTGTCGTGATGATCCATGGGCTGGGCCTGAACCGGGCCTGTTGGCAATGGACGATACCGGCATTGAGGGACCGGCACCGGATTCTTGCCTACGACATGTATGGCCATGGCGGCTCGGTCGCGCCCCCCGACACCCCCGACCTGTCGATGTTTTCGCGGCAATTGTCGGGGTTGCTCGATCATTGCGGTATCGAAGCCGCAACGATTGTCGGATTTTCGCTCGGCGGCATGATCGCGCGCCGCTTTGCGCAGGATACGCCGGATCGTGCCCGCGCGCTGGTCATTCTCAATTCACCGCACAGGCGGAGTGAAGCGGCACAGGCACACATCCTTGACCGCGTGGGGTTGGCCCGTGAAATCGGTCCCGAGGCGACCGTGCAGGCAGCGATCGAGCGTTGGTTCACCCCGGCGTTCCAATCCGCGAACCCGGATGTGATCCGCCTTGTCAAATCCTGGGTCACGGCGAACCGGCAAGAGGTCTACCATAGGATCTACCGCGTTCTGGCGGAAGGTGTGGAGGAGGTGGTTGCCCCGCAGCCCGCCATCACCTGTCCCGCCCTGATCATCACCGGTGACCAGGATTTTGGCAACGGCCCGGAAATGACCCAAGCGATCGCCGCAGAAATTCCGGGCGCCGAGGCCCGGATACTTCCTGGGCTGCGCCATATGGCGCTGGCCGAGAACCCCGACGCTGTGAACAGGCCCCTAAGTGAATTCCTTGATCGATTGAACCCCGGAGCATGAGACCCGAAATGATGAGAACAGCAGGCGACCTGAACATCGTTGCGCCTAGTGTGGCGGCTGTCAGTGCCGGCTGCGCAACAAGCGGGTGACTTGATGGATATTGAGACAAAACGCGCCCTGCGCGATGCGTTCGGCAATTTTGCCACCGGCGTAACCGTTGTCACCACCCGTCAGCCGGACGGCAAACCGCGCGGCTTTACGGCCAACTCGTTTTCATCGGTGTCGCTTGATCCGCCGTTGCTTTTGGTCTGCGTCGGAAAGGCGGCGCATTCGTGCGATACATTCGCGCAGGCCGACCACTTTGCCGTCAACATCCTTGCGGACGACCAAAAGGAAATCTCCGGTCTTTTTGCATCGCAATCCGCCGAGAAATTTGACGTCGCACCCTGGCATGCCGATGCCCATGACATGCCATTGATTACTGGTGCCGTGGCCAGCTTCAGCTGTTCGCAATACAATCTGGTTGACGCAGGCGACCATCTTGTCCTGATCGGTCGGGTGCTGGATTTTGAAACAAGTGGTGGCATGCCTCTGGGGTACTTCAGAGGGGCCTATTTTGATCTTGGTCTGGATGACGTTCTGGCGGATGCCGCTGCGGCCACAGGTGGCGTATTGATTGGGGCAGTGTTGGAAAATGACGGACGGATATTGCTTCGGGAAACATCAGACGGCCATGTGTCCGTGCCGGCCGCCCCGTCAGATGCGACTTCTGTCGAAGGATTGGTGGGACACCTGACCGGCCTTGGCCTGGAACCGCAGCTGGACCACCTTTATGCGGTCTATCAAGGCACCCGGAATGCCGCCCATTGGATTATCTATCATGGGGCGCTTCGCGGGGAGGCCCCTGACGGCATGCGCTACTTTGATCTGGATAATCTGCCGCTTGAGCGTGTCAGGGGCGATGCGGAACGGTCAATGTTGCGCCGCTACGTTCAGGAAAACCGGCACGGTGTTTTTGGCATCTATCATGGAACTGACGAAAAAGGCGTGGTGCAAGCCGTCGCCGGACCGCGAAAGTACCACATTTGACAGGAGAGAAGTAATGCTTCCCGAACTACGAAAAGTCGTGACGTTTGATGAGGATATTCATTCGGAGGGTGGCCGCGCCTGCGCCTCGGTCATGCGTATGATCGGGGTTGCTGCGGTGGTCACCAATCCTTGGGCCGGTCGGGGATTCGTCGAAGACCTGTCGCCTGAAATCAGGCGCATGGCGCCAGTATTGGGGAAGTTGCTGTCTGATCGTTTGATCGCCCTGGCCGGGTCGGGCAATGCGATCGAGGCTTATGGCAAGGCCTGTATTGCCGGAACCGCTTGCGAAGTAGAACATGCATCGGCTCTTATCCATACGCTGCAATTTGGAAATTTCTACCGGGAGGCCGTCGGCGCAAAAAGCTATCTTGGCTTCACCAACACCCGTGGGCCTGCCAATACCCAGATCCAGATACCCCTGATGGACAAACATGACACCGGTCGTCGGTCGCATTACCTGACGGTTCAGTTCTCGATCTACGATGCCCCTGCGTCTGATGAGTTGGTTGTGGCGTTGGGTGCGGCAACTGGTGGGCGTCCACATCACCGCATCGGTGACCGGTATTCCGATCTGGCCGCGATGGGCCGGGAGGTCGATAATCCGGCGGGCGTCTAGGCGCTCCGCCCCATGGGCCTTCGCCGCCAGAAAGGACCAAAGCGCCAGACGGGCAGGGTGAACCCGAGCCAGAAGCGTTGGATGGTGACGGTTAATCAATAGCTAAACCTCCATAGCAATGACCAGTAGCCCGGCAATGATGCGAATTTGGGTTTCCCCTTCAACGAAGTAGATTATCAGCGATATGGGCAGGAGAATCCCGATCATCGCCATGAAAATGCCAGAGGGCCAGCATGCCGGACACCTTTGGAAGGGCCTTGTGGCTGCGTTCCATCAAGGCGGCGGAAATGGCCAGCGGCCAACCTATCCCCGGATTGATGCCGTGGGACAGACCAGAAAAGATGGCAGCCCCCCCAAAGGGCCGTCATCGTTGTCAGATCGGGCATCACCTGGACGGACGGATAGCTCAAGCTGTCGGTTGAACAATCTGTATCCTCGAGCCGGATCTGTTGTGGCCGAAGCCCTTTCGGAAAGTTGACATGGACGTCCTCCTTTAACGTCAGTCCACCGTTCTCGCCCACCTTGGCCATCACCATCTGACCCCCTTCGCTGTCAGGATAGAATTGATCGTCCCATGTCTGTTTCCCGAATGCACTCCGCAAATCCGCTTTTGACGATTTAGGTAGACTCGGCGCGCAGCTCCTCCTTGGTGGTTTTGGTGTGGTCGGAATACTGCTTCAGGCTACCCGACAGGATGCTTTACTGGAACTCAGGCTCTGCAACGGTCGGCTGATCCAGCCACTGATGGTCGAGCAGGGACTGAATTATCCGGTAACAGGTTGGTTCGGGCAGGCCGGATGCTTTTTGCACATCGGTCACCGAAACAGGCCGTCCCGCCAGCACCTGGAATCAATAAAATTCAGAAATTCGAATGTCTTTTGATTTGGATCAGATCAGCAGGGCAGGCGACAGGATATGATGCTGTACCTAGACCAATTGCGGACCCCAGACGGGGCCGATACCGGGGGGAAGAGTATGGCCAAGATTGTCTTTTTTGCGGCGAATGACGGGGAGCACGGGGTTGAGCTGTGGGTGACCGATGGCACCGAAGCAGGAACCCGTATGGTCAAGGATATATTGCCCCCCGAAGCAAACCCGTTCGACGATCCGTATTTTGACAGTGGCGATCCCAGCTATATCGCTCCCATCGGTGGCGGCCGGGTTATTTTCCAGGCGCAGGATGAGTTGTTTCGCCGTACGGAGCTTTGGGTGTCGGACGGAACGGAAGCAGGCACCGCCCTTCTAAAAGATCTCAACCCAGACAGTTCAGGAGCGCCACGCTTTCTGACCCCGTTGGGGGACGGGCGGGTAGTTTTTTCCGCCGATGGATCAAACGAGGTCGGACGCGAGCTATGGGTTACAGACGGCACGGCAGAGGGCACCCAGCTCCTCTTGGACATCAACCCGAGCGCGGACTATCCGAATTACAGTGATCCGGCGAACTTCAAGCAGGTTGCGGGTGGACGGGCCATATTTACGGCCAATGATGGTTCACGGGGATCCGAATTATGGGTCACGGATGGCACGCCGGGCGGTACCCAGTTGATCAAGGATATAAATCCCGGATCAGATGGCTCAAGTATTTCATCAAACGGGTATCTTGAGCTCTCTGGGGGCAGGGTTGCCTTTGGGGCCTATAACGGCAGCAGCTATGAGTATTGGGTCACCGACGGTACGGCGGGCGGGACCATCCGGCTGGGTGGCTCCGAATTCACCACCGATCAAAATGAACTGCCAGGTGGCCGTTTGTTGATAAAGGGCGAATACGCGGATGGAAAGACACCCTTCTACATCTCCGACGGAACCGTGGAAGGCACGGTTGAGATCAACACGCCCGTCAACGTCTCTGGCCCGCCACCGGATCCCTTCTATTTCGAGCTTGGCCCAGATCAGGGGTTGTTCCCAGTGGAACCCACCTATGGCTGGAGCAACATACCACGTCAGCAATTGGGGGACGGCCGGTTGCTGTTCAGCGCCAAGACCGAAGAGATCAAGGACATCGCAGGCTCGGACGGCACGATTTACGAAACCCGTTGGTCTTATGGTGAACAGCTTTGGGTCACAGACGGCAGTCAAGGCGGCACGCAACTGGTGCAGCGGTTCAACATGGGCAACCCTTGGCCGGATCAAAGCACGTTGCCACCCGGCTACATTGTCATTGCGCCTCCCGATCAGGAGGAATTGGAACCAAACAGCGCGCCGCATGATTTCTTCCTGCTGAACAATGGCAAAGTCGCTTTTGTCGCCCGCACAGCCGAGGACCAATCGGACTTATACGTCACCGATGGCTCTTCGGGCGGGACATCCTTGATTGCGGAAAATGTGACCAATATCGGGTCATCTCTGCCGTGGTCCGACAACGCGGTCGTCTTTGAAGTGGAGCAGGGAGACACGCCCGGTATCTGGCGCACGGATGGGACATCCAACGGGACACATCTGTTGGTGCCGGATGGGGGGCTGTCCCTTTACAGCACCTTCGATGACGCAGTCGAGATCGACGACGGTGCCTGGCTGATCGACACCTATGCATCAGATGGATACGAGACCTGGATGATTGACGCGGCGGGTGAAACCGCGAGCAAGGTTCTTGACGACCAGATGACGTTCGAGATGCAAAATTATGCGGGCGTGCCATTGCTTACGTCCCTTGGCGGCGGCAAATACCTGACCTCTACCCGGACCGGGGATGCGGGCATCTGGGAACCCTGGATCCTGGACGTCAATGCAGGCACTTTCGAAGTTCTCAAAGACATAAATCCCGGCGCGGCAAGCGCGCAGTTTAGCTACCCTGTCGCCGTCACCCCTGCGGATCAGATCCCGATCCCGGTTTCGACACTTTTCCCGATCAAGGTTTCGCTCGAAGAACAAACTTCGTCGTTTGATCTCGACGACTATTTCACCGACCCTGACGGCAATATGTTGAGCTATTTTGTCAGCGGTATGCCTGATGAAATCACGGTCGATGTTGCAACAAGCGTGATGACGGCGGCCGAGACCGTAGAGGCCGGCGATTACGCGATCACGGTAACGGCCCGCAACGCCGAAGGCGGCTCGGTGACATCCAGCTTCGATTGGTCCGTTGTGGACACCGGTAATTTGACCATCGCAACCACCGGCGACTGGGGCCGCGAGGTTGCCGGCGGGCCGATCACGGCGACAACGGGGGCGGTTCTGACGGTTGGCCGCAAGGACGGTGTGGCGCAGCTTTTCCGCATCGAGCCGCTGGATCCAACAGTTCCGGGTGCCGCGGTGCCACCGGTTGCCAAGATCGAGAATGGCAAGATCATGCTGGAAGGCAAGCTGTTCTCTGAACAGGTTTCGACAACCAAACCGCTGATGGAGGGCACATTCACCATCGACATGGCGAAGGTTGAAGTCAGCAACTTCAAAGATGCCAACAGCGATACCGACTACCGGATGGTGGCGGATCTGATCGATTTTACCTTCGCGGACATCAATATTGGCACCGACAAGATCAGTTTTCGCACCGACCTGGCCTTTGACGACGGGGGTGGAACCGGGCCAAGCTACACTGCGCTGTCCACGAAAAACGCCCCCCTTTCGATCAGTTTTGGTGCGGATGGATTGGGTTTCGGGGCCTCGGTGGGGACCGAACGCTGGTCCCCTGACCCTATCGAATTCGATCTTGGTGGTGGATCGTCAATCAGCATCGGTTTTTCCGATCTGGGCGTGGATTACGAAGCGGCGTCAGACGCCATTTTTGTCAACGGCAAGGCCACGGTTTCCTGGGGTGGGGCGATTGAAAACGGCTTCAGTTTTCTGGGCAACGACAGCGAAAGTAATCTGACCATCGACCTGTTTGGAACCGCCCAGCAGAACAACTATTTCCAGCGCGGCGACAAATACCTGAAATTCACCGACGCCCCGACCGGTTGGGACTGGGACGTTGTCGGTGAGATCAAGTACGAGGACAAATACGAGGGGCCCGTTCCAACCAGTGGTTTTCTGGTCAAGGAATTGTTGGTTGGGTTCGACACGATCCAGGACAAATACTCGGGCAGTTTCAAGGCCAACATACCGCTTCTGTGGGGGCTGGATTTGTCTGCTGGAGTCGGCTTTGTAAAGAACCCTGATCTGAAACTGGACAGCATCAGCATCGGCGTCGACAAAATCAACTATCCCATCGGAACAACCGGGCTTTTTGTTCAGGGCGGGACACTGGCGCTTGAAAACCTCGCAGCGGCAGACCCGAATGCCGGGTGGACCTACAAGGCCGAGATCACCGGCACATTCGGGCCGGACAATGATCTGATCAAATCGCCACTGCATGGCAAGATTACCGGGACGATCAAGGAAACCTTGGTTGCCAAGAAGATCGGTTATGTCTTGACCGGCTCGGTCGAACTGGACTCCAAGGTCGGCTACTTCGTGCCCGACGCGGTCAATCAGATCGCGGCACCCCTGATTGACTATTTCGGCGTCAAACCCGCAGATGTGACAAACTTCGAACTTCTCAAGGCGACAACATCGACCACCCTGGACCTGACCAAGGACAGAGGTCAGTTTGATACAGGCATCAGCCTGCTGGGCGGTGTGGTGGTTGGTGCAGCACAGATCATCAATACCCCCAATGCCACCGTAAAGGATGCACGCGACATTTCCGGTTCGGTCAGCGCCAGTCTGGTGATCCCGGACGCCTTCCCCCTTGTGGGGGGCATGACACGTTCGGGAAACGCCATTGTCAAATATTCCTCTGACGGGGATTTCTCAAATGACCTCACCGCCTTCTGGAGCCAGATCACGATTCCGCTTGGGTTCACCCAGCGCATTTATGCTTTCGGTGCCGAGCTCAAGTTCAATGGCGATTACAAGTTCCTGGGCCGCAAGAACATCCCCAAGATCAGCAGCTGGGACTTGGATGAAAATGATGATCTGGTGATCTTGACGGCGCGCTGGGAAACCGCCGACGCTGCCGCCCGGATCGAGGTGATCACCCCTGAAGGTCTGGTTCTTGATGAAGCCGCTATTGCGGCACGCGATGACATTGCTCTGGTGGACGATCTCAACACTTCGACGGCCCGGCATGTGGCGCTGCAGAATCCCCAGACAGGGATATGGGATCTTCGGCTTGCGGATCCTTCGGGCCTCGGAGAGATCACCTTTGAAGCAAACGAGATGCTGGCCAGCGCGTCCGCTCCCATTGCCAGCCTGACCCCGGATGACGAAGGGCATCAGGCAACCATTGTTGTGGATGTTGATATGGGAGATGCGGACAGCGTTGATGTGGTGATTTTTGCCGCGTCTGATACCGGGCGGGTGACCGGCATCGAACTGGCCCGCCAGACCGTAAGTGCCGCGGATCCAACGCTAACGCATACCTTTGGGTTCGACGCTTTGGGGCCGGGCGACTGGAACATCTACACACGGACAAGCGCCGATGGTCTGGCCCCTGTTGTTCAGATGCACCCCACGCCCATAACAGTCTCTGGTGCTGCGGATTTGAGCACCTCGGCCCGGCAGGCTCTGCATTCGCCATCCGGTGTTCAGGTGATGACGGTTACGGTCGCCAACGACGGTGATCGCCCGTCGGTTCCCGGCATCCTGACCGTCGAAGTGCCGACGGAAATGGTCGGTGCGCCCGCCGTGCCGGAGCTGGACGCAGCACCACTGGACAGCGTGGAGAGCGAATTTGTGCTTCCCGAACTGGCGCCGGGGGAAAGTTTCACGGTGCGCATCTCCCTGCCTGCGGGCACAGAAGATCTTGAGAACGCAATTTTCATCGACGCATGGACGCCCGGCATTGACGCGGACCCAACTGATAATGCCTTGGGGCAGGTCTTGCATGTGTCGCAACTGTCAGACGTGGATCAGTACCTTGGCGGCACCGATGATGTCGATGCCCTGATCGGAAACGGGGGCAACGACACCCTGATCGGGGGCACCGGCGATGATTATTTCGTGCCGGGGTCCGGCATGGATACCGTGGACGGCGGCGATGGCATTTCCGATATGTTTGGCGTTGGCTACACGACGGGTGAGCTGCCCGATCAGGCGTTGGTTGTTGATCTTGCGCAGGGGCAGGCAAGCAACGACGGCTTTGGTTTTGCCGACACGCTGACCGGGGTCGAAGACGTGCTGGGGACGCTGCTCGGCGATACGATCTATGGAGATGAAATGCCGAACCTGCTTGTTGGCGGCGAAGGTGATGATGTCATCGACGGGCGCGGTGCCGGTGATCTGGTCTGGGGCGGGGCAGGCAATGACCGCCTGATCGGGGGCACAGGATCCGATTTCCTTGTCTTTGCCACAGCGGATTCGCGGCTGTTGTCCGATGCGTTCAAATCCACGTTTCCTGCCCTTTCATTTGGTGATCGGGGGGCGGTTGCCAACCTGTCCACTGGAGCGGTGACAGATGAATTTGGTGACACGGACATCATCACGGGGTTCGAGAATATTCTCGGCTCCAGCTACGGCGACCACTTCACCGGGACCGAGCTTGACAACTATTTTGTCGGGGAGGCCGGGGACGATACGATGTCGGGGCTGGCAGGCGAGGACACGCTTGAGGGGGACGACGGTGACGACCAACTGGACGGCGGGCCGGATGATGACCGGCTGGAAGGAGGCGCGGGCGATGACACCCTTATCGGTGGCGACGGCGAAGATTACGCCGCCTATTTTGGCGCATCAGCGGGTGTCGACGTCGATCTGGGATATGGATTTGCCTTTGATGACGGCGATGGCGGGCTTGATACGCTGGACGGGATCGAGAACCTGTTTGGGTCGCTGTTCGACGACAGCCTGACCGGTGATGCGAACGACAACACCTTCACACCGCTTGATGGTGACGATACGGTCAACGGCGGCGATGGGATCGACCTGATTTACTACGGGAACGCGACAGGCGCGGTATCCGTTGACCTTGCCAGCGGCACGGCAAGCGGTGGTGAGGGCAACGACACCCTGAGCAGCATCGAGATTGTACAGGGCTCCTATTATGACGATCTCATACAGGGCGACGAACGCGCGACGATCCTGAACGGGCTTCGCGGGGATGATACCATCGAAGGTCGGGATAATGCAGATTGGCTTCTGGGGGGCGCAGGGAACGACTACATCGACGGTGGAGCCGGTCGGGACACGGCCATTTTTGCAGGCAATCAATCCAGCTTTACGCTAACCATGTCCCCAACGGAAATCACCATTGCCGACCGCAATCTGTCCGGCGAAGGAACGGACAAGCTGATCTCGATCGAAGAGCTTGATTTTGACGAGAACATTGCCTTGTTCGGCGACAGTCCGATGCCGTTCGACATCTTTGCGGGGCCAACTGGACTGGAGGCGGATGAATTCGGTGCGATTGTCGAATTGTACATCGCCTATTTCAACCGCGCTCCGGATGCCATCGGGCTCTATTACTGGGGAACTGACTATTCCAACGGCTTCAGTCTTTGGCAAATGGCGACCAGCTTTTTCGCGCAGCCCGAAACCCGCGCGACATACGCCAGCGTACTGGATGAAAACTTCAACCTCGACATCACTGACCCCGCCAAGGTCGGGGAATTCGTGACGGATGTGTATGCCAATGTGCTGGGCCGTGCGCCGGACACGCCGGGGTTCAACTATTGGACCAATGAGCTTGAAACCAACCCCGGTGTGACACCGGCGGTCTTTATCCTGTCGGTGATCGGAGGGGCGAAATACCCATCCGACCCCACACCGCAGACCGCACTCGATCAGGCCTATCTGGCGACCAAGGCCGATCTGGGGGCTTATTTCGCAGTGATCAAGGGCATGTCCGACATTGACGATGCGAGCGCGTCGATGGCTCTGTTTGACGGCACAGCCGCCAGCGTAACGACAACGGTGGCGGCCATTAATGGTCACTATGCCGATGCGCTTGATGCAGAGACCGGGGATTTCCTGATGCCGCTGGTCGGGGTGATCGAGGATCCGTTTGTGTAACTTCATAGGGGTGTTGCGGGGCCCGGTCGACAAGCCGGCCCAGGTCTGGTCTTGTGGTCGCGCAAACGCTGATGCGGGAACCTGCTGTGCATGGAGACGATGGATGACTGTGAAACCACTGGGCATTGATGCCAGCCAGTGTTTTATCAATGGGGCCTGGGGACCGAGCACTGCGGGACAGCGTATTGAGCTTCGCAACCCTTCGGATGGCGCAATCCTGTGCGAGATCGCCCGTGGCGGCGCGGATGATATTGACCGTGCGGTAGCTGCGGCACATGCTGCCCTGAAGGGTGCCTGGGGTCAGTTGGCCAATTTCGAGCGGGGCCGCATCCTGCACCGCATCGGTGAACTGGTGCTCGATAACATCGACGAGCTGGCCAAGCTGGAAGCAATGGATGTCGGCAAGCCGCTCAAACAGGCGCGGGCGGATGTGGTCGCTCTTGCGCGGTATATGGAATTCTATGCGGGTGCGGCGGACAAGATACATGGCACGACGATCCCCTATCTGAATGGCTACACCGTCTATTCCCTGCGTGAACCTCATGGGGTGACGGGGCACATCATTCCCTGGAACTACCCGATGCAAATTATTGGCCGGTCCGTGGGGGCGGCGCTGGCAATGGGGAACGCCGCCGTGCTGAAACCTGCAGAGGAGGCGTGTCTGACCGCCTTGGCCTTTGCCGAACTTGCGCATCGTGCAGGTCTGCCCGATGGGGCGTTGAATGTCGTAACTGGATTGGGGGCCGAGGCCGGCGCGGCGCTGGCCTCGCATCCATCGGTTCAGCACATTTCATTCACGGGGTCGGTGCCGGTTGGCAAGCTGATCCAGACTGCGGCCGCAGAAAATGTAGTGCCGGTTACCCTGGAGCTGGGCGGGAAATCGCCGCAACTGGTGTTTGAAGATGCAGATGTCGATGCGGCCCTGCCGTTCCTGACGAACGCAGGTATTCAGAATGCAGGCCAGACCTGTTCCGCGTCATCCCGGATTCTGGTTCACCGCGCGCGCTATGATGAAGTGGTGTCGGGCATGGCGTCGCGCTATGCGGCGTTGCGCGCCGGGTCGGCAATGGATGATCTCGATCTTGGCCCGCTGGTGTCGCGACGGCAACGCGACATTGTTGAGGGATACATCGCCAAAGGCGCGGATCTTGAAACGGCGGCGAAAGGTGAAATCGTGGCGGATGCCCCATCGGGCGGGGCATATGTCGCGCCAAGGTTGTTCGCAAATGTCGCGGCCGATCATTGCCTTGCCCAGGAGGAAATATTTGGTCCCGTCCAGGTGGTCATCCCCTTCGAGACGGAGGAAGAAGCCATTGCAATTGCCAACGGAACAAAATTCGGCCTTGTCGCATCGGTTTGGTCGCGCGATGGCGGGCGACAAATGCGGTTGGCCAAACGGCTGCGTGCGGGGCAGGTGTTCGTGAACAATTACGGCGCGGGTGGTGGTGTTGAACTGCCTTTCGGCGGAACCGGACTGTCCGGGCATGGCCGCGAGAAAGGGTTTGAGGCACTATACGGGTTCTCAGCGCTCAAGACGGTCGCGGCGCATCACGGGTAAGAGACGCGGGGCGGCCCGGTCTGAACCAGTGCGATCAACATTGTGCACCGATCCTGTTCACGCCCTGCGACCTGAGCGCCTGTATCAACTCCGAAGGATCAACGTCCTGCACTGATTGACGATTGCGTAGCGCAATGCCGGCTGCGGTTCCTGTCGCCTGACCCATTGCGATGCATTGCGGCATGCCGCGCACCGACGCAAAGGCAACCGGATCAGCCGACAGGATACGCCCGGCAAACATGAGGTTGGAGATTTGGCGCGGCACCAGACACCGGAACGGGATGGTGTAGTAGCTGCCATTCTCAACGATGGCGTCATGGGTCATGGTGGCGGCATGGCGCATGACATCGTCAATCGGATTGTCGCAACACACAACGCCGTCGTCGAATTTGATCGCCCGTGCCAGATCCGCCCCAGTGACCTGATACAGGGCCTCCAGACGGCGGGTTTCCCGAACCCCAACGGTTGGCCCGACCGTTGACATGCGCGCGGCTTCAAAACCGGGGACATCACTGTTCAGAAACCGGGCCAGCTGATGACAGCGCCGCCGCCCTTCCTGGGCCGCGGCGCCAACAGCAACGGGGTCTGTGCCGTCTACACCCCGAATGACCACGGAGTTGCAGAAAACCGTATCAGTGTGAAACCCCTTCATCAGGTAAAGCTTTGCTAAATCCGGGTGTAGCCGCCCGTCCTCGATGCCCTGGCGGGCATATTTGACAAAATAGGGGTCCGGATCGGCAAAGGCTTTGTTCCAGTCGACCCCGACCATATGAAAGGACACAGTGACGCCCATCATGTTCCCTTTGCCGTCACCCACAGTGAAGGGCACGCCTGACTTGGCGGAAATGTCACCGTCTCCCGAGCAGTCGATGACGATCCGCGGTTCAACGACGAAGACGCCGTTGCGATCAAAGCAAGAGACCTGCGTGATGCGGTCCCCGGTCAACGCAGGGTCAAGCGCCGTTGCATTCAGGCGCAGCCGAACCCCGGATTCTTCAAGCATCTCAACCATGGTCATTGTGGCGATGTCATGATCGTATTGGATTTCCGGGCCAAAATTCTCCAACGTACAGGGTCTTTTTTCGGCAGCAGGCGGGTCCATCGCCATCAGACGATTTGCCAATTCTTCGATCAAACCCCCGATGATGCGATCTGCCGGATAGGCAGCACCCCAGGGCATGCCGGGGCAAAATGCCATTACGCCGCCGATCTTGCTGGTGGCTTCAATGAGCGTGACATCCAGACCCTGACGCCCGGCGGCAACAGCAGCGCCAAACCCGGCGGTACCGCCTCCAATCACCAGAACATCTGTTGTTATTGCATCCATGCCATTCCCCTTTTAGGCAGGTTTGCTTTTTGTTGTTCCGTTAGTCCAGCAATCAATTTCACGCCCATTCAGTGAAGCCAATCTACCGCCCCTCACCCCGGAAGGTGCGGTGCCCGCGTTTGGCAGGGCGCCCCACGTTCGGATCGCAGGCGGCGGTACGGTGCGAGGTGACGTTACGCAAACCACGCGGATCATTTGCTTTTCACCCAATCGCGGATAGCATCCGGGGATAACGTCAAATTCAGATGTATCTCGCACGCCCCGGCAGTGTCCGCTGTCGGCTTGATGGAGGAAATTCATTGTCCGAAACGCCCAAGCTTGAACGTATCCCCATGCCCGACAAGACACCAATGTTGGGGAACATCCTGTCGGTCGACAAAGATCAACCGCTGCAAAGCCTGATGGAACTCACAAGAGAGCTGGGCCCGATCATCCGCATGGACATGATGGGGACGCCGCTTGTCGTGGTCTCCGGTCACGATCTGGTGGACGAACTCTGTGATGAAACGCGGTTTGACAAGGCAGTGCGGGGATCGCTGCGCCGGGTGCGGGCAATTGGCGGCGACGGTCTGTTTACCGGGGACACACAGGAACCCAACTGGAGCAAGGCGCATAACATCCTGCTGCCGACTTTCAGCCGGCAGGCGATGTCGAACTATATGCCGATGATGCTTGATGTCGCAGGACAGCTTTGCATGAAATGGGAGCGTCTGAACGGCGACGATGAAATTGACGTGGTCCACGACATGACGGCCGTCGCGCTGGATACCATTGGCATCTGCGGATTCAATTACCGGTTCAATTCGTTCTACCGCGAGGATTATCACCCCTTCATCACCGCGCTGACCAACACGCTTGAGACCTGTATGATGCAGCGTGGCCTGCCGTTCGAGAGCACGCTTCTGAAGCGGCGCATTGCTCAGATGGAAAAAGACGTCGGCTATATGAACAAGTTGGTCGATGACATCATCGCGGAGCGCCGAAAGACCGGCGGCAGCGGTGAAAACGACTTGCTGAACTACATGCTGGAAGGCGTGGACAAGGCAACGGGCGAAACGCTGTCGGACGAGAATATCCGCTATCAAATCAATACCTTCCTGATCGCGGGACACGAAACCACGTCGGGGTTGATGTCCTTTACGATGTATTTCCTGATGAATCACCGGGATGTTCTGGCCAAGGCTTATGCCGAGGTTGACGCGGTGTTGGGCCGTGACATTTCGGTGCAGCCGACGCTCAAACAGGTCAACCAACTGCAATACGTCAACCAGATCATTCAAGAGGCCCTGCGCCTCTATCCCACGGCCCCCGCCTTTTCGATTTACCCTTACAAGGATGAAATCATCGGCGGGAAATACAAACTGAAGGAGCGGACGTTCACTACCGTGCTGACACTGATGCTGCACCGTGACAAAGGCGTCTGGGGTGAGAATGCCGAGAATTTCGACCCTGAACATTTCTCGAAAGAGGCGGTCGCGGCGCGACCTGTGAACGCCTACAAACCCTTCGGCAACGGCCAACGTGCCTGTATCGGGCGGCAGTTTGCCATGCAGGAAGCAGTGCTTGTGGTGGGCATGATCCTGCAACGCTTCGAATTGGTGGATCACACCAACTATGATCTGAAGATCAAGGAAAGCATGTCGATCAAGCCTGACGGCTTCAAGATGAAGGTGCGGATGCGCAACGACATCCAACGCAGCACTCTGGTCCCCGGTGCGGCCCCTGATGCAGCGGCCGGGGGCCTGGCCGATACCCAGAAACGGCCCAGTCACGGTACCGCCGCGCTGGTGCTTTATGGCTCCAATCTTGGCACCACCGAGGACTACGCCCGCGATCTGGCCCGTGCGGCGGATCAGAACGGATTTGATGTAACGATGGCGGAACTGGATGAGCATACAGGCAAATTGCCCACCTCCGGCGCGGTCATCATCGCCTGTGCATCCTACAACGGCGCACCACCCGACAACGCGCAAGAATTTGTGCGCTGGCTGGAGACCGCACCGGCGGAGGCCGCAAGCGGTGTGCATTTTGCGGTTTTTGGCTGTGGCCACAGCGATTGGGCGGCAACCTTTCAGGCCACGCCGCGCGCGATTGATGCGCGTCTTGAGGCGCTGGGCGGCACCCGGATGCTGGACCGCGCCGAAGGCGATGCGCGCGATGACATTGATGAGCAGTTCGAAGCATGGTCAGGCCCCTTGTGGGGGCAGGTGGCCAAGGCTCTGAACCTT
This sequence comes from uncultured Sulfitobacter sp., assembly GCA_963976125.1. GTDB lineage: Bacteria > Pseudomonadota > Alphaproteobacteria > Rhodobacterales > Rhodobacteraceae > Sulfitobacter. The sequence goes on along the minus strand of CAXBKL010000073.1, from coordinate 1,693 downwards.
GATGTCGATCTGAGCGGCACCGCCCCGGCGGCGCCGCTATACGAGGTTGAGGTGCTGGCCGGGGCGACCACATCAGCGGCAGCCCAGTTGGGCGCGCAACCTGTTACAATCGTCGAAAACCGTGAGTTGCAGAATACTGCTGCCTCCAATCGGTCCACCCGCCATATCGAAGTCGATCTGGCCCCTGACATGACCTATCGCCCAGGCGATCACCTGAGCGTCGTGCCAGCCAACTCTGATGCTTTGGTGTCCCGCGTCCTGAGCCGTTTCGGATTTGCGCCCCATACGCAGGTGCAATTGCAAAGCAGCGCGGTTGAACACAGCCAGTTGCCTGTGGGCATTCCGGTGGACGTATCCAGACTGCTGGGGGAGAGGGTGGAACTGCAAGCGGTGGCGTCCCGCAAGGACGTGGCCACCTTGGCGCGTTTCACCGAATGTCCAAAATCGGCCCCTGCGTTGCAGGCGCTTGCGGGCGAGGATTACAAGACACAGGTGCAACAAAAACGGCTTAGCGTGCTGGACCTGATTGAACGCTTCCCGGCCTGCGACGTGCCCTTTGGCGTGTTCCTGGAACTGATGCCGATGATGGTACCACGCTATTATTCCATCTCGTCTTCCGCGCTACAGCAACCGGGCCGTTGTTCGATCACTGTGGGTGTCGTGGATGAAGCGGCGATTTCTGGCGACGGGCAATTCAAAGGTGTCTGTTCCAACTATCTTCTGGACCGCTCTGCTGGCGACACTGTGCATGCCAGCATACGCGGTACCAGCGACAGCTTCCGCCTGCCCGATGATCCCGCCGCGCCGGTTATCATGATTGGGCCGGGCACAGGCATCGCGCCGTTCAGAGGTTTCTTGCAGGAACGTGCCGCGTTGACGCAGAGCGGCAAGACCTTGGGTGAGGCGATGCTGTTTTTCGGCTGTCGCCACCCGGAACAGGACTTCATCTACCGTGATGAGATGGAAGGATACGCCAGAGATGGCATCGTCGATCTGCAAGTCGCGTTTTCGCGGGCAGAGAAGTCGAAGATCTATGTGCAGGATCTGATCCGCCAGCAACGTGATGCGGTATGGGCGTTGATCGAAAAAGGCGCAAAGATTTTTGTCTGCGGCGATGGCAGCCGGATGGAACCGGACGTGCGGCGGGCGTTATCGCTGATCTATGCTGAGGAAATGGATGTTGGGTTTGAAAAGGCCGAAGCGTGGATGGATCAGATGATGGCGGATGATCGCTATGTTCTTGATGTCTGGGTGTCGAATTGACGACAGGCTGAAACCAAATTGCCCCGGATCATGTCCGGGGCTTTGGTGTTTCTTGGGTCGGAACCAAAAAAAGAAGAAAGCCCGCCGGGAGGGCGCGGGCTTTCTTTTGGGACGTCAGTGGAAAGAAGCTTATGCAGCTTTCTTGCCAGACTGCGGCCATACTTTTGAATACCCTTCACGGACGGATGCGGTGCCGTCGGCGGCAACTTCGCGTACGTAGTCATATGCAGATCGAACGTGCTCCATGTTCTGTGCGGAGTGCTCGCGCACATAGTCAGCCTGGATTTTCATCGCGTCGGAAGCTGTTTTTGCTTCGGCCAGTTTTTCAACGGCGGCGAGGGTGTGGTTCACGTTGGCGAATGCTGCGTCTGCGATGCCGCCAAGGATGTTGGCGTAACCGGCCGCCGCGCGCTTGAGCGTGCTTTCCAGC
>CAXBKL010000072.1:0-17528 GCA_963976125.1 uncultured Sulfitobacter sp. | reverse complement strand
TGACTGTCAAACACCAGAGCAGACCCAACAGCCACAACGCCCGCCCAGGATATTGCTGGGCGGGCGTTGCCACTTTTCAAAACCGGAACGCAGGCCCCGACACCTATGCGGAGGAAACCCCCGAAAGTTACAGGTGCTAGACGCGGTCAATCAGCTGCCGGATCAGGCTCGCCGCTGTATTTGCCCCCTCCGCGGCGGCCATTTTCCCGGAAATGACCCCCAGGTGCGCGTTCAACTCATGGTCAGCCATCAGGGATGTAATCGTATCGTACAGCTGCGCGGCCGTCCAGGAACCGCGCTCCATGTACACGCCTGTTCCGGTTTGCTGCGCTCTTAGTCCGTTATCATGGCCATCCCAGCAATAGGGCATGACAAGCGAGGGCACGCCAAAATACAACGCCTCGCAGTAGCTGTTGTTGCCGCCATGATGAATGAACAGATCGGCTTGCGCCACGATTGAGGGCTGGGGAAACCAGCTCCCCAGATAGACGTTGTCCGGCACGCTTTGATAGCTTTCCAGAAAGCCGCCAACATTTACAAAAAACCGCGCGGAAACCTTTGCAAACACATCAATCATGCGGCTGATGAGCACCGTGTCAATTGCCCCGAGACTGCCAAAGCTGAGATAGACGATTGGTCCTTCATTGACTGGCAATGGTGGTGGATCAAATTGCGCCTCTTCGCGTACACAGCCCTCAAGGAATACAAATCTATCGCGGGGCAGGGTCGTTTCGCGCCTGTGTCGTATGGCCTCGGGGGCGAGGATCAGATTCAAATGCGGCGAAGTTTCAAGAAACTTCCCTGCGGGCAGGGGCGCAAGCCGACATCCTTGCCGGAATTTGTTGTAACGCAAATGCGCAGCCGCAGTGACCTTGAGATAGGCCGCCTCAAAGCCCGGACGTGCCGGGTCATCTGCTGCCATGCCAGACAAATAGGGCGGCACATTTGCATCGGGAATTTCGGTCTCAGCGCAGGACACCACGCGAACCCACGGCACACCGGTATTGGCGATGGCAGGAAACATAATGACGTTGTCCAGCACGATACAGTCAGGTTTGATCCGCTTCAGGAGCTGCTCCAAATCGGCCTCAACCTGAATGGCGGTGTCCACAATCGCATCCCAGGTCGCGGCCACATAGGTGGATAACTGCGCTGTCGGATCTTGATTGAAATGCTCAAGGTGGGCAGTAACAAAGGCTTGCCAGGTTTCTTCGGTTTGCGCCTGAACCCCCTTGTTTACAGGCAGTTGGTACTCCTTGAATCCGTACTCCGCAAACACGCCACTAAACCCCGGATGGCAGATAAACACCGGGACAGCGCCCTGTCGTTGCAGTTTTTGCGCGATCCCTACACAATTCAGCGCAGAGCCAAAGCTTGCTTCAGGAAACAGCGCGATGACCTGCTTGCTCATGCCAGGCCCCCGCGACCCATCGGCAAAATCCCTCGGTTGACTGCCTGAGGTTTTCGAATTTGGCTGCGGCGCAGATGCAGCACCATCTGATCCGCCGCAAGCTGAAGCTGCCTGCGTTCCAGACTGTCAAGAATATCAAGATGCTCTACCAGGGACTGGCGTAGACGAAAATCAGGAATGCTGTGATCCTTCTGCGTTGATTGGCGCAGCCGTTGATGGGCCAACAAGGTGCCGCGCATGAAACGGTTCCCGGAGCATTCTGCGATAAAGCTGTGAAAGGCGCAGTCCAAGTGCAAAAATGCGGCAGAACCCAGCTCGCCATCCGGGCGGCGCAAGAAATCTTCCATTTGCGCGCGAACAGCCCCGGCCTTTTGCCCATCCATTGTGAAATTCGGCGCGATGATTGCCTGAGGTTCCAGCAATATCCGGAGGGCAAGGCTGTCATTGAGCGCGTTATGAGTGTCGAGAATCGGCTGAAACGCCCAGGCACGGCCGGTCATTTGCACAACAACACCGTCACCTTGCAGTATTTTTAGCGCATTTAGTACAGCGGAGCGCGGCGCATCGTATCGCCGCACAAGGGCGCTGACGGATTGCACATCGGTGATCCGTCGTTCCGCGCGATCTGACAGGATGCGCACAGCAAGGGAATCTTCCATTTCATCCAAGTCGGACAAACTCTCTGTCGCGATGCGCTCGGGCGAAACCTGTAGAAAATATCCACCCTCATCCCGACGTTGCACAAAATTATGATTTTCCAATATCTTGAGAGCTGATCTTATCGGGGTTCGGGAAACCCCGCAGGCGTCAGACAGGGTCGATTCCGGCAGGTGATCCCCCTTGGACAAGCCGCGTTCCAACACGATCTCGGTAATGAGCCGGGCCAGTTTGATGTGATTTTGCCGCGTGTTGCTGCGTGGCTTCGACATTCACTCGCCCCTGGGCTGTCCCAAAATCATGCCGGCCCCGCGCCGGAAATGACCCGGCCCAAAAAAGACAGCAAAAACAAATTGACGTACAAAGTTCATCATTAATACTGATTTATAGCGTCACACCTGAAACGCAAACAAGAATAGTCGAGCCAGTCGGCAACATTCCAACAGACCCAACCCACTTGGAGGTACTCTAGATGTCACCATTTTCCCTACGCAGGAGCGCATGTTTGATGGCTTCGCTTGCGGCACTCTCCACGCCCGCCTTGGCCGATCCGCTTACAATATCGAATTGGGATGGCTATATGGCCGCCGATGCGGTCGATACGTTCAATTCACAAACCGGCAACGAGGCCGAGCTGGTCCTGCACGCCACAAACGAAGAAATCATGGGCAAGTTGATCGCATCCGGCGGTGTTGGCTATGATGTTGTGTTTGTTTCCTCGCCCTTTGCCGAGGTGCTGAACAACCTTGGGCTTGCCGAAACGCTGGACCATGGCAAGATCCCGAACCTTGCCAACCTTTACACACAAGCGACTGAGCTGCCCCATGATCCGGGCAACACGTTCTCGCTTCCCTATGCCTGGGGCACCACCGGCCTGTGCTACCGCTCGGATCTTGTTGAGGCACCAACCTCCTGGATGGATTTGCTGGCCCCCTCTGACGATGTCAAAGGCAAGACAACCATGCTTGCCACGGATCGCTGGTTGCTGGGGGCGGGCCAACTGGCGCTTGGCTATTCGGTCAACACCACCGATGCGGATGAAATGGGCGCAGTACGCGACCTTCTGATAGACGCCAAAAAGACGCTGCTGGCATATGACGATGCAACTTTCTATGCCAAGCTTGTCTCGGGCGAGGCCGAATTGGTGCACGCCTGGGATGGCTGGTGCAATTACGGCATTGGCGAAAATGCGGACATCAGGTACATGATCCCCAAGGAAGGATCTGACCTTTGGGTCGACACGATGGTCATCCTCAAGGCCTCCGAGAACAAGGAGGCGGCCTATGCGTTTGTGAACTACATCCTGGACGCAGACAATCACCGTTGGGCCGCAGAGAACATTCTGTACAAAGTTCCCAATGAGGTCGCCATGAAAGGCGTGGACCCCAGCCTGATCGAGACGTTCCCGAATATGGGCATGGCCCCGGCTGACATGCTGGCGTTCGAACAGCTGCGCGACGTGGGTGCAGCACAGCGTGACTATTCCCGCATCGTGTCGGAAATCAAAGCCAATTGAGCTTTTGCCCCCACCGGTCGCCTCTGACCGGTGGGGAACATCTTTTCACTGTCGTTGTCACGCGCCAGCCTGATCCGCTGCAGGAAACCTTCATGTCTACAGACCGCCGTCCACTTCTGTTGATGTCGCCCGCCATGATCTGGCTGTTTTGCCTGATGGTTGTGCCCTGCGCGTTGATCCTTGTGCTCGCGTTTTTCCGGCGCGGGATTTACGGCGGTATCGAATACACCTGGACGTTTGAAAATCTCGCGTTGGTTTTTGATCCGCTGTATTTTGGCATTTTCCTGAAGTCGGCGGGCATTGCCGGCCTGTCTGCTGCCATTGCCTGTCTGTTGGGCTATGCCGCCGCCTATGCGATTGCCGCCATGCCACGCCGCCATCAACCGATGTTGTTGTTCTTTGCGGTCCTGCCGTTCTGGTCCAACTATTTGGTGCGCACCTATGCCTGGATCGTCTTGCTGAACCGCGAGGGCCTGATTGTGAACCTCGCCCGGTTTTTCGGGTTTGAGGGCGAATTGCCCAGCATGCTCTACACCGAGCAGGCGGTGGTTATTGGTCTGGTCTACAACTACCTCCCGTTTGTCATCCTAAGCTGCTACGCGCCGTTGTCGCGATTGAACCCCGAAATTGCCGAAGCTTCCCGCGATTTGGGCGCAAGCGCCTGGACAACGTTCCGCCGCACCACCTTGCCGATGACTGTGCCGGGCATTGCCACGGGCTTTGTCTTTGTCTTTGTTCTGTCCATCGGGAATTTCGTCACACCCGCGCTGCTGGGGGGAGGACAGTTCCAGATGATTGGTAACCTGGTCTATGCGCAATTCCTGACTGCAAATGACTGGCCCTTTGGCGCTGCCCTTTCGATGGTGCTGATCGCGGTCATGTTGGGCCTGTTGATGGCACAGGCCGCCGTAACCGAACGTGCCTCCGGTGCAAAAGGCGGCGACGATGGTTGAACCCCGCACCTTCCGCCTGATGCTGCTGATCCTTGGGGTTGTCTTTGCATTTCTTTACATTCCAATCTCGGTCCTTGTTGGCCTGTCCTTCAACGAAGGGGGCCTGCCCACCGCATGGACAGGGTTTTCCTTCAAATGGTACGCCGCCCTTTGGGAAAATGATGACATCCTTCAGGCCGCTGGCAATACATTGGTTGTCGCGGTCATCTCGACCGCTTTGTCGACACTTTTGGGGACACTTCTGGCCATCGGCGTCGAAATCCGCAGGCGGAATGGCAAATGGTTGGAGACAATCATCTTTGCCCCGATGATCATCCCCGATATTGTGCTGGCCATTGCGTTGCTGAGCTTCTTTTCGCTGCTCGGCGTCCAGATGGGTTTGCATACGATCATCGTCAGCCATGTTGTCTTTAACCTCGCTTTCGTCTGCGCGGTGGTGCGCGCACGGCTAAAGAATTTCGACTGGTCGATTGTCGAGGCGTCCGCAGATCTGGGAGGATCGACGATGGTGACCCTGCGCCGGGTGGTTGTGCCAGTGCTTATGCCTGCGATTGTGGCCGGTGCGCTGCTGGCGTTCACCCTGTCGGTCGATGAATTTATCATCGCGTTCTTCACCGCCGGTGCGTCGCGGTCATCCATCACCTTGCCGATGCAAATCTATTCCATGATACGTTTTGGCGTCACACCAGAGATCAATGCGCTTGCGACAATCGTGATGTCGGTGTCCGTTGTCGCCCTTGCGCTGTCCCAACGTCTGAACAAGGGGGGGCTTCCCGGCCAATGACCCAAGCGTTCCTGAGCATCCAGAACATCGAAAAGGACTTTGGTAGCGTGAAAGCCGTGACCGGCGTGTCGCTCGACATTCATGAAAACGAATTTTTCGCGCTTCTTGGCGCGTCGGGCAGTGGCAAAACCACCTTGCTCCGAATGTTGGCGGGATTTGAAACCCCGAGCGGTGGTGACATCCGGCTGGAGGGCCACAGCATTGTGGATCAAAAACCCAATCAGCGGCCTGTGAATCTGATGTTCCAGTCCTACGCGTTGTTTCCGCATATGACAGTGGCGCAAAACATTGCCTACGGGCTTGAGATGGAGAATCTGCCCAAGGCAGAGATCGCATCGCGTGTTGGCGATATTCTCGACGTGATCCAACTGGCGCATCTGGCCAGGCGCAAGCCGGACCAACTGTCAGGTGGGCAACGCCAAAGGGTCGCTTTGGCGCGGGCCTTGGTGAAACGCCCAAAGGTGCTGTTGCTTGACGAACCACTTGGGGCATTGGACAAAAAACTGCGATCCGAGATGCAGCTGGAGCTAAAACGCCTGCAATCAGAATTCGGCATCACCTTCGTCGTCGTTACCCACGATCAGGAAGAAGCGCTGGTCATGGCCGACCGGATCGCCATCATGCAAGATGGTGGTTTGTTGCAGGTCGGCACCCCGCACGAGATTTACGAAACCCCGCAAACGCGTTTTGCTGCGGATTTCATCGGCGTTATGAATTTCCTGCCTGTTATCTCGGGCGCAGACGGGTTTGCGCTAAGCAACGGAACGGCCATTCAGGCAGGCCGTGTGGCGGGCAACGCGGCTACATCCAACGCTGTGGCCGCCATCCGCCCGGAACGGTTGTTGATTGGTGATCGGGGCGACAATGTACTCAGCGGCACGATTTCCGCCATCGCCTATCACGGCCTTGATCTGCTGCTGCATATCCGAACCGATTGTTGCGACAAGCCCGTCGTCGCCCGCATGACCACTGACATCGCCGAAATCCATCGCCCTGCCGAGGGACAAGACATCACCGTCAGCTGGTCCGCCAAGGACACCCACATTTTTCCTGCATAAGCCTACAAATCAAGGAGACACCCATGGACCCCAAAACCTTCGCCTTCTTTCCCGAAGCCGCATTTGGCCCCGCCCTGAACTCGGTCGGGATTGCCCAGGCGATCACCGCAATGGGCCACAAGGCCGTGTTCCTGTCCGATCCGGGGTTTGTTGAAATCTACGAAGGCTATGGGTTTGAGGCACACCCCGTCGCCCTGTCAGAACCCATGCCGCCTGAGCAAATGGCAAAATTCTGGGAGGACTTCATCAACGGCCACATACCCAACTTTGCCAAGGCACCGATCGATCAGCTGGACAACTACGTCAAGGAATGTTGGGAGGCGATCGTAGACAGCGCCAAATGGGCCGAAAAGGACTTGCCGGGCATTCTTGCCAAGATCAAACCCGATGTCATCGCCGTCGATAATGTGATCCTGTTTCCCGCGATCAAACAATTCGGCGTGCCCTGGGTGCGGATAATCTCTTGTTCTGAAAATGAAATCGAAGATCCTGCAATCCCGCCGCATCTGTCTGGCATGTCGGAGAATGACACCGCAGGTCACACCGCGTTCCGCGACAAGTTCAAGCAGGTCATTGCGCCGATACACGCGGATTTCAACAATTTCCTCGCAAGCTGCGATGAAGAACCCTACCAGATCGGTGAGTTCTTTGAAGCCTCGCCTTACATGAACCTGCTGCTTTATCCTGAGCCCCTCACGTACAAGCGCAAAACGCCACTGGACCCTGCACAATTCCAATACCTTGAGGGGTGTGTGCGCAAGGATGACGATTATACGGTGCCGGAATTCGCCGCCAACAACGATGGCCCCTTGCTCTACATTTCCTTCGGCTCCCTTGGTGCGGGCGACACGGACCTGTTGAAACGTCTGATCGCCTTGGTCGGAAAATCGCGCTATCGCGCTTTGGTCAACGTGGGCGATTACAAGGACGACTACGACGACATCCCCCCAAACGTCATTATTGAAAGCTGGTATCCACAGCCCTCGGTCATCCCGCAGGTCGATGCCGTCATTCATCACGGTGGCAACAATTCCTTCACCGAATGTCTGTTTTTTGGCAAACCGGCGATCATCATGCCCTACGTCTGGGATGGCCACGACAATGCAATGCGTTTGCACGAAACCGGCTATGGCTTCCGGTCGGATCGCTATGATTGGCGCGAAGAGGACATCATCGCCAAGATCGAAGCCTGTCTGACGGACCCCGAGATGGCAGACAAGCTCGCCAGGATTGCCAAGCACATGCAATCCTGTGAAGGGCCGGTGAAAGCAGCCAGGCTGCTGGCGGATTTGGCATGACGGACCTGACCTCGTCGGCGCCGCATATCCACAACGTGTGTCAGTATGACGATCTGGTGGATTGGGGCGCCCAGCCCGATCCACTGGAGGGCGCGTCGCATTCAACGGGGCGGCTGCTGCACAAAGGCCCGGATAACATCCCGGAATGTGGCGTCTGGGACTGCACACCCGGCCGGTGGCGGTTGACATTGCCGCGTGATGAATTCTGCCATTTTGTGTCTGGCCGGGCCCGGTATACCCACGACAACGGTGAGGTGATCGAGGTCAGCGCAGGCACGTGTGTTCTGTTCCCCAAAGGGTGGTCCGGCGAGGCAGTGATCTTTGAAACCATCCGCAACATCTACATGCTCAGCTGAGGCACACCTGATGAACACACCTGTCTTGAACAATCCTCTGGCGACCACCGATACCGTCGATTGGGGCATCATTCCCACCATGATCGAGGGCACGTCCCGTGTGAGTGGCGTTGTACTGCACAAGGGCCCCGACGGTCGTTCCGAATGCGGCCTTTGGATTTGCACGCCCGGAAAATGGGACTGCCATGTCACCAGCGATGAGTTCTGCCATTTCCTCGAGGGGCGCTGTAGCTATGTCCATGAAAGTGGCGATGTGATCGAGGTCACGCCTGATACGGCTGCGTTTTTTCCAAAAGACTGGAAAGGCGTCTGCACCGTTCATGAGACCATCAAAAAGGTCTATATGATCCGATGACCGCAGCACCGGTCCCGCTGCTGATTGACGCTCCGGCAGCCAGGTTTCTGGCCGACCAAAGGCTTGGCCATACCAAGGTTCAAACTTTGTCAGACGATGCCTCACCCCCCCGGCAATGGCCGCCTGTCGGGCGCGGATCGGTCAATGGCCGCAGGCACCCGAAAAGCGCGGCGCGGGTGTGGCCAGGAACCAAACACCTAAAGGACATCTTATGCTAGATACCCAATCTCCCTGCTATTTCGTCTCGCCGGAGTTTCACGCTGCAAGTGCCCCAGGTGTCGCGGTCATTGACCCTGCCACATTGAACTGGGTGGGGCTGCGTGCCGAGCTTACAGCGGATGAAATCAAGGAGGCTTTGGACCGCGTCACAATTGCCCAGGCCCTCTGGAAAACCCGCGACGCCAAATCCCGCGCTGCAACGCTGCATGCACTGGCCAATGTCATCGAAACCGCCGATCTGACCCCCTGCGCCATCTTGATGAGCCGTGAAATGGGCAAGCCTTACCCGGAAGCCATCGGAGAGCTTGCCAACTGCGCGCCTATCTTCAGGTATTATGCGGAAATGGCCCGTGACGAGGCTGGCAAGGTTGCAGGCACCACACAGGCAGGATCGCTCCAGTTCGCGAAGTATGAACCGCTGGGCCTGTCCGTGCACATCATGCCGTTCAACTTTCCGATTTTGCTGATGTGCTGGACTGTTGCCGCGTCGCTGGCGGCTGGCAACGGCTGTGTCATCAAGCCCGCCGAGGCCACAACCCTTTCGACGCTTGAATTCATGAAGGTTTTTTCGGCGCTCCCTGACGGCCTGATCGCCTGCCTGCCCGGCGGGGCGGACGTGGGCAAAGCCCTCGTCGCCAGCGCCAAGACCCATGCCGTTGCATTCACCGGTTCTGTTGCCGCAGGGCAAGCCGTTGCGGCGGCTGCGGCTGCAAGGCTGAAACCTGCGGTGATCGAAGCGGGAGGGTCTGATCCGATGATAATCACCGCGCATGCCCCCATTGATGTCGCCGCTGCGGGTGCTGTTACCGGCGCATTTCACATGACCGGTCAGGTCTGCACCTCGACCGAGCGCCTCTATGTGGTCGACGAGGTGCACGACGAATTTGTCACTGCTTTCAAGGCGGAAACTCTGCGGTTACGTATTGGCAATGGTCTGGATAAATCTGAAATCGGCCCGCTGGTCAGCAAAGCCGCACGCGACAAGGTCGAAGGTCTGATTGCCGATGCGGTTGCCAAGGGAGCCACGATTGTATGTGGCGGACGTGTCCCGCCGGAGCACCAGACCGGCTGGTTCTATGAGCCGACAATCCTGATAAACTGCACCCCGGAAATGGATATTCTGCAGGTGGAATGTTTCGGGCCTGTGGTTGCCGTTGTGCGTGTGCCTGATTTTGATGCTGCCATCGCAGGGGCAAATGCTTCTGAATTCGGTCTGGGTGCCTGTGTGTTTACAACGTCGCTGGAGGAGGCCCATGAGGCCCACGAACGTCTTGAGGCGGGGATGGTGTGGATAAACAATCCGATGATCGACAACGATGCCTTGCCTTTTGGCGGGTGGAAGAATTCCGGCATTGGCCGCGAGCTGGGCCGCATGGGGCTCGACACGTTCCGCCGATCCAAAATGGTGATCCTCGACCATAGGCCCATTCGCCACGACTGGTGGTATCCCTATCCTGATGACTGGTTCCTGGATGCGGGCGGACGCAAGATTTCCTGATGTCGGGGCGACAGATGCGGACAATACTGCGACCACCTGCCGATAGGCCTCTTGCGCCCGCTGCGCCCGTTTTCGGCAGTTGCGGAGATAAACAAGCCATGCACCATGACCAATAGGTTCGCAGACGCATCACCCACGCCTTTCTGGGCCAGCACCTTGCCCATCATGCACACCTGCGCACCGCTCACCACGGATGCAACCTGTGATCTGGCGATTGTCGGGGGAGGATTCACCGGGTTGTGGAGCGCGCTCAAGGCCCGTGAGCGCCACCCTGACGCAACCATTGTCGTGCTTGAGGCAAAGCAATGCGGCCAGGATGCCAGCGGGCGCAGCGGCGGCTTTTGCGCGCCGTCCATTTCCCACGGTGTCTCAAATGCGCTGGCCCGCCACCCTGGTGAGGCCGCGACACTGATCCGGTTGGGACAGGAAAACTTTGACGAATACGCACGTGATCTGGACGCCTACGGGCTGGATGTCGGGTTTGCGCGGTGCGGCAAGCTGAACCTGGCCACAACCGCGTGGCAAGCCAAAGGTTTGGAGGAGATGGCGCGCAATTACGAGCGCTTTGGGATTGCGCATCAGCTGCTGCACGGGGACGCCCTGCGTGAAAAGCTTGACAGCCCCGTCTACGGTACCGGTCTGTTTGAGCCAAACTATGGGCTGGTGAACCCCGCCAAAGTGGTGGCAGAGCTGCGCCGCGTCTGCCTCGATCACGGCGTCACGATCCATGAGCACAGCGACGTCAGGCAGCTGTCGCGCGACGCTGCCTTGATCCGTTTGCGCACCCGGCAAGCGGATGTCAGTGCCAAACAGGTGATCCTTGCCACCAATGCGGCGTCACCCCTGTTAAAACGCCTGCGTCTGGCATTTGTTCCGATCTATGATTATTCGCTGGTCACCCAACCGTTGAGCGCGGATCAATGGGCCAGCATCGGATGGACCGGCCCGCACGGTATCGCGGACAGTGGCAATCAGTTCCATTATTTTCGCAAAACGCCTGACAATCGGATGCTTTGGGCTGGCTATGACGCGATCTATCACTACGGCAGCGATCGTGGCGACGCCTTGTTGCAGCGCCCTGAAACCTTTCGGCGATTGGCCAATCAATTCGCAGACACCTTTCCACCGCTGGCGGATGTCGCATTTGATTTCACATGGGGCGGCATCATCGACACCTCTGCCCGAACAACGTTCTTTTCGGGCCTCGCTTGTGGTGGACAAGTAGCCTACGCAATGGGGTTCACCGGACAAGGCGTCTCGGCCAGCCGCTTTGCCGCCCTGACGATGCTTGATCGCCTTGATGGTACCCGCACAGAGCGTTCCCGCATAAACATGTCCCGCCAATTTCCCATGCCATTCCCCCCTGAGCCCCTGCGCAGTGCCGCGATCAAGCGGGCCCAGCGCGACCTCGCTCATGAAGACGCCACCGGGTATCGGTCACGCTTTCTGCGCACATTGGATGCCTTTGGTATTGGCTTTGATTCCTAGGGGCTGGATGAATGGTTCTGGCCCTTTGGATTCCACCGGCCTTTGCCTGATCCTTCCCGACAAATCCGTTGGGTATTTTATCCCAAGGCCACCGCCGAACGTCCGGGGTAGGGGCGCGACCGCAGGGCGGTAAATGATGAGAAAAGTGGCCGGCAAGGGCCCAAAAGGGCCATTTCGGCAAAGCGCGAACAAGCGCGGTAACAGGGTCTGGCGGAGAGACAGGGATTCGAACCCTGGGAAGGCTTGCACCCTCAACGGTTTTCGAGACCGCCCCGTTCGACCACTCCGGCACCTCTCCGCGAAGGGTCTGGGCCGCCCGTTTAGTCCCGATTGTACGGCAGGGCAAGGGGCTTGAACCGGCATTTGCCGCGTGAAGGGAAAAATGATTGCCCCCATCCGAGGATGGCCTAGACTCCCCTCCATCGAACCCACAAAGGAACACCCATGCACCGCTTCCTGAAGCTGCCCCCGATCGCCTTGCACATGCTGCTGCTGATATTGGCTCTGATGGCGCAGCCCCACACAGCGCAGGCCGACAAGGCACAGCGGATTGACGCCTTTCTTGAGGTCACAGGCTTCGACGTGGCCCTTGAGAGCATCCGCCTGACAGCGGATTCCGCGCCCTTGATGCTGGGGTTGCAGGCCGATGATTTTGGCTCTGAATGGTCCCGACTGGTGCGGGAAGTCTTTGCCACCGATCTGATGCACGACATGGCCCGCGATATTCTGGGGCGGACATTGGAAGACGATCTGCTGACCCACGCGGCGGATTTCTATGCCTCTGATCTGGGCAAACGTCTGGTTGTGGTGGAAAACGCCTCCTATCTGGAGGAGGACGAAGCGCTTAAATCCGAGGCAGGTCAGGACATCGCGGCGGGTCTTGTCCGGCTTGGTAGCCCCCGTGTCGATATTCTGAAGCGATTGAACAACGCCATCGGCGGCGAAGACCACGCCATCCGCGCCATTCAGGAGGTGCAGGTGCGGTTCCTGATGGCCGCCGCCGGGGCCGGGGTGATCGAATTGCAGATGGATGAACCCGATCTGCGCGAGGCCCTGCGCAGTCAGGAAGGCGAGATGCGCCTTTCCATGCAGGCCAATGCCCTGGCCAGCGCGGCCTATACCTATCAGGCGATTTCCGATGCTGACCTGACGCAATATGCAGCCGCCCTTGAGAACAGCAAGATGCAGCAGGTCTATGCGCTGATGAATGCGGTGCAATATGAGATCATGGCAAACCGGTTCGAGGCAGTCGCCCAGCGCTTGGGCACCATGCAGCCCAGTCAGGATCTGTGATGGTCCGCGCGCTCTGCCTTGTCCCGGTGATGCTGGTGCTGGGCCTGCAAACCGCATTTGCAGATGCGCGCATGAGCGTTCTGACGGATGTCATGCGGTTGGCCGAGGTGACGCGGATCCTCAGCACCGAAGGGATTGAATATGCCCGGGACCTGGATGACGAAATGCTGGGCGGGCAGGGCGGTGTCGGCTGGGAGGCGCAGGTGCGCGCCATTTACGATCCCGACCGGATGGCCGAAGCCGTCCGCACCGAACTGGAAAGCGCATTGCAGGGCGAGATGCTTGAACAGGTCATCGCGTTTTACGCCAGCGACCTCGGGGGACGCATCGTCAGCCTTGAAAACTCTGCCAGGGTGGCGATGCAGGACGCCGACATCGAAGAGGCCGCACGCGCCCGTCACGCGCAGTTGGACGGCACCGACGATGCCCGGTTCGACCTGATTTCCCGCTACATAGACGCTGGCGACATGATCTCCCGCAATGTCACGAGTGCGATGAATTCCAACCTGTATTTCCTGCGTGGCCTTGTCGATGGCAAGGCCATGGAAATGAACGAGGAGGACATGCTTGCCGATGTGTCCGGCGACATGGAAGAGATCAGGCAGGACACCATTTCCTGGCTCTTTGGCTACCTGTTACTGGCCTATCATCCGCTCGATCAAGGCGAGCTTGAACGCTATATCGATTTTGCCAGAACCGAGGCCGGTGTGGCGCTGAACCGGGCCTTGTTTGACGGGTTTGGTAAGGCCTATGATGACATTTCCTATGCGCTGGGGCGCGCCGTGGCCCTGAACATGGCGGCACAGGACATCTAGCGCCCGGACCCTCGGATCAGGCCGCGCTCAGGTGGCGGATGTAGGCCGCCTCGCAGGGGCGCGCTTCGGGCAGGGCAAGCAGGGCTTCGGCCGGGCGCTGCATCAGGTGTGGAAACAGCGCGCGGATCTCGCGGGCTTGCGCGCGGCCCAAAATTTCGGCAGAGGTCGCAGACAAAAAGAAGCTTTCGCTTTGACAGCCCTGCGTCACGACGATCTCGTGGCTGGCAAACAGCAAATGCACATATGTGATCTGGTTCGTTTCGTTCTGAACCACCCGGACCCCGTCAATCAGGTGTTTTGCGGCAACCAGAACCCGACTGCATCCGGTAACCACCTCGGCGGCGGCTCCCTCGACAAGAATGCGGTGATTGGGCGAGATGGTCAGATCGGCTGTTGTGCCAAAGGCGCCCGCACGGATCGTCACCGGCGCCATCGGGCCTCGTCCCTGCACGATCTTTTGACCCACCCATACAAGTTCTTGTGGCCCGTTGTTGACCGTACAGACCAGATCTCCGGCATTCAGTGTTTCAATCATCCGTGGCCCTTGCGGCGTCTCTATCAGCGTACCGGCTGTGAAACAGGCAAATTCGGCGTAGGGCCGTGCACCACCTGCGCCGATATTGCCCTCTGAAATGAAGGTATATGTCGTCCCCGGCTCCATCACCTGATTGGTGATAAAGGCCGTGGTGGTGTTGTTGCCGGAATTTGGCGACCCGATGGTGATCGAAAACCCCTCGAACCCGTCCGCGTCTGTCAGCACGTAATTCAGCACCACGTGGCTGCCCGCAGGATAAAGCACCCCATCAATGGTCACCGGATCGGCAAGCTCCTGCAGAGGGTCGCTGCCTGTGGTCTCGTGGAAATCGCTGTCCGCGTCGTCAATCACCAACCGCAGCGGCACCGTGCCGGGATTCAGCGTCATGTCAAACGGGGGTGAGCCTTGAGCCCGCGCACCCTGTTCGTCCGGCGGGGCAATGTTGCTGCCGGTGGTATCGAAATCAGAGAGCTGATAGACAAAGCCAAGGGTATACAGGGGCATGGGCGTAACTCATTGTGAACCCCTCGCATATGCCTGCCAAACCCGGCACGACTGTGTCAGCACCTTGGTATTTCGATGGGATTGCAGACCCTTTGCGCTGCGTGGCAAAGAATTCCACAGCTGACGCCCAAACCGCTTGACTTGTGGGGGTAATCCCCCGATAAGCCCGCATCCCGGCAGGAGACCTGCATCGGGACCATTTTCAATGACGCCCCAAGGGCGCGCTGTTCGAGGTGGCAAAGGGGGTGACCCTGCGCCCAAACGCCCGCAAGGGGGCCGAAGAACGCGGCAAGGTAAAGGAAGACGCAATGTTTGCGGTCATCAAGACTGGCGGTAAGCAATATAAAGTAGCCTCTGGCGATATGCTAAGGGTGGAACGTATTGCGGCAAGCGCCGGTGAAACGGTTCAATTCAACGAAGTTCTGATGCTGGGCGGTGAGTCCGTTCAGGTTGGCGCACCGCTGATCGAGGACGCCGGCGTTCAGGCCGAAGTGGTCGACCAGATCAAGGGTGACAAGGTCATCAACTTCGTCAAGCGCCGCCGGAAGCACTCTTCCAAGCGGACCAAAGGCCACCGTCAGAAGCTGACGCTGGTCAAGATCGGCGAGATCATGGCATCCGGCGCTGGCAAATCCGGCATTGCCGCCGCCGTGGGCACCGGTTCCGTCAGTGCGACGGCACTTGCTGCGATGACAGGCGCCTCTGCCGAAGCACCAGCGAAGCCCGCCAAGGCCAAGAAAGCAGCGGCGCCAAAGGCCGACGCGAAAGCCGAAGCGCCCAAAGAAGAAAAAAAGGCAGCACCAAAGGCCAAGAAGGCCGCCAAAGACGGTGATGACCTGACCAATATTTCCGGCGTTGGCCCCGTGATCGTTGGCAAGCTGCACGCAGAGGGTGTTACAACCTTTGCCCAGATTGCAGCATGGACAGATGCAGATGTCGAAGCTATTGAAGAGAAACTGTCGTTCAAAGGTCGTGTCGGTCGTGAAGACTGGATCGCACAGGCCAAAGAACTGGCTAAAGGCTAAGGAGAGACCAAATGGCACATAAAAAAGCAGGCGGCTCATCCCGTAACGGACGCGACTCAGCTGGTCGTCGTCTTGGCGTCAAGAAATACGGCGGCGAAGCCGTTATCCCCGGCAACATCATCGTGCGTCAGCGCGGCACCAAGTTCTGGCCAGCCGCAGGCGTGGGCATGGGCAAGGATCACACGATCTTTGCAACAGTGGATGGGTCGGTTCAGTTCCACAAGGGCCTGAAAAACCGTACATTCATTTCCGTTCTCCCGGTGGCGGAGGCCGCTGAGTAAGCCGTACCCGCAAGGTTTGAAAAAATTTCAGGGATCGGCGGAAACGCCGGTCCCTTTTCTTTTGGGCAATTCACGATCCCCTGACACCCCGACCCGGAAAGGAGCGGTGCCATGAGCCAAACTGACCTGACTGCTCTGGACAACGACCCTGTGCGCCTGTGCACGCCCTGCATGGGCGATCTGGCGGGGCTGCTGGCGCCGGGCCGCACCGTCGTGGGGGCCGCATGAGCATCGCCATCCTTCCTCTCGCCATCTTCGCCGCCAGCCAGGTCGGCACGCCGGGCCCGGCCAATATGGCGCTGCTGGCCACGGGTGCGCGATATGGTTTTCGCGCGGCGCTGCCGTTTGTGGCGGGTGTGGCCCTGGGCAAACAGCTGATCATCTGGCCCATCGGGTTTGGACTGATGGAATTGGCGGACCGCGCCCCTTGGGTGTTTCAGACGCTGAAATACCTGTCGGCGGCCTATATCATCTGGCTGGCATGGAAGGTTGCAAACCTGCGTCTGGGGCAGGGGCACGGCCCCGACCAGGCACCGGGGTTCATGGCCGGTCTGATCGTGCACCCGCTCAACCCCAAGGCCTGGGCGATGATCGTCGGCGGCTTTACCAATTTTGTCGCCCCCGGCACCGCGATCCTGACTGCGACCGCCACCATTGCCGCGGTCTTGCTGAGCTGCCAGGTGATCCTGCATCCGATCTGGACACTTGCCGGTGATCGCATTGCCAGAACACTGGCGGGAACGGCTGTGGAACCCTATCTGATGTGGACCCTGGCGGCGCTGACCGTCGCCTCGGTCCTGTTTGTCCTTTTTTCAGGGCAGACGGTGTAACCCATGTTCGGAGGAGGAACATGACAATGCAAATGCAATCCATCATCAATCAACCGGTGATCGAAACAACCCGATTTGACCTGCGCCCGCTGCGCCGGTCCGATCTGGGCCTGATCGAGATGTACGCGGCGGACCCCCGTGTGGCCATGACCACAACATCCATCCCCCACCCCCTGCCGCCCGGCGTGATTGAGGCCTTCATCAACCGCGCCATGGCCGATCCGCGCGATGAGGACGTCTGGGTCATGGATGGCATGAAATCTGGCTGGGCCGAAGTCATGGGTGTCATATCGCTGACCCGCCTCGACCGCGCCCAATCCGAGGTCGGCTATTGGGTGGCACCGGCGTTCTGGAACACCCATGTGGCCTCTGAGGCGGTTGCCGCGCTGGTGGATGCCAATCCGCAGGACAACGCTGCCATCTTTGCCTCCGTGTTCCATGACAACCCTGCCTCGGCCAAAGTGCTGACCAATGTGGGATTTGTCTATCTGGGAGATGCGGAAACCTATTGTCTGGCGCGTGATGCTGCCGTACCCACATGGACCTATAGCCGCAAGCTGTAAGCCGCCCGAAAGGCCAAACCGATGAAATTTCTCGACCTGTGCAAAGTCTACATCCGTTCCGGCGCGGGCGGGGGCGGCTGTGTGTCGTT